>JAFOHE010000194.1 GCA_017421975.1 Pseudomonadota bacterium
CAAAAGAATACACGTTTTGCCAGGGAAACCCCTACGGGGTTAAAAAAATCTGTGGTTGTCCTCGATCCCCCGGTAGGCGCTACGCGCCAACCGGGGGCTACTCGCCGGAACGCCTAATGGCGTTCCGGCGAGTAGCCCTGGCGTAGGACGCGGATGGGCTTACAAGACAGACATGTGTCATGAGATGGTAGTCGTGAGGTGTAGCATGCGCCGAAGGCTGTTCCATGGAACGGCCTTACAAGGTGCTTTTGTTATTTCCAGGCCAAGTCATTTTTTCGTGTGAGTGCTTCTCATTTAGGGGGCAGCCCCGCCGACGTCCGTGTCGGCGGGTGAATATGTTTGTATGTGATAAGGCTTTGCATCGTGGGGAGATGAGAATAAAGCCCGCTTCTTTGAAGAAGCGGGCTCAGGTCGATAGCATAGTGGCAATTGGGGGATGCGGTTATGCTGGATCAATATGGCTTTGTGTTTCGCGTGCGACTAGGGCGGCAATAGCATTGGCATCACGTCTGAGGACTTCGAGATCAGGGCCTTCAAGCATGATTCTGCATTTGGCTTCCGTTCCGGAGTAACGGACGAGTACGCGGCCTGTCGAACCGTAGCACTGTTCGATGTCAGCGATGAGTGTGGATGTTTGCTTTAGTTCTGAAATTGGGATTTTCCGATCGACACGTAGATTGACGAGCACCTGAGGCAGTTTTGTCATGATGCTTGTCAATTCAGAGAGTGTTTTGCCAGAACGCCGCATGACGGAGAGAATACGTAGTGCAGCCAGAAGTCCGTCTCCCGTTGTGGCATGATCGAACATGACGATGTGACCACTTTGTTCGCCGCCAAGGTTGTAGTGACCGCGCAACATTTCCTCGACGACGTAGCGGTCACCGACGTTTGTTTGAATGACATTGATGCCGCGTTCCTGCATGGCAAGACGGAGTCCAAGGTTGCTCATGACAGTAGTGACGAGTGTGTTATTTTGGAGCGCATTTCGTTTGTGGAGATCGACGGCGAGTATGGCCATGGCGAAATCGCCATCGACAATATTTCCTTTTTCGTCGACGAGAATGAGTCGGTCGGCGTCACCGTCAAGGGAGATACCGATATCTGCGCCGGAATTTTTGACGAGTTCAGCACAATGTTCGGGATAAAGGGCACCGACCCCATCATTAATGTTATAGCCGTTGGGTTCGACGCCGGTCACGATGACATCAGCGCCGAGTTCAGCAAGCACAGTGGGTGCAATTTTGTAAGCGGCGCCGTGGGCACAGTCAACGACGATTTTGAGTCCTTCGAGGGTCAGTTCGCGTTCGAAGTGTGATTTGACGAAGGCATTGTAACGGCCTAGAGCATCGTCGATACGACGTGAGCGCCCAATGTGTTCAGGGCTCATCTGAGCATCAAGCGATGCGGGATCGGAGAGAGCGGATTCGATGGCTTCCTCAACCTCGTCTGGCAGTTTGAACCCCGTGCGTGCGAAAACCTTGATGCCGTTATCGTAGTAGGGGTTATGGGATGCGCTAATGACTACACCGACATCGCAGCGCATGGCTTGGGTTAGATGAGCGATGGCCGGTGTCGGCATGGGACCGGTCAGCAGAACATCACCATTCATAGCATTGATGCCGGCTGCTAGAGCCGATTCAAACATATAGCCTGAACGGCGTGTATCTTTGCCGATGAGCGCACGAAACGTTGAACCGCGTTTTGGAAAGTGTGCCACCAAAGCACGTCCTAGATTCATGGCCACATCAGCCGTCATTGGAAACTGATTGGCAAGCCCTCGGATACCGTCCGTTCCAAAAAATTTTCTTCCCATGACTAATCATCCCTGATTAAAAACTCATCTGGATACACTAAGTATCGCATTTTCACATCATAACGTGCTGAAACGTTAGACTCCCGTCAAAACAGAACAAAAAAGCGGCCTGATGCCGCTCAGGGTATGAACCATATTATCTGCAAAATCGACGTAAAGTCGCTGATTCGTTATTTGCAGCAGACGAGGCGTTTTAGGTCGTCCTCGAAGAGTACCTCAACTTTGCTTGGTTCCATTTTTTCAATGACGACACCGCGTCCGAATTTGGAGTGACTGATGATATCGCCTTCTTTCAGATCAGCATGAATTGAGTATTTGATGACGTCCGAATCCGAAATAGCGGTTGTCAGACGAATCCATGCTGCTTTGCGCTGATGCGCGTCTTTTTTCTCTTCGCTTGTCAAAATTCCGTGCGGTACGGGCTTGGCATCCGGGATATTTTTTTCTCTTCGATGTTTGCAGTTACATTCGGCACACACAATCATGTGTGAACCATCCTGCAGAATTTTGTGTGGTTTCCGATCATGGCATTCAGGGCACCACTCTTCGGTCATTCCGGCTGCTTCAAGTTCATCGTCGATATTCGAATCTTCGTCGAAAGGCATGGCATCATCCATGACATCGTCATCAATATCGTCTTCGTACTCTCTTTCTTCAGAATCAGAATTACGCATTTCTTACTAACTCCAGAAATATCTCGCTAAACTGAATGGTTGATTAGAACGAACTACCAAACATGGCCAAAGCTTAACCCATTCACTGTCTTAGGCTCTGGCGTAGGGAGAGACAACGAACTTTAGCGTTGTCAGTTGGCTTACCTGATACCTCATCAGGAAAGCGGCCCGCTTTTTTGCATACACGTTATATGGCGTCAATACTTTTTAGGATCAAAAATCATGTTTTGTGACTCCGATATTATCCGTTGAACAAAGCTGGCTAATTTGTGTAAAAGATGTATGATTCGAAAGAATTGGAGGATTTTTTCATGCGAATTGGAATCAGTATTAAATGGACGCTCAGTGCCGTTCTTATTGTCATACTTGTTGTCTCAGTCTATGCCTTTTTTACAAACAAAGATACGCAGGAAAGCGTCGATCGTGAGACGGATCGTATTCGACGTATCCAATATGAAGCGCTTGATCAGTTGGGAGCGCAGACGACGAAGACGCTTAGCCTTCCAGCTTCCAGTCTTATGTATGATAATGACCGTGCTGGGCTTCAGGGCCTCATAGAACCTATTATTTCGAAGACGGATGCGACGAACGATGCCAGTTACTCTGCCGTCTATGCGACGATCATCGCGCCCGAAGGACGCGTATGGGTGGCGAGCGTCAACGATAATATCTCGCGTCTCAATATGGCAGATACCACGTATTATGATCGCACGCGTGAAGTGACGACGGTTGAGTCGGTGTCAGCCGAGTTCCTAAAAGATCTCAAAAAAGACAATGCGCCTAAAGATGTTGTGCGCAAAGTCGTCACGAAGTCAAACGAAGCCATTGATATGGCTATCCGACAGTATATCGTGCCCATACGTGGTCGAAATGACGGTGACAGCGATGTTGATCAGGAGGTTCAGGGATATATCGTCATTGGCTACTCCATTGAAGGGTTGGAAAAGGAAATCCGCGCCATTCAGGAACTTGGCGAAACGCGTAAATCAGAGTCCCTTGAGCGCTCCATCTTCCTTGCGCTTCTCGCCATCTTGATTGGCGGGCTGATCTCCGGCATCCAGTCATTTATGATCACACGCAATATCAAAAAATTGACTCATGCAGCCAATCAGATTGCAAGCGGCGATCTTTCTGTTCGAAGCACGATTCATTCCCATGACGAAATTGCGCAATTGAGCGATCAGTTCAATGTTATGGCTGACCGCGTTCAGGTGTTGATGGCTGAAACTGAGCAAAAAGCAATGCTTGAAAAGGAAGTCGATATCGCTCGCTCCATTCAGGCAACCCTTCTGCCTCCAGCGGGTTACGCTGAATGTGGCCGCGTTTCACTCAATGGCTTTTTTCAGCCCGCATCGACGTGCGGTGGGGATTTCTGGAGTTACAATTTACTTCCCAATCACTCGGTTTTGTTGACGATCGGTGATGTGACGGGACATGGCGTTCCGTCTGCCATGATTACCGCTTGTGCCAAGAGTGCTCTCGACACCATTCTTCACATGCAAAACAACCAGATCATCAATATTTCTCAACTGCTTGAAGAGCTGAACATTGCGATTTGTCAGTCGGCCAAACGCACGCTCTTTATGACGTTTCAGGCGATTCTCATCAGCCCGGATGGACGTCATGCCGAAGTCGGTAATGCCGGACACAATTTCCCGCTTCTCATGCGTGGTGCCGATGTGCGTGGCCTCGTCGTTCGCGGAGAACGATTGGGCGATAATCCAAATGCAAAATACGCAACCATTAATGTCGATCTGGCGCCCAACGATATGTTGCTGCTCTACACAGATGGCTTGACGGAGTATCAAAATACGCAGGGGGCTGAGTACGGTGAGAAACGTCTGCGAAAAGTCCTCTCTGCCCTCGCAGCTCGCGATGTCAATACTGCCATGCAGGGGCTTTGGAACGATTTTACAGCGTTTTGTCAGGGTGCACCGCAAAATGATGATATTACTCTGATGTTTTCACGTATTGGTTAAGGGTAGGGGGAAGTTTCCCCCTACGTGGCTATTTTTCGAAAACAGAAACGTGTCGTGACACGTCTCTGTTTTCGAAAAATACGCCACTACCCCCTGTGCGGGGGTTCCCCCCGCAACGCCCCCTTAGAGATTTTTATACACC
>JAFOHE010000195.1 GCA_017421975.1 Pseudomonadota bacterium
ATCACCGCAAACTGTACAAGTATGGGTTGTAAATCCGTTTGCCTGGCAAGTAGGAGGAGTTACAACTGATTTGTAATTATGTTTGCCTGTAGCATCAACATGGTCAGCCACATAACTATCACCGCGAACCACATCTGATGCACTTTTCTTCATCGATGACGTAGGGTGTCTGACGATCGCCACGGATGGCCTGAACGGGGCATTTTTTGGCGCACATACCGCATTTACGGCATTTGGACGGATCGATGGAATAGGGCGAAAGTGCTTTACATTTATGGGTTTTACAATTTTTGTTGACGACGTGTTCAACCATTTCGTCGCGGAAATGCTTGAGAACGGAGAGGACGGGATTAGGCGCAGTTTTGCCTAATGCGCAGAGGGAACCTTTCTGGATCGCAGAAGCGAGGGCTTCGAGTGTATCGATCGTTTCCATCGTCGCTTCACCGTTGATGATCTGATCCATAAGGATGAGCATCTGCTTTGTTCCTTCACGGCAGAGGACGCATTTACCGCATGATTCGTTCTGGGTGAACTGCATGAAGAAGCGTGCGATCTGAACCATGCAGGTCTGATCGTTCATCACGACGAGGCCGCCGGAACCGACCATGGCACCGATTTTTTTGAGGTTATCGAAATCGAGTGGGAGATCGAGATCTTTTTCGGTGAGGCAAGCGCCGGAAGGTCCACCAATCTGCACGGATTTGAACATTTTCTTTGTCGGCATATTGTCGTCATCGGTGACGCCGCCGCCAATATCAAAGACAATGTGACGCAGCGTCGTTCCGAAGGGAACTTCGATGAGGCCTGTATTTTCGACGTTACCGGAGAGCGCGAAGGTCTTCGTGCCGGGGCTCATTTCGGTACCGACTTTGCGGAAGCCTTCCGCGCCCTCACGCAGAACGATAGGCACCGTACCGAGCGTTTCGACATTATTGATGATGGTGGGGCAACCATAGAGACCTTTCTGAGCGGGGAAAGGCGGTTTGGGTTTAGGCATACCGCGTTCGCCCTCAATCGAGGCCATCAGAGCCGTTTCTTCGCCGCAGACGAAAGCGCCGGCACCTTCCATGATATGGATATTGAAGCTGTGTTCAGTCCCGAAAATGCTGTTTCCGAGGATACCGGCAGCCGTGGCATCGGCGACAGCCTTACGAACACGTTCAACAGCGAGCGGATACTCGGCACGAACATACATATAGCCTTCATCGGCACCGATACCGCGAGCGGCAATCATCATACCTTCGATGACTCGATGCGGATCACCTTCCATAAGGGAACGATCCATGAATGCACCAGGATCACCTTCGTCAGCGTTGCAAATCACGTATTTTTTGGGACCTTTTTCGGCCATGGCTGCAAGCCATTTGCGACCGGTTGGGAAACCGCCGCCGCCTTTTCCGCGCAGACCACTTGCGAGGACGAGGTCACAAACTTCTTTTGGCGTCATTTCGAGATAGGCACGACGCGCCTGTGCATAGCCACCCTCGGCAATATATTCATTAATATCGTGCGGATCAATGAACCCACACTGATCAAGCGTCGTACGGAGCTGACGGGTGTAGAACGGGATTTCCTTCTGACCTTTGAAGCGTTTCTGAGATTCAATATCGAGGTAAAGGAGACGATCAATGACCTTATGATTGATCAATGTTTCTTTGACAATTTCTTCGGCGTCAGCGACTTTTACCTTACAATAGAGGATGCCATCAGGCTCAATGGTGACGAGTGGTCCCTGCTGGCAGAAGCCCTGGCAACCAGAACGGGACATATAAACCGTGTTGGCACCAGCAGTTTCAGGCATGGAATCGCTAATTTCAACGACGATATTGAGGCCTTCTTTTTTTGCCAGATCCATGATCGCATTGCGGACATCGAGACTTCCGTTTGCGATACATCCAGTACCGGCACAAACGACGACGCGGCGTTGAATTTTGGCAGCCTTATTCCGGTAAGCTTCAGCAATTTTTTCGAGTGTTTCGGCTTTTGATGTCATGAGTTATTTCTCCTCGCTGGCAGCACATTCTTTAATAACATCAAGGGCGACCTTA
>JAFOHE010000196.1 GCA_017421975.1 Pseudomonadota bacterium
AATCGGTATCAATGCCTTTAAGTCCGCTACGGTCATCGAGCGAGCCCACCGTTGCGACAGCAGAAGCGATCACATCTTTGAGATCAGCATCATCTGTGGATTGTTCCGTAATAATGCCGTCCCCGTTGAGGGCAGTTTTTGCAAAGATGGCCACGCTGTCACTTGCTTCTGCGAGGCTGATTTCGTCTTTATCGAGTCCGAGATTTGTAAGAATCTGTTTTGCAGAATTAAAGAGTTTCAGGCCTTCGTCATTCTCTTTATTGAAGGCGGATAGCTTAATCGTATCTTCCTGTTTGAGGAGGAGATCAGGATCCTTGAGGACGGATGTGAGCCATTTAGCAGCAGCTTTGACTTCATTGACGCGGATTTTGCCGTCTTTGTTGGTATCCATCATGGCGAGCGTTTTTTCGTCAAACTCAAGCCCAACAATGGGACAGCTCAAAACAGTACAAAGTTTCTGATCCAGTTCATCGAGATGTGCGATGTCCTGTCCGGATGCAATTTTTACGCGTGTAACGCCACCAATGGTGCAGAATTTCCAATCATAAGCGGTATTTTTCGAATTTTTAGCCATACCATCACTCTCAAAAAGAAACAAGTGGATAACAAAACACGCCTTTTGCATCGTGCAAAACGCGACGCAAAAGGCGACACCGTATCATACTCAAAATTATGTATTTGTGACAATGAAAAATAGGCGATAAAGGTAACCGCTCATACATCACCAACGAGAGGCGAAAGAACAAAAAAAGGCACGCCGAAGCGTGCCTTTATTGGATGCGCATCAAGCGCAATTATCTATCATAAGAATGTTTGATCGCGACATCGTGAGGCGTGCGACCGGGTTTCCATTTAATGAATCCGGGTGTAATCGCGCCGAGAACGGGACAAACATTGAGGCAGAGATGGCAGCCGACGCATTTGTCAGTGATCATGGGACGGCGCGTTCCTTTTTCGATCTCAATGGCCTGATGTCCACCGTCGTAGCAGCTGATAGCGCAACGTCCGCAGCGGACGCAGAGGTCATCGTGGATTTCGGGGATAATCTGGAAATCGCGATCGAGGTCTTCGCACGGAATGATGTTCGGAAGCGCTTTGCCGATAAAATCGCGAAGGGACGTGAATCCATTTTCTTCCATGAAGATGGCGAGGCCGTCTTTCATGTCTTCGACAATGCGATATCCGTACTGCATGACACTCGTCGTGACCTGGAGATTTTCAGCGCCGAGGAGGAGGAATTCGACCGCATCCATCCAAGTTTCGATGCCACCGATACCGGAGACGGGCACATTGGCGAGTTCCGCATCCTGTTTGAGTTGCGCGAGGAAGCGGAGAGCAATCGGCTTGACGGCGGCACCAGAGTAACCGGAAATCGAGGATTTACCGTTAACAACGGGCATACCCGTCATATTTTCGATGTCGAGATTGCAGATAGATTTGATTGTATTGATGGTAGAAATGGCGTCAGCCCCACCTTTGACAGCGGCTTTTGAGGGGACTTCCATGTGAGAGATATTCGGCGTCATTTTGGCGATGACGGGCACATTCGTATTGGCCTTGACGACGCGCGTATATTTTTCGACGAGTTCAGGATTCTGACCGACGTCGCTACCCATAGCATGAGAAGTCATTTGTGGGCAGGAGAAGTTCAACTCGAGCATATCGGCGCCGGCTTTTGTCATTTCGCGTGCGAGGAGAGCCCATTCTTCTTCATTCGCGCCCATGATCGAAACGCCCATAACTTTTGTGGGATAATCGTGTTTAAGTCGGCGAATGATTTCGGCATTTTCCTGCCAGCAATGTTCGGAGATCTGCTCCATATTTTTGAAGCCAACAAAACCGATGTCTTCTTTACGGACATTATCGAAACGTGGGGAACATTCGTTCATACCGTTGATACCGACCGTTTTGTAGAAGACGCCGCCCCATCCGAGATCGAAGCACTTGGCGATCATTTCGTAGTTATGGCAGACGGGCGAAGAGGAAAGGAAAAACGGATTTTCGCAGTGGACACCGAGGAAATCGATCGAGAGATCAACTTTTTTAGACATTTGAAAACTCCTTCGTAAAATTTAGAAATTGAATAACGAGTGTTAGACCATCGCAAATTAGATATGAAGGAATTTCGCGATGTTTTTGGCGATATCTTTTCCGGACTTAACGGCTTCGACGACTGTCGCGCCACGCACGAGTGCAGCATCACCACCGACAAAGACCTTCCCCTCAGCCTTAATATTTTTATAATCGTCGGAGACTTTCTGCCCGACAGCGAAGATGACCGTATCGGCATCGAGAGCAAGCGAAGAACTGCCTTCCATTGCAACGAGTTTGACGGCAGAGACTTTGTCATCGCCACAGACTTCGACCGGCTTATAAGCGGGAATGAGCGTCACGCCGAGATCGACGACATAATCGACTTCTTTTTTTGAAGCTGGCATTGTATCCCAATCTTCGACGCAGGAAACCGTGACAGATTTGGCACCGCACTGTTTTGCGGTAGAAGCACAATCCATAGCGACATCGCCGCCGCCGATGATCACGACGCGTCCGAGATCACCAATTTTTCCCTGGTTGATGCGTGCATTTTTTAGGAATGGGAGTGCCGTCGTCACGCCCTTGAGTTCAGCGCCTTTCATATTGGGGATCATCTTAGACGCAGCCTGCCCGACACCGACGTAGACAGCATCGTAATCGCTGACAAGTTTCGCCACATCGTCTTTTTCGATGCGTTTATTGAGCACGATTTTGACGCCGAGATCCGTGACAGCCTTGATATCCTGATCGATGATTGCATCCGAAAGTCGGCTGGGCGTAATGCCATAACGCATCATACCGCCTGCTTTGTCATTTTCGTCAAAGATCGTCACATCGACGCCCATTTTTGCGAGTTCAGCAGCGACAGCCAAAGAGGAGGGACCAGCCCCGATGCAGGCCACTTTTTTGCCGCAAGAAGCGCCGGCTTCGAGTACGGAAATGCGCATTGAATTTTCCTGTTCCATGGCAAAAGCCTGAAGGTCGCCAATGCGGATCGGTTTGTCAATGCCGCAACGCGAACAAGCTTTTTCACAGAGATGTTCCTGTGGACAAATCTCTGCACAGGAAGCCCCAAGGATGTTGTTCTCACGAATGATTCTGGCGGCACCCTTGAAATTTCGGAAACGAATCGCACGAATAAAACGCCCGGGATCCGTTCCGGCTGGGCAATCATGCGAGCAAGGTGCATCATCGCAGAGCAGACAACGCGTCGCTTCTTCCATCGCAAGTCGGATGTTCAAACCTTTTTTAGCCAGTTCACCGTAGGGCAACTGTCGTACTTTTGTCATGATCCTTCTCCTTAGTTGGGTAAAAAAATAAATTCGTCACCACCCGTGACGACAACCATGTTACTTTACAACATCCTTCGATCTCCTGAAAGTAAAAATCCCTCTCGATCACACAGTTTCTTTGTTTGCGCACATTGTAAGATAATAACCTACATGTTATTTTGTGTTATCTCTATAAACAATAATATGGTAAAATCGAATGTTTGGGGTGCAGAACTGATGAAATGTATCATTTCACAGTACATTGCATCTTCATGTTTATTCAAGATACAGACAATTATGCGGATTGCCTGTTTTTCTTTTGATCCCAGATTTGAGGTCTTGTCACATGTTTGGTTCTATAAAAGCGGGATTTTGTTTTGGTAACGATCTACTCGTCGAAGATGAGCTGCCGTCGACGCGCATTGCCCTTCAATCGGCGACGGGTCAACCTCTTAATATCCGGACATTTGCCGTCCATGCCATAGGCAAACTCACGGAAGGGACGCACGAACTTACGCTAAGTGACCGTGCCGTAAAGCTTTTTGTTTCTCAGAACACATCCATTCACTTTGATTTTTCCTGTACGGACAATTCAGAACATATCCTCACGCTTGACCGCCTCACACTGACATTTTCAACACCGCTTCGGATCGTGAACATTCTCACGACGCTTGATGAATTGAGCGTTTTGCTCTCCCCTGGAGATCGCCCGTCGGAATCCGAAGAAACATCTGACGACGACTCTCCCGATGATTCCACCCTCGGTCTTCTCACATCCCGCCTTAAAAAGGGTGCCCAACTTGCCGGTGATTTTTTTGAGCGCCGCTCTGCAGAACTTCGGAAAACAGATGGTTTCATCAAAGCAGAGAGTTTATGGAAAGAAAACGCCACCCCCTATCTCGAAAAACTCGCCGATAGCAAGGGATGGAAAAAGCTTAGCGAAGTCGCAGAAAAAACGAGTGAAAAAGCGGCTGAACTGAGTCCTGTCGCTCTCGAAAAGACGCGAGAATTTCTTAACCGTGCCATTGAACTCGGCGAAGAGACGTTTGACCGTGCCATTGACGGTCTCAATGTGACACGCCTAGATATTGTGACAGAACCCACATCATCAAAGGCATCGAAAAAGCGCCTTGTCATTCGTTTTACGGGAGAAGTCATCGTCAATGACAAAATTCGTATCCCGATGAACGATCTTCAGCTTCCAGGTATGCTGCTCTCACGCTTTGACCCAGGCCTTGCCAACCTCGTCTCACAGTTCTGCGTGACATCGGATCAGGGCACAAGTCTGTCACGCACCTTTTTACGCATGATCGACCTCATGGAAGGTGGATTTGATGCCGATTTTGAATTGACGCCTTTTACAGTGCGCTTGTTATGGCAATCGCTCAAAACGTGCGACATTGCCCTTACCCCGAACCGCATTTGCCACGTTCAGGCGTCTTTTAATACCGAAAGAAATGCCACAGACATTGCTTTTGCTACGACGATGAACGTCACAGACACCGAGGATAACAAAACCGTCCAAGCGCGTATGTCTGCCAAAGCGACGGTTGAATCCCTCGTTGCATGCGGTCAACGCATAGATTCTCCAGATTGGACTTTGTCCATGATCGGTACAGCTTCGGACATTGAAGGCCAGTTTGAGATTCTCGATTCGTCGAGCATCCGCCCGGACGCCATCACAACGACCTTTTCAGATCCACTCATCCGCCATGATGTCGTTCTTCCCTTGACGCTTGCCCCAATGCCCATTCTTGCAGCGGTCAAATTCGGCATTTCTGCCGACCTAACGACGCTTTTTGTGCATACACTCTCTTTCAAAACACAGGCATCACTCGCATGGCTCAAGGGAACCCCCTTCGATCTTGGCGCTTCACACACCGATATCAACACCTTTGATGGGAAAGTTAATATTGACTTTGAACGCACACCGTCAGGCCTCATCACGCTTGATGTCAATGGAGACATTGATTTTTCAGTCACCAACACAACGCCAGTTATCCCCATTCCCGAGTTTCATCTGTTCGACCCATGTCTGACAACGGCGGCGGCAGGAAAACTCCATCTTGCGCTCCATACCCAAGTAGATACGACACTTTCTCCCGAACTGACGTTTGAAATACGCGACACAGCAATCCACTGTTGTCTTACCAAATTTGAGTTATCCAGAGACATCTTCCGCATCCATATTGATACTCCGTTTGATACAGACACAACGATTCTCCATGCGGCGCTCAATTCTTCCGGTCTGACAGATTCAATCGCAAAACTCGAATGGACGATGGCAACATCCCCTGTTTTCTATATGAAAGACAGCCATACAGCCCCGTTGACAGACGAACTTCTTTCCGGCCATATCACCATCACGCTCTCGGAACAAGGTACACTCCATTTTGAAAATGGCAGCGGATTTTATGACCATCATTTTTTCAACGCTCTACTTCGCCCGGAGCGAGGAAAGGACAAACTTTTCTCGATTCTCACCCACAAACCGCTTTACACAACCATCTCCCAAATCGTTCACGATTTGTCTGAAGCGACAGGCCCATTACCCCAAAAAATATATGACCAATGCGCACGCTGGGTCGAACGTTGCCACGAACTTGGCGTTGTCATTGACCTCAATCACGCGATTTCTATGCCGTATCTGGCAAAGATGGTTTCGCTCTTCCTTTTTGACAGTCTCGACGAAACAGCAGAAATCGAACCACTCCTCGTTTCCTTAGTCCATGCCCGTGGTTTGGATCGATATAAAGCGCAGGAACTCCTGGATCGCGCCTTTCCAGAGTGGAATATGACATTATGCGCGCCGCTTCTGAAAATCATTGACCGGATCTTTACCGGAATTCCCTACCAATCCCCCACGCTTCGCCATGATGAAGCCGCTTGTGACACAGCCACAGATATCGGTATTTTGCCGAGCGCAAATCACCTTTTTGATCTCGATATTGTCAGCAAAAAAGAAATGCAGGCCATCTATGGCACCTCAGCTCCCTACCTTCTGGATTGTCCCGTCACGCGGGCACGCGTCTTCAAATATGCCGCCGGATACAATGTCCGTCAGCTCGAATGGCTCCTGGCGCATCATGCACAAGTATTTTCCACCACCCAATGTGCCAAACTCAGGCATCTCATCGAAATTAAAAAACGCGTTTTGAAGCAAGAGACGCGTGAAGGTTCCTTCCTCATTCAAGACTTTAATATCGATTATTTTCTGCAACGCATTCTCGATGCCGAAGATAAGCTTCTTCCAACGATATCCGACATATCGGGACTACGCGATCAATACACCGCAGATCAGACGACAAACGAAGTCGTCGAGTGTTTTGCGACATTTTTAACCCCCGTGGATACGGGGCGTCTTCTGAGTGCAGGTATTGCAAGCCGAATACCGAGTTTGCTCGTCCAACTCAACCAAACACGCCTCGTTCATTATCTAATTAAACGTGGCCGATATTATACCATGGCCACGCTTTACGAAGCCGCATCAGGAAGCGACCGCACGTTGACAAGTCTGCTCATGAGTCTGTTTAACATGGAACTCGATTTGATCAAGGATCCTCCCGACCTTGTCACTGTTTTTTCAGACATTTTATCGATTTCCATTCCGCGCCGCGGCGATTTTATGCCTGGCAATGCGCGAGCGTCCGAATCGTATTTTGAAAAACTCTACGAAGTTGCGCATCAAATCAATACGAGCGTATCCGCCTACCAAGCTGCAAAGCTCCGAATGCGTTCGGAACGCGTCGCCACGCTTTCCGATCTGTCCGATCAGAAAAATTCTCCGAAACGTCCGCCTCATTGTCCAGCTGCACCAGCCGCAGACGACATCGTCGAAATTGCACGTAGCGTAGAAAAAGCCGATGCTTACGGCCATGAACTTGTTTCACGTATCATGCAGAATGACTGGGATGAAACCCAGGCTCAAAAAGCGCAAAAAGCCTACACATACGCCTGGCGCGTCGCTTCATCGGTACTCAAAAAATATCCTTCCGCCTTCGAACTTAGCGTTTTCAAGGCGTTCTATGCACGCACGTATGAATCCCTCATCATACAGACCCTGGATGCCAACCTCGTGAACGATATAGATTCGGTACGCCGTTGGTTCGAAATCAGAAGCGGCATACCTGCACATGAAGTTGCTTCCCTGAGCCGAATCGCACGCCGCAAGGCCATCGTTGAGACACTGTATTATCATCCATCTGACCGCGAAACACGTCTTCATGATCCGCTGACATGGTTGGATACGCGTCCTACCCCAAAACCGTTAGATCTCTCCATTGTATTTGCGCCCGGCGTCATCACGGAAGGCAGCGTCGGTCACGAACTCAATACGGCTGTCGAACGCCTCACACGTTTGTACGACATCCGTTTTATTCGCTCGGATACAGGTAATCTGATGCCCCTTACCTTTAATGCCGAAATCATTGAAAATGAAATTCGCCGCTTAAACAGCCCATTCATGCTTATTGGATACAGCCAGGGCTGCGCCAACATGATGAAAGCAGAAGCGAATCTCTTTGCCTCCACCCCCGAAGATCGTGCGCTTCTCGACAACCTCGTCGCGCGTCATTTCCTCTTTTCGGCCCTCAATGGCTCTCCCCATGCCATGATTGGCGGCGAACTCTATCGTCTCTCTGTCATTGATGCTGAACGCTTCCTCAAATCCGTGTCTGCCACGACCTCGGCAGCACTCATGACATTTCTCTTTAATATCCTTCGAAAATCACTCGATGACCCCTTCATTACAAAAGCCCTTAACAGCGTGGAATCCCTTTCATGGCTCGGCCTTTGTGATCTTGCACAAAATTCGCAATACACACCAGACGTCATCAGCACAGAAGTTCAGGGCATCATTGAAGAATACACGCCTGAAACCTTATATTATATGCATTCCATATTTTTGAAATGCGTGGGTGTTTCGAACGATTCACAAGTCGGCGTCGATTGTGGTCACGCATACCACGTTTACAATCGCAATGCTTCCGTCGATATTCTGCGCCAGGAAGCAATTCCAAGTTGCACGCTCAAAGCCCACCACTGGTTTCCGGTACACGATGAAGTCGCGCTTCTCGAATCTCCGCTCGACACCCAAACGGCCGTCTATGAAGCCCCCAAAGATGTTATGCTTTTCCCGTGCGTAGAAACGCTCCTCCTCTTTGGACGTATTCATGCAAAATCATAATTATATTTAATACATCAATAATATATTTATTAATATTTTGGCGAGCCTATTTCGGAATGTCATTCCGAAATACGGCCCGCGTGCGCCGCTTCTCACGCCGCACGCGGCGCTCAATACGCGTCGCATTTTATAATAAGACGTTTATTCAAATGCTATCAGTTCGTGAGGCAATAAACGCATTGCGAATATTTTTCCTGGATTCTCGATAATAGTGACGATAACTTTCAGACAGCTATGCCCAAAATAGTTGTTTTCTTTGGTTTTCGTTGATAACTAATCATCATGTTTATATTGTTTACGTATGTTTTAAACATGACGAGATTTGATGTATCAATTAAAAAGCCAGTAGGGCTTTGGGAAAGTAGCCCCCAATTGGCGCGTAGCGGCTATCGGGGGATTGATGTGTATTATACCCAAATGAACCTCGTAGGGGTTCCCGATTATACGTTATGAAAAATATATCTTTCATCATACTCTACACCGAATGCCTTCAAAAACTCGATATATTCCTC
>JAFOHE010000017.1 GCA_017421975.1 Pseudomonadota bacterium
ACTATTATCGAGAATTCAGGATATATGGCAAGAGGAGTGTCACAACACATCACATCTTGAAAACATTGGAAGATTCTGACGTATGTGCTGGTAGGACACCTGCATTTTCTGGTGAGGCTGAGTCATTGCACATCCTTTTCTGTTTTTAAAAAAGGAAAACATAATTATAACAAACACGATTCACTTGCTTTTCAGGCTTTACACATATTCTCTGCCAAATTCTTCAGATTGTTGAAATCTGAGTATTTTTCAGATTCATTCTAACCAAGTTCTCACAACGAAGAAACTATGATGTCACAGAATTCATCACAGGATGCAGCAAAGCTTAAGTCCATGAGCGCATCCATGAATGTAGCTCCTCTTTCTACGCCATTCGATGCTTTATTGGCTTATGAAACGCCACATCCAAATGAACTGGAGAAGCAGCATCCAGCGCTTTCGAGGTTTCACAAACTCGAAAGAATCGGTTCCGGCGCCCAAGGAACCATGCTTCGTGCCATCCAAGAAGACGCTACGCCAGTCGCGATTAAAGTGTTCGATTTTCAATCGATTGATGACCTGAAATCACTTGAGCTTTTTGAACGTGAGATTAGCACGTTACGTTCTCTCCATATTAAAGGCGTACCTCGCTATATGGATACGATAAAAAGCGATCGCTATATTTACCTTGTCGAAACATACATCGAAGCGCCTTCACTAGAAACGCGCATACAACGTGGTGACCGATATACCTTTGATCAAATTCTCACGATCACATGCAATGCTGCACAGATCCTTAAAGAACTCAATGATTTTGTGCCCCCTGTGATTCACCGTGACATCAAACCCGGCAACATACTCGTCGACGATGCACTCCAGGTCTACTTGGTCGATTTTGGTGTTACAGCATCCCCCAAGCCATCATCCCTGGCCATGACCTTTGCCGGAACTGCGGGGTACCTTGCGCCAGAGTTGCTTTTTAATAAGATAACGCCAGCCGCAGACGTGTATTCGTTGGGTATGACACTTATTCATCTTATCACGCATACCTCACCATGCGATATGATGACAGATGATATGACGATTGATTTCAAGCGTTTTATCCCATCAAATGTCCCTCAGTGGTTTGTTGAACTTCTCAAAAAAATGACGTGTCCGCAGGTTGGAAAAAGACTGAAAACTGGGCAAGAAATCATTGCTTTCATACACGATCATCTACCACCATTGTCATTAACGGCACACACGATAACGACACCCACGACAACGCAACCGAATGCCCACACACCATCTGCCATCACGCTAACCTCAGCCCCACCCAAGGCTTCTACGTCCAAGTCTCCATCGCCAGATCAAACATCAATTCAAACAGAAACACCCCAAGACGACGAAAAAAATGCCATTTTAAATTGCCGCCATGAACTCAATCAGGCGTACGTCAGCTTTAAACAGTTTGATAATGATTTCATTTCAAGCTATATTCATACTTTTATTATAATGATTTTTATTTTGATGCCATTTTTTTTCTTTATAGGTAACATTGCCATGAATGCGTCCTATTTCACATTCATTACGGATTGGCTTCCCATTTTTATACCATTTTTAATGCTTTTTATTTCGTGTTTACCAAAT
>JAFOHE010000197.1 GCA_017421975.1 Pseudomonadota bacterium
AGGAAGAGAAGAGGGACAGAAACTCACTGCTATCAATCTACTCAATATGAACATGGATATTTCATTTATCGAAAAAGCAACGGGACTTTCAAAAGAAGATATTTTAAAACTCAAAGATATGAAATAGCATAAATTCGTACACGAGTTGTGCCTTTCGAGCTTAGCCCAGGCTGTGCTTTTGCACGCTGTCAGTGTGCTTATATTTCCCTCTATCCGTTGTCGGAATGCGCTTTCATTTGTTTCACAAGCTTACAGCAATCCATCCATTCGGCCTCGGGAATCTTCAGCTTCCTCAGTCGGAGGGAGATGTTTTGCCTTCATTTGTGTCCACAACATTGGCAATGTGCTTGCCTATTGTTTTGCCATCTCATCCCAAGCGCTCTGCAAGCTGTGCCATTATGACGTTGCGGTATTAAAAAACGCGGCGCGTATTGAGCTGGCCGAAGGCCAGCGAGAAGCGGCGCGGGAAGCGCGTATGGCGCAAGCCATAGCGCTTGCGCGGCGTCCGTATGGCGTATGCCATAGGACGCCCACCGACATGTCCTTATGCTTCGGCACGTCTTGCGCGAATGCCATCAGACGGTGTAAAGATGGGTTGAGCGTGGGTGCACAGCGTACCCCACAAAGAGAGGAACTATGGATTTAGAGAAATATCTTGAGCTTGCCCGACGCGGCACACAAATCGCAGCCAACAACTTAAAGCGTCTTTGGGATGTTCCGCGCAACGTCTCCATCAAGGCAGACGAGAGTCTTTTGACGCAAATTGATGCCGAGAATGAGCGTCTTTTGACCGAGTATTTTTCGGAAGCGACGCCAGAATGTGGCTTTTTGGGAGAGGAGACGGGGATTCATGAAGCGAAGACGTCGAAAGCGCCCTATTGGTATGTGGATCCTGTCGATGGAACATCGAACATGGTCCATCGATTTCCGTGGGCGTGTGTGAGTGTTGGTCTTGTCGTCGATGGGCAGCCCGTTGTCGGCGTCGTGAGCAACCCCATTCAATCTCAGGAGTTTTATGCGGCGCAGGGTTACGGTGCGTATTTGAACGGCACGCAGCTTCACGTATCGGCGAATACGGAATTTGAGCGTGCGCTTCTCGCCACGGGATTTCCGGTTGGTCCGCATGAAATGCGTTTTCCGAACATCGACAATTTTCGCGAAGTCTCCCTTCGCTGCCACTCGGTACGCCGTCCAGGTTCGGCGGCTCTTGATCTATGCAGCGTTGCGGCGGGGTGGCTCGATGGCTTTTGGGAGATCCATCTCAAGCCCTGGGATACGGCAGCAGGGACGATTATCGTTCGAGAGGCCGGCGGTGTCGTGACAGGCTTTGATGGTGATCCGTACGATCCGCATGACAAATATATTATTGCGACGAACGGCATTTTTCATCCGACACTCAGCGAGATTGTGCGCAAGGATGGCTAACACGCCGTCGTTTGTGTGACATTTTTATTGACACAATTTATTTTCAAGCCTATAAGGCATTTTTGTTGACAGCGATGTCAGCTGCGAGTTTAGCTCAGTTGGTAGAGCGCTAGCTTCCCAAGCTGGAAGTCGCGGGTCCGAGTCCCGTAACTCGCTTTTAAGCCTCTGCGTAAGCGGAGGCTTTTTTTTGTATTTTGTCCAGCCTGAGACGTGTCGAGCTCAGAGCCGCACCGCAAGGTTAGTGGCAGAGCCCCGCGTGCCAGAAGGTGATCATCATCAAAAGAGCCGAAAGCGAGTCTGCCAGTATGCGAAAGAAAGAAGCGCCTGTATCTCCCAGCCCGGATATTCAGACAGTCTCTCTGTACGAGACTGCCCGTCAGCGATATCTCAACTATGCGTTAAGCGTCATCACGACGCGAGCGCTCCCCGACGTCCGAGATGGCATGAAGCCCGTGCAGCGGCGTATTCTTTATGGCATGGACGAAATGAAGCTTTCGCACGAAGCGAAATACCAGAAATGCGCACAGATCGTGGGTCAGGTGATGGGACGATACCATCCGCATGGCGACAGCTCCATATATGATGCGCTCGTCCATCTTTCGCAACCCTTTGCGATGCGGTACCCGTTCGTTGATGGTCAGGGCAATTTTGGCTCAATCGACGGCGATAGTGCAGCCGCCATGCGGTACACAGAAGCACGCCTTCAGCCGATTGCAGCGCAGATGCTTGAAGATCTCGATGAGCACATCGTCGAATTTCGCCCCAACTACTCGGGCACGCTGAAGGAACCGTCAGTTCTTCCTGCAGCGATACCGGCGTTGCTCGTCAATGGCTCGAATGGCATCGCCGTCGGCATGGCGACGAATATTCCGCCGCACAATCTGACGGAATGTGTCAAGGCCTGCCTCGCCATGATAAAAAAGCGGAACATCACGCTCGACGAAATTCTTGAGCTTATGCCTGGTCCGGATTTTCCACTTGGCGGCCGTATTTTGAGTACGCGCGAAGAGATCAAAAAAGTCTATGAAAACGGCCAGGGTCCCATCGTCGTCCAGGGGGAATACCATCTTGAAGAAGAAGGCAAACGCAAACGCATCATAATCACGAGCCTTCCCTTCGTATCGGGTTCAAAGAATCGGCGTGGCCTCGTCACGACGATTGATGAGCTCATTACGACGAACAAACTGCCGTTATTAGCGGATGTTATTGACGAATCAGCGGCGGACACGCGCATCGTTCTCGAACCCAAACCGGGCGCGGATACGAACGCGATTATGGCCTATCTCTTTAAGAATACGATTTTGCAACGGCGATTTGACGTCAACATGACGTGCATCATCCCCGGCGATATGCCTGGCACGTATCATCCGCGTCGTCTGGGCTTACTCGCCATGATTCGCCACTTTATTGATTTTCGCTTTGAAGTGGTGACAAAGCGCCTTCGCTGGCAGCTGACGCAGCTTCGTGAACGTCTGCATGTTCTTGAGGGATTTCTCAAACTCTACGATCACCTGAATGACGTCATTGAGCTCATCAAAAATGCCGAGGACAAGGCGGATGCTTCGCAAAAGCTGTGTGCCACGTACGATCTTGATGAAATCCAGGCGGAAGCGATCCTTCAACTTCGCCTCTACCGGATTGCGAAACTTGAAGTCGACAAAATCCAGGCTGAATACGATGCCAAAACGAAGGAAGCACGCCATATTGAGGGTATTCTTGCAAGCGACGCGAAGGTGTGGGGCGTCGTCTCGGATGAACTGAAGCACGTGATTTCAGGTCTGGACGATCCGCGTCGCAGCCAGTTTGGCGGTGTCCAACTTGATGATGCCTATACGCCGGAAGCCTATATCATCGAAGAAGATTTTTATGTCGTCATCACGCGATCGGGCATGTTCAAGCGCCAAAAGACGCTGACAGACGTAGCCAACATCCGTGTCAAAGAGAATGACGCTGTAAGTTTTGTTCTCAAAGGCTCGACGCGTGCACCACTCATGTTATTTTCATCGAAAGGGCGCGTCTACACGACGCTTCTCGGAAATGTTCCTGCAACGACGGGCCATGGCACGCCCATGGCGACGATGTTTAAGTTTGAGGACGGAGAGACGATCGTCGCGGCCTATTTGGCCGACGAAGCAACCCTTAGCCATCACCAGGTCAAAACAGAATCAAAACAGGCCTCGCTTTTTGGCCTCGTCGAGGCAGCCGAGGAGCCACTCAGCATCGTCGCAGCGACACAGGCAGCGCAACTCATTCGCCTTCCGATAGAACCCTATACCAAAGTATCGACGGCGAGCGGCCGTCTCTATGCCCGCCTCAACGAAGGTGACACCATCATTGCCGTGACGCTCGCGCGCGGCTCCGGCTTTATTTCGCTGCTCGGCTCCAATACGCGAGCCAACGTATTTCCGCTTGAAGATCTGGATATTCTCAAATCTGCGGGCAAAGGCTATCGCGGTATTTCGCTTGATCCTGGCACACAACTCGTCGGCTTTTCAGTTGTCTATCGGCCGGAGGATGGCGTTCTGGCAAAGCTTTCGGATGGTCGCGAAATCGTCATCAGCTCTAAGCGTTTTCTCGATGGCAAGCGCGGTGCCAAGGGCCTTCTCATCCTTCGACGCGGCTCTGTCCGCGAAGTACTTGCGCCCACGGAGCCCACGGATCAAGCCACCCCACATTCAGATTCCCCCACACCCTCAGATAAAAATTAGTTGCCTAATACACAGGTGTGACTATTCTTTTGTCGCCTAAGAAACGGTTGTTAGGCATATCTAACAATCGTTTGTCATGCCGCCAACACGCGGTTTTATTTATCGCGTTTTGTTTTGCACGCTGACAAGCAAACGAAATGCATTTATCTCCCGATCCCAGTCAAAAGGAACATATATATGGCGTGGCAATATAGTGATAAAACGAAAATTTTGTTTATGAACGCAGTCAATGGTGCCCAAGAAAGCCATTTTGGGGAAATTGCAGATGCCGATGGTATCGGAGAACACGGCTCCATATCGTGCGGCGACGCGATGCGATTTTTCTTCAAAGTCAAGAAAGCAGATGATCCCGTCAATGATGTAATTACGGAAGCCAAGTATTCGACCTTTGGCTGCACGAGTGCGATTGCATCGAGCGAAGCGCTTTGTGCCATCATCGAGCAAGGTCAATACACGCCGATTCAGGCACTTAAAATCCGCAATGAGGATATTGTCAAATTCCTCGAAGGCCTTCCGTCGCAAAAGATACACTGTTCCGTCATGGGAGCGGAAGCACTTGAAGCCGCTGTTGCCGACTGGGCCCAAAAACGCGGCGTCGATCTCGAAGCCCTCGGCATTAAGCTCGAATCGAAAGAAAATGAAGAATCGCGTTTGGTTTGCAAATGTTTCAATGTGACAGAGGCCGAAATCAGACGCAAGATTGTCGAGCTGAACCTTCATACGCTTGAAGATGTCGTTGGCGCGCTCAAAGCGGGTGGTGCGTGTGGCGCGTGTCAGCATGCGCCTGGCGGTATTCAGGATCTTCTTGATGAACGTTGGGGCATCGGTGCTGGCGAAATTGCCGCGAAAGCCGCAGCGGATCACGGCACACCGAAGCTCTCGCCGTTCCAGCTCTCAAAACGCATTGAAGCGACGATTGAAGAAGATATCCGCCCCATGCTGATTGCAGACGGCGGCGACGTCGAACTGATCGATATTAAAGAAAATCTCGTCTATATCTCGCTGACGGGCGCGTGTGCCACGTGTCCTGGAGCCTCTGGTACCATCCATTACGTCGTCGAAAAGAAACTTCGCGAAAAAGTCGATGACACGCTCCGCGTCATTGAGGTCTAAGAGGAGGAAACGCCATGTCCAGATGTGTCTATCTTGATAACAATGCGACGACCCGCGTTCCGGAAGAAGTCGTTGAAGCGATGCAACCCTATTTTAGCGACATCTACTTCAACCCCAGCAGCATGTACGAACGCGCCAAACTATCGGCATCTGCGCTCGAAAAAGCGCGTAAGACGATCGCCCATTTTTTGGGTGCCAAACAGAGTTCCGAAATTCTCTTTACGTCATGCGCCACGGAATCGAACAACACGGCGATTCGCGGTGCGATCATGGCCAATCCGACGCGCAAACACATCATCACGAGTGAAGTCGAACATCCTGCCGTACTCGCCTTATGCGAACAACTCGAACGCGAAGGCTACGAAATCAGCCGCATCGGCGTCAATCAAAAGGGTGAACTTGATATGAAAGCGTTTGTCAAAGCGCTTCGCCCTGGTGAGACACTCCTCGTCTCAATGATGTATGCCAACAACGAAACGGGCGTCGTTTTTCCGATACAAAAGCTTTCGCAAATCGTCAAAGCGACGGATTCCCGAATTCTCTTTCACACCGATGCCACGCAGGCCGTTGCCAAAGTCCGCATCGATCTTTCGCATGAACTTGAAAACGTCGATTTTCTTTCGTTCTCTGGTCACAAGATTCACGCGCCGAAGGGCATAGGCGTTCTGTATATGAAGAAGGGTGCCGCTTGCCGACCATTTTTATATGGCGGTCACCAGGAATCGGGACGCCGCGGCGGCACCGAAAATATCCCCTATATCGTCGGTCTTGCCAAAGCCTGTGAACTCGCGGAAGCCTCATTTGATCAGGAAGCACGCCTTATCGCGCTTCGCGATAAACTTGAACAGGGCCTTTTGAAAATTCCATACGTCGTCATCAACGGCCAAGGTGCAGAACGCCTGCCCAACACCGTCAATGCAGCCTTCCATTGCATTGAAGGTGAAGGTATCCTCTATCAACTCGATCTCGAAGGTATTTGTGCTTCTTCTGGCTCAGCATGCACGAGCGGTTCCCTCGATCCATCTCATGTTTTGCGTGCCATGCACGTGCCTTTTACAGCCGTTCACGGTTCGATTCGTTTTTCCATGAGCCGCGAAACGACAGAAGAAGATATTGATCACGTCCTCGCCGTCATGCCCAAGATCGTCGATAACCTTCGCAAGCTGTCTCCCTATTGGGATCAGGAAAAACAATGTCCGCGCGGTGAAGCCCTCATCATCGAAAAATAAACACCATAAAGCCGCATTTCATGCGGCTTTATTTTTAAGATCACACGCCCGTCCATGTACTTTGAATCGATCGGAATTCCTTTATCCAATCCACTTATATCAGACCAGACGACGCGCACGCGAGAAACGCAACTCGCTATGGAAGTGCATCAACGCTGCTATGATAGACCCACCCGTGCCCTCGAACGTCTCAAAAGCACGCATAAAATGACGGTTCCCGAACGCCTCGACGCCATTCTTGATCCAGGCACGCCGTGGTTTGATCTTGGCATCTTTGTTGGAGATGAAGAAACGCCGCTTGCAGGTGTCTATTGCGTCGCAGGTACGATCTGTGGACTTAACGTCATCGTCATCGCCAATGACAATGCGCAGAACGCTGGCGCCTGGGTGCCTGGCAGTACAGAAAAGATTCAACGTGCCCAAGACACCGCAAGGCGTCTGCACATTCCCGTTGTCTGGCTCATCGAGTGTCCTGGGCTCCATCTTCTAACGCAAGAACAGACTTATGGCGGTTCGCATGGTGCAGGCGGTATTTTTGAGCATCAGATTCGCCACACCCAAGCCGGCCTCGTCCAAGTCGCCGCTGTTTTTGGGGATTGCATTGCCGGTGGCGGTTATCTTCCCATTTTTTGTGACCACGTCATCATGACGGAACAGGCGACCGTCTGCATTGGCGGTACAGCGCTCAATCATTTTGCCAAAGCCGGCTCCGGAAAACTCGGCGGTCCGGACGTCCACGTCCACGAAACAGGCTGCGCAGACGAACGCGTTTCTGACGACAAAGAAGCTTGTCGGCGCATCCGCGCCTATATTGGCCGTCTGCCCTCATCCGCAGTCTCTTTCTACCGCATTGCCGCCCCCCTTCCGCCACGCTTCGACGCATCCGATCTCTACGCCATTGTTCCTTCAGACACGCATAAATCTTTCGACGTCCGAGAACTCATTGCACGCCTCGTCGATGGTTCGCTCGTCTGCGAAATTGATCCGACATCGGACGACCGCATTTACGCCTGTCACGCCCTTGTCCAAGGCTTGCGCGTCATTTTGATTGCCAATCAAACATGCCGAATGGGCTCGGTCCTCACGCGCGAAAGCATTCTCAAAATGATCCGCATTGTCCGAGATGCCAGAGCCGAAGGACTACCCATAATATGGCTTCAAGACGTTTCAGGATTTGATATCGGCGAAACAGCCGAACGCGAGGGTTTATTGCGACACGGTGCCCATTTGCTTCGTGCACTCACCCAAACGGACGACGACGCGCCGCATCTCACGCTGTGTCTGCGCAAAGCTTCTGGTGCCGGTTACTATGCCATGAAAGGGCGTCCCTTCGCACCGGCACTCATCGCAGGAACCGTTTTGACGCGTCTTGAAGTCATGGCTCCCCACGTCCTCGCAAATACCATGTATGATGCCAAAATGACGCGTACCGCGCAGCGCATTGAAACGCTCGAAGCCGAAAAACAACGCCTCAGCGCCCCAGCTGCCAATTATCCACAGGATGTGGATAACGCCGCTTCCGAGTTATCCACAGTTGTGGAAAACCTCGAAATAGAGCAAAAGCGATTTCAAACACTTGAGGCACAGAAAGCGTCGCTTCTCGCCCACCAGGAAAGTGAATCGGATGTATGCAGTGCCATTCGCCGCGGCGATTTGGATGCCTGCATCCGGCTGTGCGACCTTCGCGCCTTCGTCGTCTATTTTGTAGAATCAGCCTGGCAAAACCTGAGAATGCATCAGCCGAGGTAGTATGATATCGGCGGTAGACCTCTGCTATGCAGACATTCTTCATCATATTCATATTCACTTTGAGCCGTCGCGCTGGACGCATATTATCGGCCCGAATGGTGCCGGCAAATCGACGTTACTCAAAGCGCTCTGCGGCATTCTGTCGCCGACATCGGGTAACATTTACATCAAAGACCGCGACATACGCACGTATTCAGCACGCGAACGCGCCCGCCAGATCGCCTACGTTCCGCAACGCCTCGAACATCTTCCCGAATTGTCGGTATTTAGCTTTGTCATGCAAAGCCGTTTTGCTATCGAAGACGATGCACAGGCCATAGAAAAAACGCGCTCAGCCCTTGCCTACGTCGATCTTCTTCCGTTTGCCGAGCGGCGTTTGAACACCCTTTCTGGCGGCGAATTGCAACGCGCCACCCTTGCCGCAGCGATTGCACAGCATACCCCCATATTGCTTTTGGACGAACCCACGTCATCGCTCGATATGGCGCAGACAGAACACTTACAAAAGCTGTTATCCGCCCTGCGCCGTGAAGGCAAAACGATTATCAGCGTGACACACGATCTTTCGCTTGCAGCAGCCACAGCTGACCACACGCTTGTTCTAGTCAAAGGTGACGTCGTCTGGAACGCGCCATCCTTCCCCGATGATAGCGCCATCAATACGTTTTTTGGCACGACGACATATCAACGCATCTTCCCCACTTGTTCCGCGCAACCCACAGAGGATAAAGCCTCCGTCAGCCATTCCCCTGCTGCATTATCATCGCAATCTGGCATCGCAAAAGCCGCATCAAATTCTATTACAAAATCAATTTCTGACAAATATTATTTATATTATTTATTAATATCAGTCATATTATTTATAATATTTATAATCATTATGCCATGGGTTGGTTCATCTCTACTGGATCCCCGCCATTTGAGCGCGATCGACAGCCATATTTTACTTCAATTGCGCATCCCGCGCGTGATTTGGGGAGCTGTCAGTGGCTGCACACTCGCCTGTGTCGGAGCCACCCTGCAAGCCATGCTTCAAAATCCTCTCGCGACCCCCTACACCTTAGGCATAGCGAGCGGGGCCTCTTTAGGTGCCATGCTCGCCATATCACTCGGCCTGACAACCCTGTGGATTCTCCCGACCGCCTCATTTGTCGGTGCCCTTCTCGTCATGCTCCTCGTTCTCGCCTTTACCGCGCGATCTGGCAATCGTTCCCCAGCCATCTATATTATTACCGGCGTTGCAGCAGGCATGTTTTGCAGCGCCATTTCCATGATTTTTCAGGCCTTATCCGCCCCACTCACAGCCCAACAGATGATGCGCTGGCAAATGGGCGGGCTCGACGTCGTCGGCTATACCTCGACCTACCTCATCCCCTGGATCGCGCTATCCCTCTTATGGCTTTATCGCCTGGCGATTCCCCTCGACCTCATCAGTGTCGATGCCTCCCTCGCGCAAACCCGCGGCGTATCTGTCGCTATTGTCCGCAAAACCGCCTTCGTCCTGACATGCCTCGCCACAGCGCTCGTTATCTCGATATGCGGCCCGATTTCCTTTGTCGGCCTTCTCGTTCCCCTCTGCCTGCGGCGCCGCTTCGGTGCCGATCTCAAACGCCTTTTGCCCATCTGTGCCACGACGGGCGCCTTGTTCATTCTCCTCGCCGATATGATCGCCCGCATCGCCGAAAGCGTGGCATCGGTTCCCGTTGGCGTCATCGTTTCCATCATTGGCGTTCCCGGCGTTATTGTTTTTTTTCTGCCAAAAAACCATAAGATTTAGAATAATTGAATTTTTTTTGGGGGGCCACCTATTGTCCGCTTTGCGTCCAATACGGTGTCCCTCGTCGGCTTCTCACTTTCGTCCCCAAGGGGCCGAAAGTTCCATACGCCGCCGATTTTACCTGGATTCTCGATAATAGTGACGATAACTTTCAGACAGCAATGCCCAAAATAGTTGTTTTCTTTGGTTTTCGTTGATAACTAATCATCATGTTTATAGTGTATACGTATGTTTTAAACATGACGAGGTTTTATGTATCAATTAAAAAGCCCGTAGGGCTTTGGGAAAGTAGCCCACGGCAACGCCGGGGGTAAAAGCAAAATCACCCCATATAAACCTCGTTAGAGGTTTTCGAGAAAAAATTCAAATCATGCCAAATACCTATTCCCAAATATATATTCATTATGTTTTTGCAGTACATTCGCGAGACACATCCCTTGATGTCCAATGGCGTGAAT
>JAFOHE010000198.1 GCA_017421975.1 Pseudomonadota bacterium
ATAGTGTAGGTAGCGATTTCTTTCGCGAGTGGTATGTCACCAACGATATGGTGCATTATTTAGACAATGGTTCGGATAATATCTTTTACGAAGCGGAGACTACTGGCGAATGGAATAAAAAGCGCATGAACCAAAAGAAAAAGAAGAAGTCAGGAAACACGGCATTGATCTGATGATTCAGACCACCCCTCCAGAGGCACACATCAATGTCATTCAGGCCTCATACGCCTTTCTTGACGACCATCACATTAAACTCATTGCTGATTCAGATGCCGAATTCGAAATTCTCGCTGAAGGCTATAAACCCTGTCATTTTAATCTCATCTTCGATGAATCTATGCCGCGCCTCGAATGGCAACACTGTGCAGGCGTATCAACAAAATATACCAAAGACTTCGATAGTGCTGTCCTCGAGATTTCCCTGACAAAATTACCTCCGGCGAATCCCATCATTTCCCCTGTAAAACCGCTCGCCAAACCCTCCGTCGCGGCACGGCCTGCGCACACTTCCGACAAAGCGCCCAAAACACGTCAGAACGATTCGCCTACAAACAATGTGCCGCAACAACACCGCATTTCCGTGCGGGCCAATATACCCGCCATTCTCTCTTTGTCTGGACACGATTATGCCCTTCCAACCGAAGTCGTCGCCCATGATGGCGAATTGGCTGTCATACGTCCCACAGCCAAAATGCATGACATTCTTTTGCCTTATTCGACGCCTGTTACGGACAAAAATACAATCGAAGTGGAGTTTTGTCGCGCACTCATCCACATTGCGGAATTTTATGTTCCAGGAGATCCTTCACCCTACCAGGTCGCCGATATCAAAATCGATGGTGTCACATTGTCCAAAAATACGGATATGGCAACTTTTGTACTACCCTGCGGAAAACACACATTCAGTGCAGAATTCCAATCGGATCACTTCCATCTGAGTGCCACACAGGATGTTACTGTCAAATCAGGACAAACATACAAAGGCGTGATGACACTCAAATAGTATTGTTGTGGACACAATTAATAAGAATATCTCATGGGACTGGGAGTGAGGCCAGAAACAACATTCTCATTAACCACGTCCATCATAACAGGATACTTCCATACTATACCACAAAGCATCATGCTATACCACAAAGCATCATGCCGTGGCACGCAGTATGCCCGATTTTCGAAGCATGTTCTCGCCATAAAGCGCAAGACCTTTAAGCGTCAGTTCCGGAATCCACATATCATAGCGAATGTGGCTTGAGATAACAGCTGCATTACCACCCGTCAAAATAACGCCAGGGACAAAATCAAGCGCCGACTTGATCTCTTCCACAATGCGGTCAATACCACCCGCAACACACAAAACGGTTCCTGTATAAATTGCTGAACGCGTATTTTGACTCAAAGGTTCAATCGGCTTCTCGGTAAGCGTGATCTCAGGAAGATGGGGAATGCGATCCGTCAATGCCGTGAGCATCGTCTCTATGCCAGAGAGAATAGGCCCACCCATAAAGGCACCCGTCGGCGCAATCACATCAAAATGCGTCGCCGTCCCCATATCAACCACAATAGCACCATTCGGCAATAGCTCATGCGCCGCAAGGGCATTGACGATACGATCGTGACCTAACGATTCAACGGGTGAATAAAGAACTGGCCACGGATAGTGCGCCACATCGACACAAAAAACGCGTTTGCCAAATCGCGCTTTGATCCACGCTTCAAAAAATGCACGGTTACGGGCAACATTCGATACGACACACGCATCCACTGGCGTGCCCAAAATCTCTCGCGCCACATCCGGAAAATTTGACGTCAATACATCGCGCCGCCACGCCATTGAACGATTCTCAAAAAAGGCAAATGACGCGCGGGTATTGCCAATATCTATAGCAAGTATGCGTAACAACGATACATCCTCTCTGGAAATGGTGTCATCCCCCAAATGACACAATTCTTGCGGCGTTAAAACCACATTTAACTACAAATTTCAAGAGGTGTGCCCGAAAGTTCCTTAATTTGAAAAATAAAGGGAGTATGCTTGCACGTTTGCACCAATTACAGGTAAAATTAGATATGGAATAGGTTCGTTTTTTCATCAGGAGAAATAAAATGCCCGTGTCTGATAACGCCAAATCATCCAACGCAGTGAACAAACCACAGGTTTCCGCACCAAACAAAAAGCTGAAACTTCCATCGCTCAACAAAGCTGGATCCCATCAGGCAAAAGATATAAAACTCCCGCCTCTGGCTGCTACAAGCAATAAAAATACTGCTCAAAGCAACGATGCCGCCGCATTTTCTCTGCAAACTTGCACGGATGTGGATCGTCCCGCCTTTGTGGAAATCGAACATTCCGATGCACCGCAAGGCACACCACACATCCCCAACCAAGATAGAGAGATCGAAAACTCGCACGAAGAAGCGACGCAGATCTCACCCAATCCCATGCTGATGAAAAACGCAATGGGAAATGCTGCCCCACAGATGCCCCCTCGCGCCAATAAACAAAGCAATGTATCTGCAACCGCCAATAATGCCTCGACAGTATCGGCGCCCCCAAAACCAGCCATTCCACCACTTCCACCGCTCAATGCGACATCCTCAAAACAGGCGACGACACAGACAGCTGCGTTAGCCTCTCCACCACCGCTTCACCAAGCTTCGGCCCATGCTTCTGTGGCACGTATTTCTCCCACTGTGCCGTCTTCCCAGACACGTTTCTCAAATACAACGAATTCTGTCGCACCTTCCAACCACGCCCCATCAAAGCCAATTCCACCACAAATTCCATCGCCTTCTACACCTGCTCAAAAAATGACATCAGACCAGGGGGCTTCAAAACTACAGATGGCAGGTCGACCCTCTGATACGCCTTTGCCACCCATATCCGCTGATGTTGTTGCTCCAACGCAGTACCCGCAGTCTCCTTCCACACCAATACAACCGGAGTCTCCCGTCGTCGAAGCCTCTCCAGTCAATCAGGCTGCGTTTGACCCCATGTGCTGCGTTAGCGTGTCTCTGTCTCCAGACATTCGCGAATCCCTGAATACTCAGGCTAAAACAGGTACAAAAACGGACATTGACATCGTTGCTGAACCCGAAAATATGCTTGCATCCACACCAGGCGTAAACCCGCTTTCCGAGCAACAACCCGCCGTCGGCAAAACGCCTTCTGCAACCCATTATCAGTCCATTTTCAAACCCGCGCCAGCGCCTCAACCCGCTTCGAATTCTTCACTTCAACGACCCCATACAGCATCACACATTCAAACAGATGAACCCGTGCGTGAATACACTGATGAGGAAGTCGCCGCCGTCCTCAATAAATCTTATTCGCGTGAACCCACTGTCTTCTCGGCACCACTCACAAGCTCCGCACCAAGCGACGATGAAGAAGAACTCATCTACGATGCCAAAAGCGTCGATCTCGAAATCGACCAAAATCTGCCTGAAGAACTCGAAAATGTCATTAAAGCTTACGACGATGAAATTAAACATAGCCACGCCAAAGATGGTGCCCATGAACACATGATCCATCTGGCTATCGCGCGCGTACTCGAACATGCCGGCTACGAAAAACTCGCTTACGTCCGATACCTTAAAGCCCTCGAAGCCAATAGTTATAGCCTCACAGCCATCCACGAACTCCGACGTATCGCGCGTGCCTATGACAAAACAAAAGACGTTGCAACATTGCTTCAGTCCGAACTCGATGTCGATATCTCCAAAACTGATCAATCAACTTACCTTGAGGAATACGCACGAATTGTTCAATATCTGCCAAATGAACAGGACGATGCCTTCCGCTGTCTCCATCAGGCGGCTAATCTTACCCCCGATCGCATCGGGCCGCTCGCGACGCTCTCAAATCTCCTCATCAATAATCAACTCTGGAATGACGCTTCCGATACGCTCACAAAACTCGCTGCACTCACCGAAAGTAAAGAAGAACGCGCCGGCTTCTATTTGATGCAGGCCGAAATCGCCAATCACAGGCTCAAACAACCACGCTCCGCAATCTCCAAATACCTGCAATCGCTCGACGAATTGCCCGGCTCCCTGACCGCCTTTAATCAGGTTCTTAGCCTGCTCATGCAACAGGAACACTGGCAACTCATCCATAAAATCGTCAGCAATTTCGCAGATGACACCAAAGACAGAAGCATCAGCCAAAGTTCTCTGCTCATCGACGGAAGCATCGCAAGTGACCGTTTGGGCGATCCCCAAATCGCCAATCACTCCTACGAACGCGCTTACAACCTCGATACGACCGATCCTACAGCACTCGACCTGCTCCTCGATAACTTCGGCACAAATAACGAACAGTGGTATCAACTCGATCAGGTCTATTCGCGACTCGAAGAACTGAGTGCCAATGCCAAAGAACATGCCGATTATGCCAACCTGCGTGCCATCAACATTCGTCAACATACGCCTGATGATGCTCAGACCATCCTCGATATCCTCGAAAATGGCTATAATGCCGATCCACAAAATCCCTTCCTCCTCTCCAATTACATTGAGCAGCTCACCTATATGGGACACTTCGATAAAGTCGAAACCATTACCAATCAACAGCTTGAACAAAATGGAACGGAGGCAACAGCAGAAAGTTATACAAATCTCGGCATTTACTATTCACAAACGCTCAGAGATGACGATCACGCCATTGTCTGCTTCAAAAAAGCACTCAATTGCAATATCTTTGATAGACGCGCATTCGAAAATGCAGAAATTATTTATCGTAAACGCGGAAACTGGAAAGATCTCATCGCCATGTACCACCTGCGTCTGTCCGTCGCTCAGGACGCTCGCATTCGTGCAAGCCTCCTCTACACCATGGGGACGATTCATTTTTATACGATCGGTAATTATGAAGAAGCGATTACTTGCTTCAAACATTATCGTGAAATTTATCCCGACGATATCCATTGCATTCACATGATGCAGACCCTCTATCGTATGACGAACAATTACTTCGGTTTATGTGAATTGTTACTCGTCGAAAAAGATATGTCCATCAGTCCCATCGAAAGATGCAATCTCCTCATATATATCGCTGAAGTCTGCGTCAAACACCTCAATAAAAAACAATTTGCAATCAATATCCTGCAACAGGCGCGTGAAGAAAATCCACAAAATGCAAATATCTATCGCCTCCTTTGCAGTATCCTGGCTGAAGAAAAACGTTGGCTCGAATATGTCAATGTCCTTAATGATGTGATTCGTTATCTGCCGTCGCCAAATGATAAAATTGCTACGCTCTCTCGTATCGGCTTGGTCTACGAATTACAACTCTGCGACGAAACTTCCGCCATTTCTTCTTATGAACGCATACTTAAACTCGATCCAACAAATATGTATGCAATCAAAAAACTTGAATTTATTTATAAAAAAACACGAAATATCAGTGCCTATTACGATCTGACGCTTCGAACAAATCCATTTATTGCTTCCCCGCTCAAACGCGCACGTCGCCTCTACCTCGTCGCACTCAAATTCGTCACCATCCAGGGCGATTATAATCAGGCCATCGAAGTCCTCGAAAAAGCCATGGAAATTACAAATGATTTCTCTCAGGGAAGTCACTTGCTCTGCTTGTGCTACCTCGTCACGCACCAATTCGAGAAAATGCTCAAACAGCTCCATGCTGCCGCCAACCACGCCAAAATGCAGGAAACCAAATCGGAATGTGCTTATGCACTCGCTTCCATTTATGTCTGGATTCTCGACCAATACGCCGATGCCGTGCATCCGCTCGAACTGGCCATCGCGCTTCGTCCCAATATGGCAAGCGCCAGACAGCTCCTCATACAAGTCCAACAATGGCTCCATCAACCCGCTGAAGCTGCCCTACTCTTCGCAGAAGCCGCTCAGCTCAGTAAAGATAATCAGCTCGCTATTCATTATTATAAAACAGCTGCAGATATCGCTCACGCCATTTCCAATACCAATACCAAAAATTCTGCCGTCGATGAAATCGGTTCGCTCAAACGCATTCTCGAACTCGACGCTAACGACGTCATTGCAAACGAACGTCTCGAAGCCATGGAGCCAAGCCGAGCTAACCTCGTCCCCTTCTTCGAAAAACGTCTCCGAAACGCCGATCCCGACGAAACCATCGAACTCAAACTCTCCATTGCTGAATCCATTTACGCCAATCAGCCTCAACGCGCTTTCGCGCTCATGTGTGAATGTGTCGAACAAAAACCCTTCCACCTCCCAGCACTGCGCATGGCTTCCAATACTGCCATACAGCTTAATAATATTACGCTCGCTTGCCGTTACCTCTCCATGCAGGCAAAATGTCTCGAAAATATCAGCCTCAAAATTATTGCCTGGAAAAAAGCATCTGAACTCGCCAAAACGCGCCTCAATAACCCTACAGATGCCATTTATTACCTTAAACAAGCTTTCCTGCTTGAACCACATCGCATGGACATCTGCGATGAACTCGTCGAACTCCTCACGCAGCAACACGAACTCCAGGAAATTAACAACATCCTTCAGATTCACGTCCGCTCCATCTCCAAATCTAACCGCATCTCGCGTTTCATTCAAATGGCGGACTTCTATATCAATGATCTCAAGGAACCCGCTCAGGCTGCCGTTAAACTTCGACAAATCCTCGAAATCGACCACGATAATCTCGAAACATACGACCGGCTCATCGCCATCGAATTGTCACAAAAACATTATCACGAAGCCAGTTGCGCACTCGAATCTCTCCTCGAAATCGAAAATCTGTCCGAAGACCGCGCACTCAAAGCAAAAGCACAACTCGCCGAACTCTACGTCGAAAAATTACATCGCTCACGTCAGGCCATTCCTCTGCTCGAAGATCTCCTCGCAAAATCCCCCGATGACACGCGTTCACTTCATCTTCTCTCCATGGTCTACTTCGACGAAGCCAAATATGAGGAAAGTCTCAATATCTGTCTCAAACTTAATGCTTGCCTAAATGCACCCGAGAACATTTCTATTCTCTTGCAAATGGCAACCATCTATAAAATTCTTAATAACACACCCAAAATTGCCGAAACACTTAATGAGGCTGTCGATATCGTTCCACTCGATCCCGTCACCGTCCTCGAGAAAATTCTGCCCTGGGTACAAAATTGTAACGAGCTCTCGATCATCCGCAATTTCGTCGAATGTCTCGTCAATAAACCTGGTCTTTCCAAAGAATCTCTCTACGCAATTTACAAATTCGCCGCAGCCGCATACCTCAATCCGCTCAATATGCGCTTTGAATCCGACCGCTTTGCTGTCATGGCCGCTCAGCTCATGCCCACTTCGATGGAGGCACAACTCCTCGCTGCAAAAGTCTTCGATCCAAAAGAAGCCATGCTTCACGCCTTCGAAGCCTCAAAACTCGCACCGTTCTCCAGCGAACCTTACGTCGCACTCCTAGACATCGTGACAAACGCGCAACGTGTCGATATGCAGGCCCGCGTCGAACAACAACTCATGCTCCTTGGCGATGCTTCCCACGTCACACCTTCGTTACAGTCCGCCTTCCAGTCGAGACGCCTCAACACTCCCAATACCCTGACCGAAAATCTCCTGCGACGCCTCGCACCTTCCACATTCAATCCCTATATTCAGGAACTCCTCAAACTCGCAGGCCCCGCCATTTGTCCGCCACCATCGACACCCGTACAAACGGCACCCCTCTCCGCTGTCCCGCGTTTCACGTCCATGTTCAACGAAATGGCCGCCATCTTCGGCATGGAACACCTCGACGTCAAACTCGCCTACAACGTGCCTTTCATTATGGGGCCTGACCACACCATGCCAGACACCTGGCTCTTCAACGGACAACTCATACAAAATGCCTCTGAAGCCGAAAAACGCTGCCACATTGCCGCCGGCCTCACTTCTGTCACACTCGGCCTGACACTCCTCGAAGCCGTTTCCTACGAAGATATTTCGCGCTTCGTTTCAAATCTCCTCGGCTTGGTCTACGATCAGCTCGCCGAATCCTCTGTCATGAATCACCTCAAACAAACCCTCAGCCGAAAAGAAAAACGCGCTGTAACGGATTACGTCAAAAGCATTGCCCCGTCCATGTTCAGCTTCGATCCCGTCCGCCAGTGCATCGCCCTGCGCGTCATTCAGTCCCGCGCCGCACTCCTATGCTGCGCCGATCTCAATGCGACAATTAATTCGATCATGCGCCGCGAACTCAACGGCAATATCCCTGAATTGCCGCAACAACGCATCATGCAGGCATCCAAAATGCCCGTCGCATACGACATCCAACAATTTAACCTCAGCGATGATTATTCCGAGATCAGACAGGAACTCAACGTCGCACTCAAGCTGTCGGTTTAAAAGAACACACGCCACTTTTTATTCTTTTTTTTAATGGCGCTTGAGGGGGCAGCCGCCCCCTGCGCGGCTATGTTGGCATCGTCATAAATATGCCCGTCTGCACTTTTATGACGATGCCAACATACGCCGCTACCCCCACTGCGGGGGACACCCCCGCAACGCCCCCAATAGCAGACGACATGGGGTATAAGCTGGATACACTTGGGGTATAAACTGGCAAATACACGGCCATCGGCAAAGGCCTCGCTTACCCATGTAAGGCCATCACCCCATGTAAGTCCGTTCCTCGGAACGGCCATCAGCAAACGCTTAGCCTCATGTACGGCCTTCAGCAAATGCCTGGCCTCTTTGTAAGGCCGTTCCACGGAACGGCCATCAACAAATGCCTGGCCTCTTTGTAAAGTCGTTCCACGGAACGGCCATCAGCCAATGCCTGGCTTACCCCATGTAAGGCCGTTCCATAGAACGGCCTTCAGCAAATATCATTTGGGAATCGGCAAAAACATACGCACGCTTTTTTGATATTGCTCAAAATCGGTTTTATATTTTTTCATATTTTTTTCGGCCAGCGGTACAGAAATAAAAATAAACATGAGATGATTCAAAACCGCACCGGCAAAATAGGGATAACGCGCAAAATCAGGCAGAACATAGACCAACGCGACACCATACCAAAAGAGAATCTCGCCGAGGTAATTTGGATGTCGGGAGTATTTCCATAATCCGACGCGTATAATTTCATGACGATCTTTGCGCGTTTTAATAAAATGCTTCATCTGAATATCCGAAAAATATTCGAGGAGCGTTCCCAAAAGCATGACGCCCAAACCAATCATCTGGTACGGACTAAAGCCACGTCCATCCAAAACATACGCAAAAGCCGGAATGGATGCCACAAACACGACGATTGTTGGAAACATACAAATACCGGCAAGATTGACCAACTGAAAAAACCGCCCCGTTTTTTCGCGAAGCATTTTGTAGCGCCAGTCCACATACGTTATATCATGAAAACCGGCGATAAAATTGCCTGTGAGCCGAATTGCCCAAAACATCACAAAGGCCAGATATAACACTGCTCCCCATGACCATGTGCCTGTTCCTATCATCAGGGTAAACAAAATAGCTGGTGTTTGGACAGACCAATATGGATCATAAACGGATGCACTCTTAAAAATGACGCCCGATAACCACGTCATGACAGTTGCCACAACATCGGCAATCAGTAATGCGTAATACACGTTCATGGCATCGCCAATGCCCTTGAACGTCAAATATCCCGCAATATATGCAATCACATAAGTGACGAATAATATCAGTAATCCTTTGTTTTTCTTGCTCATCATCTGCTCTTTTCGTTAAACATGGGCATCATTCGCAAATTCTATGCTTACACATGGCTCACCCTTCATTTACTTGTAACACATCGTTCAAAAATTGTCCACTTCATAGCCTTACTTCACGCAAATATAATCACATCAGACACAATGCGATAATCTCAAATGAAGCCATACTCGTAATATTACCACCGACTTGGCAACGCAAATCTTATGTTTACTCTATCAACATAATATAAATTACTTATACAATGATCATAAAAACAATATTCCTATATCATTCATGCGCACTGGCATCTTGAGCTACACCACATCTTATTGTTGCAGACGGTATAATGTGACTATACTTGGGGATGCGTGCGTCCCGCCCGCCAAAGAGTTATATTTTTGCGAATAATCTCATTAATGATGTCCACAACAATAGCATGAATCCGACAGTATAA
>JAFOHE010000199.1 GCA_017421975.1 Pseudomonadota bacterium
AAAATTATCGATTACAAATCGCGGTGAGCATATTATAAAAAATATGGTGATGCGCACCCATGCAAATCCGCCACAAACGTGTCTTTTGCAAAATAAACGTCAGCAAAGAACGGATAATCCATCTGTTATCATGCCTGGAGAGACTGTGACAGCTTATTGTGCATTATCTGAAAATACACATAATTTTGATCGTTTGACCTGGTTCTATTTTGATGCGGATGAAGCGGAAAATCAAGCCGTGATAATTCCATAATACTTTTGTATATTATTGGCTATTTTGAATTTTCCGCGCTCTATAAAAGTTTATGGCTCATCTTGTTCTGTATTTTGCGGACAGGCATGATTGGGATGTAAAGTTTTGAGATCGCGGCAGCAGAGCCATCGGTCATCGACATTTTCGATTGCCATGCAGCAGTCGCGCCTTTCGTCGGCATCGGTTTTGTCTTCACAAAACACAGGGACTTTTTCGACATCGCCGGCGAGTGGGTTGACGACGACTTCGGGCTCAGGCGGAAGTTCGACACCTGGCGCCGGAGAACATGTGGCATTGGGGAAGAGACGTTTGAGTGTTTCACAGCAAAGGGTTTGTTCGACGATGTCTGTGATCACCATGCAGCAGTCACGCATGCTCGAAGCGTTTGTTTCTTTTTGGCAGATTTCGGTTGATGGCGCAATTGCGCCTGGTGAGGAAGAGACGGTGACTTCTTTGTTTTGGCAACCTGTGCACAGTGCAAAAGAAAGCATGAGGGCTACGGCTATTGTTTTTGTGGAAGTAGCAGCTGGTTGGCTTGATGACAGTTCGGGATCCGAATGAAGGGTTATGCGTTCAATATAAAAACTGCTTCCAGACAGATGAATGGTATCATGAAGGAGAAGCATGAGCGGTTTTTCGCTTGTGATGCGGCGTGTTCTGCCATGGCGCTCAAGCGTGGGAATGTATGGCGTTGGGTGGTCGGGATTTGCCACGATCGTGAGTGCTTCCCCTTGAATTTGCAAGATTACGTCACTTTGTGCGTTATGACGCGCAACCCCAGAAGGGGTAATGCCGAGTGTCGTCGATTCGGACAGAAGATAGGGCATTGTTGCACGACCGTTCTGATCTTCTGTTTTGATGTGTAGCACAAGGGTTAGCATATTGTGTTCTCCTGTTGAGATAAAATGCCCATGAGTCTTTCGTTAAGACCAAAGTTCATAGCTGTAATGATAGCACAGAAATCATGGATTGTGAATGTATTCGCGACTTTTTGCAGGTATAAAAATTCATAAAATAAATTCATGTTATACAAAAAAATAAAGTATTGTGGATTTGAATTGAGAAAAACTTCGCTTATTATATTTGTAAAATTTGTCAGGCACATGCCACAGCTGTTTTAATGCGCATCTTGATGCCGTAAAACGTGATGGTTGATTATGTTAGGCTTTGTTTGAAAACGTGGTGTGAAAATGAATAGATAAGTGAAGATAAGATTAAGTATATGTATCCTGAATTCTCAAGCTAAACATGATGATGTGGAAATATGCAAGTACAGTTGTTCGTATGTTTTTATCTATACACGCAAAGTTTGTAGATAACGCATTATATAAAGCCCGTAGGGCTTTGGGCGAGTAGCCCCCGGCAACGCCGGGGGTAAAAGCAAAATCAACCCATATAAACCTCGTTAGAGGT
>JAFOHE010000200.1 GCA_017421975.1 Pseudomonadota bacterium
ACTTGATCAGCGTGGATCACAGCTTAGTGAAGCAAACGCCACCATCGAAGCCGTCAGCAACGAACTGGCGAATACGAAAGCACAGCTTGATGAGCGTGGAAATCAGCTTAATGAAGCGAACAGCACTATCGAAGCCGTCAGCAACGAACTAGCGAATACAAAGACACAGCTCGACGAACGCGATCAACAACTGCTTGATTCGATGATGGAGAACGAAGCTGTCAGCAATGAGCTTGCAAATACGAAGGCTCAGCTTGATGAGCGCGGAAATCAGCTCAATGAAGCGAACAACACAATCGAAGCTGTCAGCAACGAACTCGCAAATACGAAGGCTCAGCTCGATGAGCGTGGATCACAGCTTAATGAAGCAAATGCAACCATCGAAGCCGTCAGCAATGAACTTGCGAATACAAAAGCACAGCTTGATCAGCGCGGAACACAGCTCAATGATGCGAACACCACAATCGAAACTGTCAGCAACGAACTTGCGAATACGAAGGCTCAGCTTGATGAACGTGGAACACAGCTCAACGAGGCGAACGCCACAATCGAAGCTGTCAGCAATGAACTCGCAAATACGAAAGCACAGCTTGATGCGCGTGGATCACAGCTCAATGAAGCGAACAACACAATCGAAGCTGTCAGCAATGAACTTGCGAATACAAAAGCACAGCTTGATGCGCGTGGATCACAGCTTAATGAAGCAAACAGCACTATCGAAGCTGTCAGCAATGAGCTGGCGAATACGAAGCAAGCGTTGGATAGCGCGAACAACGAGCTTGCTCAAACAGCTTCAGAACTGGATTACATCCAACACTGCCTGTCTGAAAAAGAAAACGAACTCGAACTGCTGTCACAGGCAAATGCGAGATTGCAAGCAGATTTGGATAATACGCAGTGTGCGCTCGACACGCGCGATTCTGAATTGCATAACACGCAAGATCAACTCACAGCCATTACGAGCGAATTACAGCTTTCACAATCAAATCTCGACGCTCGCGAAGCCGACCTCAAGCAACTCTCTTCTGAACTCGAAGCAAAACTCACTGATCTCGAACAGAAGACTGCGCAGCTCTCCATCACACAGGATCAGCTTGAGCAAGCCAGACAGCTTCTTGAAAAACGTGACTTCACAATCAAGACCGGCATTGAAGAAATCACTCAGGTCAAACAAACGCTCAAGCAGACGACATCTGAACTCGATAAACTCAAAGCCGAAGATTATCCAACGCGGCTTTCAAAACTTCAGGAGCAGTACCTCAATGCTTCGCGCCATTCTCAAACGCTCGCACGCGAACGCTCCGTGTTCAAAGCCGCACTAAAAGCCGAAATCGCCAATCTCAGAAAAGCGATATAAAGCGATATAATCATGTTATGTGCGCGAACGATCACGCTTCGCGCGATTCGTCCGCTCTGTTCGCCTATGCCTTTGGCATACGGCGAACTTTTTTTGGGGGATCGAACGATCACGCTTCGCGCGATTCGTCCGATCCGTTCGCCTATGCCTTTGGCATACGGCGAACCTATGTTCGCTTTTCACACATGCGTCTCAACATCGAACATGGCGTTGCGAGAAAAGCTCGTTTGCCTGCTTTTGGCATTTTGGGCTAGAGTGTATGCAAAGTCACGCAATCAAATTTTTGGCTGACACGTGCGTCGATATTCTTACTTTTTCTCACCCGTGAGCCTACGTCACGTCGGTTTCGGAACATCTTCGGAGAACGAGGGGGTAGCGGCGTATTTTTTATGTAGGGATGTTCTATGGAACGTCCCTACTAAAAAATAGCCGCGTAGGGGGAGACTTCCCCCACACAAGCCTTTATATCCCCCCTTCCTGCCAAAGACGCACGTTGCGGTTTTGTTGAACAAAAACAAGTTTTTAGCGCATTAAATTTGCGTTTAGTGTGTATTCTACCTACAATATCGTACATTTACACGTGTCGTATATTCGAGATATTTTCCGAATATGCGTTTCATAGCGAAGCTGGCTGTCATAACGACGTCATGAGGTCATCGCCCAAGGGGTGAAATCTCTACGTTTTTAAGAACTCTAAGCCATCTGAGGAGTTCCATAGCATGAAAAAAGAATGGTTATATCTAGTGGTTGCAGGTTTGGCCCTTGTGGGATGTGCCGAGCCTGGTTCCGATTCAAAAGAGTGCACGACGGGCACCAAACAATGTGTCACAATGACATCCTATCAACAGTGTACGGGAGAGACGTGGTCTTCCGCGATTGCCTGCAGCGAGAATCAGCAGTGCCAGAATGGATCGTGCGTCCCCTTATCCGAATGTCAGAACAACACAAAGCAATGCATCAATACGACGTTCTGGGCTTCATGCAATAACGGCGTGTGGTCGGATGCCATTGCATGTAACCCAAATTACGAGTGTCAAGGGGGTGTTTGCGTGCCTTCGTCGCAAACGTCCGATAAATGTGAAGCGGGTTTCAAACAATGTACGGCCACTGGTTTGCTCTCGGAATGTATCAGTGGTCAACTCGTTACGACGCCTTGTCCTGATGGCCAAGCATGTATTGATGATACCTGTATTCAGCCGACGGACGCGTGTCAGCCGAGTTGTACATCAGGCGTTTTGACTTACTGTGTGGACGGGAAAGAAGCACAGAAGACGTGTGCAAATGGCTGTGATGGGAATGCATGCAAGATTATCGGAACCGGCGGAAACGAGGACAGTACCTGCTCTTCGGCAACATACGTGGAATCCTGCGTCAACGGCATCGCCTATTACTGCTACAATAGTGTTGTGACGACCCTCGCCTGTCGATCCACATCGGGTTATACATGCGATGTCATCATGGATAGCAATTATGTCGATTGTTTTTCCGAAGCGCAGGCCTGTACCCAATTGGGTGCCAAAAAGCAAAGCTGTTTGGACGGCGTCGTGATTCATTATACGTGCGGTCTGTCGGCTTCGGGTAAATTGTATTGGCATCTGACATCGACCGAAGCCTGTGATGAAGGCTATGGCTATTGCATGCCAGATGGTACCTGTCATAACAGAGCGTCATGTTCATCTTCGAACTATGAGGAATCCTGCAACGACAATTACGTCATGTATTGTTCCGAAAACTACGTCACAAGCCTGGCATGCAGTGATAGTGCTCCCTGCAGAGTGAATGCTGCAGACAACACGGCGAGCTGCACGACAACGTGTAGTATGGGTGCTGCAGACAAAAAGGTCTGCCTGACATCCGATGGCACGACGTTCGGCGTTACCCAGAGCTGTTCCCAAACGACCGCTGGCGATTACGCGTATTTCCTCGCATCTTACGAAGTCTGTGCAAACGGCTGCACAGAAGGCGTAGGATGCAACCCCATTCCTGAATCGAATGAACCATGTCCCACAAATGGGGCCGCATGTACGGAAAATGCCATGGGGTGCTGTGAAAACAATACGCTCTGGGAATGTTATAACAAAAAGTATTATGTGACGCAGTGTCCGAAGGATGCAGGCTATTACTGTGACACACAGGCAGAATACAACTATGCCGCATGCGTCCAAAGCTGTGATGAAAGCGATAACAATGTGATTATGTCCCATGGATCCACCTGTAACAGCTACGGCGAGATGGCACTCTATGTGTGTGAACCTGGCGACAGCGGTAACTATGGCACATTCGGCGGTTATGCGGCTTCGAGTATCTGTGCCAACGCATCGACAGCCATCACCTGTGATGACGTGGCTGCCGGCAGTGCACCGACGACAGTTTCGTGCGCCAATTGTAAACTTGATCAGTCAGGTGATGCGATCTCCACAACGTGCAACTAATTCAACCGCAATATTCGCATTTCACAATAAAATAGGACATAAAAACCGCCGAAAGGCGGTTTTTATGTATTGCCGTCTGGCAAACGATGATACTCGATTTGCGATTTTAAGGATGATGAAGAAGGATGAACGAACAAAACTCCAAATCACCCACACAGTTCAAATACTGCCCAGGTTGTCAGGCTCAGCTTGCCATAGATGTCAAAACATGCCCTTGGTGTTCCACGTCTCAGCTTTCGAAAATCGAAATTTATTGGCAACAACTCGGCCAACGCTTTTTGCCTCGCGCTCTGCCAACAACACGAGGTCTCTGCTTTTTCAATATCGTCCTGTTTATCATTTTGACGATCGACATTACCATCCATCCAGATTTTGGCATTACGGATGCACTCATCTCTCCCCCTGGTGAACTCGTCTATCGCTGGGGAGCCCACATCCGCGGTGAAATGCACTGGTGGCGGATGTTTACGGCGAACTATATCCACTTCGGTATCATTCATATCATCTTCAACATCAGCGCTCTGCGCTATGTCACGCCTTACGTCGAACGCACCTTTGGTTCTTTGCTGACCTTTAGTATGTATAATCTTTTGGGTGCCTTCGCTATGATGATATCCAACCTTTTCGGAGATGCGGGCATCGTCGCAGGTGCCAGTGGCTCCATCATGGCTTTTGTCGGAATGGCCGGTATGGCCGCCCATCTCGAAAATACACCGCTGTCAAAAAAACTGCGCAACAATATGATCTCCGTCGGTATCGCCACGATTGCCTTCGGTTTTCTCGTCAATGGTGCCATGGGAAATGGCATAGACAATATCGCACATATCGCCGGCCTCATTTCTGGTGTGCTCATGGGAGCCGTTCTCCCCAAATTGGGACCTACGGGCTACAATCGTCCATGGAAATTCCGCTTCGCCAATCTCTTGTTTCTCATCTCACTGACGTTGTCTAGCATCTCTTTCAGCTTCCTATCCGATGCGAGCGTTTCAACCAAACTTATGACGGAATGTCGCCGCGATCTCAAAATTAAACACTACGATCAGGCACTCGTACATTGCAAAGACGCTTATCAAAACAATCCCTCTGAAGATACGGCGGCACACTACATTCTCACGCTCATCTTAAATCGAAAATATGATAACGCTATCTCCGTCTGTAACGATGCCGATAAACGCTTCGAAAAAAAACGAAAAAACACCCCCCTGTCTTATGACAGGTTGTGTCAGGAGCTGAAACAATAACGCGCGTTTTTGCAAAACACAGCATGCTTATCACAAAAAAATAATGGCAAAGACGCACCATGTGTTTATCCTCGCTTCCCGTTCAATCGCGGCTTACGCAAACTCAGCCGTGAAAAAGATCGATAATAAGGAGAAACACGATGATCACGCTTATTCCATCACAGCTACCACAACAAGATCTCGGCATGATCGCTCAAGTCCTTATGGGACAAGGGTTTGTCCAACAACCCGCCAGCGAACGCGCCAAAGATAGCCATGCCATCGTCTTTTATACGCAAGACAAAACCAACACCGTTACCATCAAATTTTATCAGGAAGTCGGTACGTTGCGTATCGAGACAATCGGCGACATCGCTAATAAACTCGCTGGCGCCCTCGCACAATACATGGAAGCCATGACCATCGACAGCCTTACAAGCTTGTTCGATGAAGCACAAAGTGACGTGGAACGACGCGTGTATGCACTTTTACTCGTATTGGCTTATCCAGATGCCATGTCTGCTTATACGGCGATGCGCGAAAAATATCTCGTCAATGGCAACAATGCCACGCGCGAAGGCATGGTACAAGGCTTTGCCATCCTCGAAACACCCGATGTCGGCCAAGTGCTTGAAGCCATCGAAGCCGAATTCAAAGGCCAGGACATCGCCACGCTCTGCCGACGTGACATTGACGCCCTAAGCGAACGCGGCCTCATCCGCGAATCACTCGGCTCTTTTATCGCCAAAATACGCGCATTGATCCCCGATAATCCCCAGGAAGCCCTCGCGCTCATCGAAAAATACTGCGATGGCAACCCGGATGCGGACGCCCTGCGTGCACTCAAATGTCGAGCACTCATCGCAATGGGAAAAACAGCGGAAGCCGAAAATCTCCTCGCCAATATCTCGCTCAATGATCCAGATGCACCGGAAGCCTTCATCGAACGCGCAAAATTGCGCGAAACCAATCACTTCATCGATCAGGCACTCAAAGATATTCAATGTGCCCTCGCCTGCACACCGTCCGACGAAGAAGCACAATTGGTCTACAAACGCCTCAGTATGCTGGCAAACCAACGCGAAGCTTCCGACGAAGAAAAACTCACCCAATACACACAGGCTCTCGACGCCTCCCCCGATGATGCCAATCTCCTCTGTCAACGCGCTCAATCTCTGCTCAACCTCGGCGAATACGAAAAAGCACGCGCCGACGCCCTTCACGCACGCAAAGTTTCCCCCAATGACCCACGCTTGCCCGCCTTGCTTTGTGAAACCTACCTCGCCATGGGCTGGCTTGGAAGCGCACTCGAACAAGCCTCTATCGCGCAAAAAGTCTTTTTGCCAACGCAGCGCGTTCACGCATCCTTCCTCAAAGTCCGCGTCTTTCTCGCGCTCAATCGCATAGAATCAGCACGCCACGCCCTGCGCGAACTCCCGCAGGACTTGCAAACTGAACCCGAATACGCGCTCTATCAAGGCATCATTGCCGAATTACTGCAAACAGATGACGCCGACGCTGCCTACGCTTGCCTCGATAAAACGCGCGCCGATGCCATCCTGCGGCACGATAAGCCACGCTTCTATCACGACGTGCCACGCCTCCGACATTTGCTCCCTGATGCCGTGCCACCCATCCATGCCCCCCTCGATAAACCGCTTGATCAGGAACCCACTGACCCCTACTTCAAACGGTGCGACGCTTGCGGTGCGCTCACTATGGCCAGACGCACTTTCTGTAAAGAATGCTCCAATGCCTCTTTCTTCTAAAAAAACACATACGCATCATTATATATAGGGTATCTTTGGAGGGGGAAGTCTCCCCCTGAGTGGCTATTCTTTATGTAGGAACTGTCCATGGATCGTTCCTACATAAAGAATACGCCACTACCCCCTCGTTCTTCATCATGGATTCATATTTCATCGGATCGACGCATGAAACGTTTTCTTCTTTCGATTGTTGCTGCTTCACTATGCATAAGCACAAATCTATGGGCGGATACCCCAAAACCTGATCCTTATGCACGCCTCGACGCCTTCGCTCAAATCCTCAATGTCGTCGAACAAAATTACGTCGATACCATCGATCGCACAAAAATTATCGACGGTGCTATCAGTGGCATGATACGGGCGCTCGATCCTCATTCAAGCTACATGACTGCTGCAGAACGACGCGAATTTGAACTGCGAACCGGAGGTCAGTTCGTCGGCATCGGCGTTGAAATCGGCGTCAAAGACGATGTCCTCAGAGTCATAGCCCCCATCCCCGGTGGCCCCGCTGATAAAGCCGGTATCCAGTCAGGTGATATTATCCTCGCAATCGACGGCGAAGACGTTTCAAAAATGTCGCTCGATCATCTTTCCTTGCGCCTTCATGGAGAACCAGGATCTACTGTCCGCCTCCTCGTCAAACATGTCGATGCCCTCTCACCAAGAAGCTACACCATCACACGCGATGTCGTCAAAACCGAAGTCACATTCTCAAAATTGCTCGACCCCAATTACGGATACGTTCAGCTTAAATCCTTCGGGCCAGGATGCGCAGACAAAATCCGAGACGAAATTGATGCACTTCAAAAGCTCACGCCCAACGGCTTGCACGGTCTCGTCATCGATTTGCGTGGAAATCCTGGTGGCTTCCTACAGGAAGCCATCACACTCGTCGATTTCTTCATCTCAAATGGTGTCATCGTCGAAACGCGCGGACGAAACGGCGTGGTAATGCAAAGCTATTCCGCATCCCTCGGCACACGATTCGATTTTCCCGTCGCCATTCTCATCAACGCAGGTTCCGCATCCGCTTCCGAAATTGTGGCCGGTGCGATGCAGGCGCACAAACGCGCCATCATCATTGGAACACAATCCTTCGGAAAAGCAAGCGTCCAGAATCTCATCCGCCTCAAAGACGGCGCTTCCCTCAAACTCACTATCGGACGCTACTACACACCTGACGGGCGCTCCATTCAGACACTCGGCATTACCCCCGATATTTACGTCGAAAATGCCGCCATTCTCCCGCCGGAAGACCAAAAATTCATGCGCGAAAAAGACTTGCCCAATGCCCTCAAGCCCGCCGAATCCGATTCTTTCGTTCAAAAACATCCGGCAACACCCATGACAAACGATTTCCAACTCTTCACGGCTTATACCGCACTCAAAGCCCACGAACTCATGAAATAACGAAACATCGCATGCTGCACATCCGACCACAGTTCAATCGATGACGCGATTGCACCCCGTGACAATCCCGCAAATTGATTTGACTTGATCGCAGGATCGCGCTAAATATGCCCCGTTTTCGGTTTTGCAACAAAGTTGCAAATTCAGTTTTTTGATTCGAGGCACATTATGTTTTCAAAGAAAATTTTTCCTTTAATTTTAGTTGGTATGTTCTCCTTCATGACTGTCGCTTGCGACGATTCCCAGGAAATCGAAGAAGAAAACGAGAACAATGAAAATCAACAGGGACAAGGTGATGGTAACGAAACAGCCAAATACATGGTCGGCGTCTATACCAATGAAACATTGGTCAAAGACGTCGATGCCGCAGCTTTAACGCCGAAAGAAGTCACCATCAACGACGAAAAAATGAACGTCATCCCCGTCAGTGACATTATCGCAAAAGCAAACAACATTACCGATGACGCTGAACTCGACACCTTCCTTGCCAAGTATCTTTGCGATTATGAAGGTGAAGGCGGTTTCAGACCTTCAAGCAAAGGGGATCGCTGTCCGCCACTTTCATGCAGCCTCTCCAAAATGAGCTACGTCAGTACAACTTCAGAACGCCTCATTCACGACGAAGAAGCCACCGAACTCCAAATCGGCTGCTACAGCGTCAGAGGCATTCACAAAGTCCTGCTCATCGACGCCGAAAGCGATAATACTGGTAATAACGACAATACTGGCAATGGCGATAATACCGGTAATGATCAGGAAACGTTTGAATCCAGATATGTCGCTGTCTATGTCGATGGCACAAAAGTCGGTGACATCGATATCGCTACGCTCGTTGCCAAAGCTTTCAAAGATGCCAACGGCCACACCGTCGTTCACATCTCCGATGTCATTGCGGCAGCTGACTCAACCATCGATCTTTCCACCACCTTCTGCGACTACGCATCCGAATACGGCACCGATAACGAGTGGCGTCCATCCAAAAAAAGTGCATGCAGTGAAGTTCGCGCATGCAGTTATGCCACGGAGGCCGTCGTCGCACTCAGCGACAGTTATATGACTGCGGATGCCGCTGCCGCTGGCTGCTACAGCGTCAAAAATCTCGATACAATCCTTATCTCCACAGAAGATCCCAACAACGCTTCTGCTGAGTGATGACAATGCAAAGCCAACCCAGATTACTCCTGTCCATGACCGTCATTAGCATCATGATGTGCGGCAGGGTGGCCTTTGCACAGGAGGAACAGCTCGCCACTGTTCCTCCCTCTGACGGCGAACGTTCCCATACCACCTTCCCGGAGACGTTCGCCGATACAGAGCTCCTCGAATTGGAACAAATCACCGTCGATGGCGAACTATGGGCCGAAAGAGAAGCCAAAGCCAGACCTGCTTTTGCACAGACGATCCAGGAACCTCATCTCCAAACGATCAATGCATGGCTTGAAAGTGCCACAGGCGTTTTCGGTGACGCTTCGGGAAAAGGCAGACGTGATATTATGGTCCGCGGCTTCGAAACGCGTCAGATCAATTTTCAGTTTGACGGCGTGCCACTCGACACCGGTTATGATGGCATGACCGGACTCGATACCATTCCAATGAACTGGATCGGACACGGGCGCATTGCGCACGCCGATGCTACACCTACCGATGCCGTCGGACTCGGCGGAAAAGTCGATCTCTATGCGCTCGATCCAAAACTTATTGAGGCCGCTCTCGAAATGAATCTCACGGGATTCGTCGGTTCCGTCGCGCACGGCATGCATTATGATGAATGGCGTTGGGCTGCAACTGCAGGTGGCGAATTCTCCCTGGGTTTTCCCCTCTCTCATAATTTTAAACCCAATAAATACGAAGACGGTGGCCTGCGCGATGCCTCCGACAGAAAAGGCGGAAACTTCCTCGTCAAGGTCGGACGCTCCCTAGGAACTTGGGGGGATATCGAAATTATGGCCGGTTGGACACAGTCTCCACGCGGCGTACCAACTGGCGTTTCGACAGACACGCACCGTTATTGGCGCTATTCCGCATGGAGAACGGCGTTTGCAAGCACGCGACTCACGTTTGATGCCAACGTACTCAATGGACAAATTCAACTCTGGGCTACCGATCAGTCCAATACACTCCACGCCTATGACGATGCTTCGCGAACAACGCAGACGCAAAGCAATACCTACGACTCTACTTGGCAAGACGACGAATACGGCGGACGCATGGATCTAGAATCCATGGCAGTCGAACTGCCAAAAGGATCACTCAAGGCACTCCTGAGAGCTGATTTCCGTTATCAAAAACATCACTCCCAAGAAGACGATTACCTGCCTGTCAAAACCATCATTAAAGATTCCAGCCGCTTCTACTATGACGTTCGACCCGCACTCGAATGGCGGCTAAACGATCAATACCGCATTTTCGCTGCCGGAAGTGCTTCAGGAACCGCCGGTTTGTCTGCATCCTCAAATGACACCACAAACGGTGGCAAGCCCGAAAGTCTCACAAGTGGCACATTCAGCATCGGTGTCGACGCGGATATCCTTCCCTCTCTCTCACTCGGTCTCCGCGTCGCGCGCCGTCTCAGACTCCCTTCGCTCAAAGAACAGTTCAGGTATATCCCCGCATCCGATATCTCGCTTCCTTCGCTGTCGCCTGAAGTCGCTTATGATACAAGCCTCGAAATCAGCTACAATCCTATTTCTGAAGTCGCTATCACGCTCGGCGGCTTCGACACTGAAGTTCGAGATCTCATTGAATTCAGTTACGTTGAAGGAATGAAAATTTCTTTCAACGTCAGCAAAGCGCGTATCGCCGGCCTCGACGTCGCCCTCAAATTAGGCGCATGGGCTGGGTTTTCTGCCAATATGGCTTACCAGTTTCTCTATGCCTGGGATCTCGATAACGATCACGCGCTCAATGATCGTCCAGAACACCACTTCACAGCCGCACTTCACTACGATCTCTTCGATATGTTCCGTTTCACCATACGCGGTTCATACGAATCCAAACGACGTACGGAAGCATGGATGTCCGCAAAATCCGCATGGTTAGGCGGAATCTTTTTGCTCGACGCAGAAATCGAATACCATATACCGCATTTTACAGCCTATCTTCGCGGCACAAATCTCACCGATTATAATTACGCACGTTCTTACGGTTTCCCTGAACCCGGCTTTCAACTCACCATCGGCGCAAAATATACCTACTAACCACTGACCACGTATCATGGATGGGCTGAAACCGCGCATCGGGGCGGGGCTGAGACCACGCCCCTACTGACAACTTACCGCGCATCGGGGCGGGTCTGAGACCATGCCCCTACTGACAACTGACAACTGACAACTGACAACTGACAACTGGCTGACAACTGACAACTGGCAACTAATTTCTTCTGCGTCGAAGCCCCAAACCAGCGCCAAGCCCCATGAGCGCCAACAGCCACATCGCCGTCGTCGGTTTATGCGCATCATGAGAAAGGTCACATGTACAGCTTTCATCGAGAATCATGCCGCCGTACAAATACTGCCCGTCGTAGCCGAAGTCGCTAATACAAACATCGTCTTCATCAATTTCTCCGTCGCAGTCATTGTCACGTGAATCACACACTTCTTCACTCGGCTCACAATGGTGACAAACATCCTCTTCATCAATGTCACCATCACAATCGTTATCGACACCGTCACACACTTCGTCTTCAGGCATACAGCACACATTGTCTTCATCCACTTCGCCATCGCAGTCGTTGTCGCGTGAGTCGCACACTTCCTCGCTCGAAATGCAGGCACAGACATCATCTTCATCCACTTCGCCATCACAGTCGTTATCAATGCCGTCACACACTTCTTCGCTCGACTCACAGATGTTGCAAACATCCCCTTCATCCACTTCACCGTCGCAGTTGTTGTCAACGCCATCACATACTTCTTCGCCTGGCTCACAAGGCGGTGTACAAACATCCCCTTCATCCACTTCGCCGTCGCAGTTATTGTCGATGCCATCACATACTTCTTCGCTCGGCTCACAAACGGGCGCACACACTTCGCCTTCATCAATCGTGCCGTTGCAATTGTTGTCACGCCCGTCACACACTTCTTCGCGGAAGGCGCAATTCTGACCAAACGGACCACCAAAGCGGAAAGTGGAATAATACTGCGGATTCGCCCATCCATTGGCATCTGACCACTCCGGTCCCGCTAACACCGAATCAAAACCATTCCCATTAAACGTATAGCACTGAACGCCTTCGGCACCACGACCACAGACATCCATTCTACCATCACCATTTACATCGCCCATGCGAAGGGTGCGATATTGCGTGGGTTTATTCCAACCATTCGCATCCGAAAAATCAGAAATCGAATACCCCTGCGCAAAACCCGATCCCGTCGAAAGCTGACACGTGACGTTCGCATTCGCACGCGCACAAACATCATCAAGGCCATCGCCGTTCAAATCCCCAAACATAATCGTGGAATAATTATCGTAATCGTTCCAGCCATAGCTATCACTCCAGCCAGGACCGCGAATCGCACTGCCAAAGCTCGTTCCGTTCGACAAATGACAGACCAGGCCTTCGCTGTCACGAGCACAAAGGTCTACGCGACCATCACCATTGATGTCCGGCATCCGAATCGTCGAATAATATATCCGCTCATTCCACTTGTTCGTGTTGCTCCACGGGGCTGCCGTAAACATCTTCTCAAAACTTGAACCCGTCGAGCGCCAGCAGAACATGCCCGCAATCCCACGCGCACAAACATCGTCCTTGCCGTCACCATCAATATCGGCCACGCGAATCGTCGAATAATATTGTTCATACCCCCAACCCTGGCTGTCTGACATCTCTCCTGTCGTGATTGCCGTCGTATCAAACGACGTACCGCGCGACAAATAGCACTTAAAGCCATCCTTGAAACGCGCACAGACATCGTCCTTGCCGTCACCATTGATATCCGCAAAACGAATCGTCGAGTAATACTTGACGTCGTTATAGCCATCCGCATCGCGCATCGAAGGCCCCGCAATACTTGTACCAAAACCATTCCCCGTCGATGGCCAACACTCAATACCACTGTCGTTCCGGGCACAAAGATCCGCAAGTCCGTCGCCATTCACATCCGCAAAACGAATCGTCGCATAATTCGAGACATCTCCCCACCCCTGCTCGTTCGATAATCCCAAAACAAGCGAGAACGACGAAATCTTCGTCGGTGTCGAAAAGGCACAATAAATCCCCGCAGCACCTCGCGCACAAAGATCCGCAAGCCCATCACCATTCACATCCGTATTCTGCGGATCATAAATCATCGACTGATACGTCGCTTCCTGGTTCGGCTCGCACACGTAATCCTCATCAACCACACCGTCACAGTCATTGTCTATGCCGTCACACACTTCTTTCTCTGGCACACAGGCACACGAATTATCCCCATAATTCACATAATTCTGCGCATTCACATACGAACCGTTCAACTTAAAACCAAAGTGAAGATGCGTTCCCGTCGAACATCCCGTCGTACCCATAATGCCAATCTGCTGACCACAGGAAACCTTCGTACCAACAGTCATACCATCCGCAAAACTCTTCAAATGCATATAGACCGTCACAAAACCATCCCCATGGTCAATCGTCAGGGAATTGCCCATCGAATTATCGCAACTCGGACACGTGCCCGCCGACGAACTATACGTACACTGGCCGGACGACGTCGTTCTGCTAATAATCTTCCCCGCAGCCGCTGCAATAATCTTTTCATTTTTACCACAAGAAATATCGGTACCCTTGTGAATATAACCAGACGTCCCTCGCGGCCCATAAGCACATGAGACGTATGAACACCCAGGCACCGGCCAAACAAATGTCGGAATCGCCTGAGCTTCTCCTGCCAAAAGACAAACGAACAAACACGCAAATACAGACGCTCCCCTCCTCATGACGCGTTTTTGATTCATCTTCATCTTCTTCATGGCTAACTCCCATTACCTGCGAGGTTTGACACAGATCCACTTCCGTGTTCGAATAATATTTCGGCTTCCTTTTGCACGTTTTTTATCAAAATATCTATCAAATTGTGATGATTTTGTTTTTGTGGCATCGCTATCGGCATAAGCCGATACGCGATGCTTGGGCGTTGCCTATTTTGGGGACGCACGGAACACGTGCTGTCCCCAAAATACGGCACGCCTTCCACATTTTGATGACACATGAAATAATACATTTATCATGCATCTGTATTACAACGTACACAAATTATAAATTATCGTTTCAAAAATTAGATAGCGTATTAAACACTATCGAACGCATGACACATCTTTACGCGCCATGGTTGTGGACACATTCAATCAATGAGAACATTTCTTCCCTTTTAGAGAGGAGACTGGGAGATTCGGCCAGGAAAAACATTCTCATTAACCACGTCCATAATAATAAACACGTCCATCCCTTCACTATGCAAGCAATACTTTTTTTTTACAATGCAATATATATTAAATTAAATCTTCGCTCAAACATTTTTATTACAAAATATATTTATATATTTATCACAGACCATATATATATTTATTACAAACCACATGTATATATTATCTTTATCCATATTATTGTTGTGGACATAGATAAAGAGACTATTGCATCCGACAAGGGGACATGCCGCCTTGTCATAAGACCAATTTTTCCTCTAGTGTCATTAACTATGTCCACAACAATAATTCTCCAAACCAACAACCACTATTTTGAGGGCACAAAGAAAGCCTATGCTCGCAAAAAATATCTCCCCCTACACCATCCGCGAAGTCATACACCCACCCACACATTCGCCCACCAGCACGGCCATCGGCGAGATACCAACAAACACGACAAGCTATCATTGGGATGACGCACAAAGCCATAAAGTTGAAAAAAGCCGAACACCCGCCGTAAAATAAAGATTTTTATCAAGATAACCATTTGACGATTCTGACACGGTGTCTATATAAAGTCCCTGTTTTCTGCTGAGGCTTCCCGCCTTGATGCCACAAGCCCCAGCACTCAGTTTTGGGAGTACGATTATGGAACTGAAACAAGGGCAAGTATTCACAGGCGAACGCGCTCTCTTTATGAGCCGTGACCTACACATCAAAGATTCCATGTTCAACGACGGTGAATCACCGCTTAAGGAGAGCCACAATATTCGCGTGGAACATTCCTCCTTCCAATGGAAATACCCCCTTTGGTACTGCAAAGATGTGGTCGTCGAGGACTGCGCTTTTTTTAATATGGCGCGTGCTGGCATCTGGTACGTCGATCATATCTCACTCAAAAACTGCCTGTATGAAGCACCCAAAGGGCTTCGACGCGTCAATGGCCTTAAGCTTGACCACGTAGAGTTTACCCAGGCCGCAGAAACCCTCTGGAACTGTAATGATGTCGAGATGAATCACGTTACAGCGCGTGGTGACTATTTCGGCATGGGCTGCTCAAACCTCAAAATAGATTCCTTCAATCTCGTCGGAAATTACAGTTTCGACGGATGCAAAAATGTCGAAGTTCATCATGCAAAAATGCTCTCAAAAGATGCCTTTTGGAACTGCGAAAACGTTACGGTGTACGATTCCTATATATCGGGTGAATACATCGGGTGGAATTCGAAAAATGTGACCTTTGTCAATTGTATGATCGAAAGCCTTCAGGGATTCTGTTATATGGAAAATGTCGTCCTGAAAAACTGCAAATTGATCAATACAACGCTCGCCTTCGAATACGCAACCGTCGATGCCGATGTCACCACTGAAATTGACAGTGTCAAAAATCCATCTTCCGGTAAAATTGTTTGTAGCCGTATCCGAGAACTTATATTCGATGATCCCAACATAGATCCATCCAAAACACAAATATTAGAACAGGAAAAACAAGCATGAGTTATAATTTCGATAAGCAGGTCAATCGCCGAAATACGTGCTCCTACAAATGGGATGTCAAAGAAAATGAGCTTCCCATGTGGGTTGCCGATATGGATTTTGAAGTCGCTCCAGAGATTCTTGCGGCCATCAATAACAAAATATCGGAACGCGTCTTTGGCTACCAAATGATTCCGGATGCTTGGTATGAAGCCTATCAATCATGGTGGCAAAAACGACACCACTACACCATTGACAAAGAAAGTCTCATTTTTTGCACTGGCGTCGTGCCTGCCATTTCTTCGACCGTACGAAAACTAACCACGCCTGCCGAAAAAGTACTCATACAAACTCCTGTCTATAATATCTTCTTTAATTCAATCTATAATAATGGCCGTAATATCATCGAAAATCGATTAAAATATATCGACGGGCACTATGAAATTGATTTCGAAGATCTGGAAGCAAAACTAAGTGATCCGCAAACGACACTCTTTATTCTGTGCAATCCACACAACCCCGTGGGGCGCATTTGGGATAATGCGACGCTTGCCAAGATCGGTGCGCTGTGCGAAAAACATCACGTGACCGTTCTTTCAGATGAAATCCATTGTGACCTCACAGATCCCAATGCCGAGTATGTGCCGTATGGTGCAGCCTCCGAAGCTTGCAGAAACAACAGCGTCACATGCATTGCACCGACAAAGGCTTTCAACATCGCGGGGCTTCAGACAGCGGCCGTCGTCGTGCCAAACCCTGTACTCAGACACAAAATCTGGCGGGCACTCAATACAGATGAAGTTGCCGAACCCAACATCCTTGCTGTACCAGCCGCCATCGCTGCCTTCACGCAAGGGGACGCCTGGCTCGACGAACTCAGAACTTATATTTATGAAAATAAACGCTACGTTCGCACATTCCTTGAAACCCACCTTCCCAAAGTTCACCTCGTCCAATCCCAGGCCACGTATCTGCTTTGGCTCGATTGCCACGCATACTCAAATGATTCGGCTGCACTGAGCCAAATGATTCGGGAAAAAACTGGCCTCTACCTTAGTCAGGGTACCATCTATGGCGGCGACGGTCACGACTTTTTGCGCATGAATATCGCCTGCCCAAAAGCCAACGTCATAGACGGCTTGAACCGCCTAAAAAGCGCACTCGAAGATTAAACATCTTTCCATAAACTGACATCGTTTAATCTCATTACGAGCATAGATAAGTAACATCATGCCCTTTGACAGTGGAGAGAACGCTTCACTTTCTGCTTTCTCTCCTGTTGTGGCCGATAAACCACGTCCACAACAAGAGTTTTCAACGCCATGGCGCTCAAATGTTACTCGGATATCACATTGATCGTCATGCCTGGACTTTTGTACCCAAAACAGATACACATCCAAACAGATACAACCCTTTTCATTTTTTTACATCCACATTCGAAAACATGCTAGACTAAGGCAATCTGTTTTCTTTTGTTCAAAGAAAACAGATACGCTTTTTTTGTGGAGTAGAACATGGGAAAGACAGCATCCGATTCGCAAATTCCGACAGCACAAAAGCTGTCACCAATAAATGTACTAGCCACATCATTCGGGTGCATCATCGGCTGGGGCTCATTTGTGATGCCAGGCACAAACTTTCTACCCGATGCCGGCCCTATAGGAACGATCATTGCCATATTTATCGGTGGAATTTTCTTTATCATCATAGCCAAAACGTATGCCTACATGATTGAACAATTCCCAAATAACGGTGGTTCGTTTGGTATCGTCTATCATGTTTTGGATAAACCTCACGCATTCCTCACGATTTGGTCGTTTTGTTTTGCATACATCGCCCTTCTATGGATCAATGCAATCAACTTTGCACCTTTCACACGTTTTCTAGTGAATGATGTCTTTCAGTGGGGGATAGACTACACCGTCGTTGGTTATCAAATTTATCTTGGCGAAGCGCTGGTTGAATTATTTATCCTTATTTTTTTTCGGTTTATTTGTCGCTTATGGCAAAAAGCTCGTCAACATTGTTCAAACAACACTTTTTCTTCTTCTCATCACTTCGGAGACAATCTTATTCTTCAGTATTCTTCTTAATACTGATTTATCTATTTTAAGTCATCCAGCTTTTATCCCGGGCAAACCCATCCCCCTACAAATCTATAATGTTTTATTATTTGTGCCTTGGATGTTTGTTGGCTTTGGCACCATATCATTCGCATCGAATAATTTTAATTTCCCAATCAAAAAGATCAACTGCATTATGCCACTGGCAATCGTACTCGGAATGCTTGACTATTGTATGTTAAACACCATTGCTGCTACTGCCATTCCTGATGGGTTTAGCACCAATGCCAAATATATTGCCAATCTCGATAAATTAAATGGCATAGAAAAATTTCCCGTTCTTTACAGCGTCACACAAAAATTCGGCACTTATGGCTCATTTCTTATTTGGACTGCTATTTTTTGTGCACTTTCATCAAGTATGATTGGATTTTACCGAGCACTTGCCAACATCGTAAAATCCCTGTCAGATGCGAAACTACTCCCTCAACGATACAATGCCATCAGCAAGGATGGTACGCCACGCAAAGCCATTTTTCTGATTATGGCACTCTCTGTTGTCATTCCATTTATCGGTAAGAATGTGACTGGTTGGCTCACAGATGCGACGTCGATCAGTGCTACGATCGCTTATGCTTATATGTCCTATTGCTGCATCCTTGTTTCTTCCAAAAAAAACATAATTTCAACAAAATTCTTGCTATTATCAGTCTGATCATTTCTCTGATGTTCTTCCTGATTCCACTGATGACATCGATGTTTTTTGAAAATGTGTTTGATACAGAATCCTATTTTATTTTGGCAATCTGGGGACTCATCGGCTATGGCATAACCGTCATTCTGACAGAAAACACAAAATCATAGCATTTTATGATTTTCCACGTTCTTTTATAAACGGAAAACACGCAGAACATCTGGCAGAGTGAGTTTTTTCTTGTCCATTATCAACAACATCCGTACATACACCGCTTAATTCATTTGTAATGATTTCATCCACATATTTCTGACGATCACCACATTCACCTTTTGTCCTGAAAGGACGCCATACCTGAACTGCTTTACTTAACCAATCGAGTTCAAGGCTATCATCGACAGAATCATAAAACTCTGAGAGTTTTGTAAACCTGTTTTAATAACGGTTGCACGGTGACAGTAACAAAAGCTATGCTACGCCTTCTGCCACATTTTTGGAATCAAGCCGCTTTAATTTTGTCTGTAATTTGTCATAAATCTCTTCGTCTTCAATGAATGAAAAAATGATATCCCTAACTGCGTCATCACAGACAGTAGCAGGATCAATCTGAAACAATTTTACAATGATATCTGTCACTTCATCATATTTTTGAACGGCGTAAGTATCAATGGCCATCATAATATCAAAATGGATATTTTCATGATAATTAGTTTTTACTTTATCAAACAGTGTATAAGCCTCTTCATAATTTCCAAGAAGGCAGCTCTCTGCGGCAATACGAACGTTCTCATCATCAGAAAGTTGGTGATCAGATGCAATTCGGCACTCAGTTTTTGCATATTTCTGAATTCTTTCATCCGATAAAACAAAACGGTTGTTTATATCGTAAATCTGATTGTCCGTTTCGTTCAGATTATCTGTTGCTACAACATCGCGTTCATGTGCCAATTTTGACTGAAGCTGCTTTTGCTGCCAAAACATATTGACAAGTGCCACAGCCAACAGCGTTATAACGATACCTCTCGCAACGGCTACAGCACTTACACGCGGTTTAGCGGATGCCTCATCATGCGTTTTTTGTTTCTCACCATCAGTTTCCGCATGGCTGCTATCAGATCGAGGCACGGTCAATGCATTTTGACTCTTTTCAAGTTCATTTTTCTTCTGTTCTTCCTGCGCTAACTGATGCAGTCTTGCAACCTGTTCGGCTCCCGATATGATTTCTGCATCCGTTTCTGGCGTTTTTACAGCTTTTGCATCAATGGTGACTGCCGAAGGCAGTGTAATCACTTCTTTAGCCGTCACACCCGGAAGCGACGCGTCCTTCTTACCCTTTCTTTCAGCCGGCGTCAGTGTTTCTTCAATCTGGTCGAGCGTTTCTCGAAGTTCCCGAGCCGAACCAAAACGATCCAATGGATTCTTCTGAAGTAATTTTTGTATGACTTCATCAAGCTGCTGGGCACAAGCAACCTGCGTCGTCAGATGCGGCGGCTGAAGAATGAGATGTATGTTCAGAAGATCGATGTAATTGTCTGCATTAAAAGGCGGCGCGCCTTCGAGCATCTCAAATAACATGCATCCGCAAGCATAAAGATCCGCCCGAAAATCGACGCGATCTCCCATAACCTGCTCTGGCGCAAGGTACTGCGGTGTCCCATAAATCTGACCACTCAGCGTCAACGTGCCATGACTGTCATCTGGCTCATCCACATGGACAATACCGAAATCAATCAATTTGACAAAGTCATCGCGGTCTTCGCGATTTTTGAGCATAATGTTGCCCGGCTTGATATCGCGATGAACGATACCGCTGCCATGGGCACATTCCAAGGCACACAAAAGATCGTGCATGATCCTGAATATGCTTCGAAGCTCAAGCGTACCCTGCTTGTCAAGACGCTCTCGCAGCGTTTCACCGCGAAGATACTCCATCACGATATAAAAATCGCCCTGCTCTGTCGTGTCAAAATCCGTAACCTGGCAAATGTGCGGATGATCCAGCTTTCCCGCAGCTTTGGCCTCGCGTCGGAACCTCGCATAAGCCTGAGACTTCTCGGCAATGTGGACATGCATGAGCTTGATGGCCACATCTTTGTGAAGCGTTACATGCACGGCACGATACACCTCACCCATTGCGCCAGTCCCAATGATTTCTTGAATAAGATACCGCTCTTTGAGGATATCCCCCGGTTTATATGCACAGGTCATTACGACGACTTAGCCTCCTACGGCTTAGGCCAGACAAAAAGACAAAAAAGGATAAACATCTCTAACAGACGCTACTCATAGATACTTTACAATTCATCACACACATTGCCAATGTTTTGAAATCAGGTGAAATAAGTGCATGAACGCCATCACTTACACATGCCAATTGATTCAAAATCCAAATGCATCTTTTTTCACACCTCGTACCGTGACATTCCACGCGCCAGTCTCACTGTCGCCACACCCAAATAAATGCCATAAGAAAAATACGATGCCCGCACAAGATGCACTTCCTTCTCCGATTTCCTTGACACAGCTCACCTTTTGATGATAAAAAGGTGGAAAGGCTTTAAATGTGACTTCTTTCTCACTAAAGCTAAACCGTTTAAAGCTAAACCGTTTGAATCTGTTTTGCGTTTGTATCCTACACAATAAACCTTAGTGTTAGATATCAAATTGTTCGGATTTAACACTCGGAGACACCTGAATGTTTTCATTTTTACCAACAATACATGGTCACTTTCTCACGCGTTACAATCTTTTCTTCGATTTACCCGAACGTGCACAGCAAAATCGAACGCCTTCATCGGAATCCATGCTTCAGGCATTAGATATCCTTCTTGCAGAACGTTACAACGTCTGTTTATCCTTAGATTTAAGAAATTATCTTCAAACTTATGATATAGAAGATTTATTACATTTTTGGACGTGGTTCGAAGATGTTTGGAAAAGTGCGGGCAATGCCGTCAATCATGATGAGAACATGGTGCCTTTGATGAGCCATTTTCCAAACGATATGCCTGAGAATATGGATGAACTCTGGTTAAAACGTTTTCTCACGCTCTTTCAATTCAAGAACGAAAAATGCCTCATCTGCAACAAAGAACACACCATTGTTGAGCTTGAACCCTGCCATCACTGCGTCTGCACGCATTGTTTTGACGGCTATACCGGCTGCCCCGTTTGTGGCCGCCCCATCGACAACCACGCCACTTTTCTTAAGCACCAAGCGATCATATACAAAGCAGACCGGTCAGCCTGGAAAACCATGACTTGTTTAGACTTGGGAAAAGATATCAAAGCGTTCGCAAAAAACAAACTTCGCTCAATATGCCAAATCGCGCAGGCGCTTTCTGTCCATGATAAAGAAACCTTGAGTTATATCATGGACGCCTTTATCCAAGATCTTCCCGATTGGCTACCCGAACAGTTTAACTCCAAACAGATGCAAGCCATCGTTTTGGCACTTTTCATACAAAAAAACATATCACAAAGCAATGAAATCTTACGGCGATATCTGAAAAATGCCACAGATGTGCTTCGACTCCTGGCTGTATTGTCCGGCGAAGATGGCACGCTCATGCCCCATACTGTCACACGCAGCATAGATGCCAAACGGCAAGATGTTATTCAAAAGTATCTGACACGTCTCCCCAAAAGCCAATGTCAACACATTGATCAGCAATACGCCATATTGCGAACACAACATCATGATACCATGATCGACTTCGTCGAACAAACTTATCATTTCAATGTAGTAAAATTAACCAGACATCAGCGCCGCCTATTTTTGTCTATTCTTGATGCTTTTGATGAAGACAGCCTTATTGAAGACCTGCTTCGTCATCGGGCATTATGGATCCGTCTGGGTGAGTTTTTACATCCAGGCGATTATGAAAAGCGATTTCCCAAGATTTGCCGCGCATTTTCCGTCATACGCAAAAAATTGTGGTACGATCGGAAATGTAAAGCACCTGCCTTTAGAACATGGCGATCACAACTGGAAGAAGCAATACAAAAGCGCGATAAGGGCTCGCTTGAAACGCTTATGTCTGCTCGGCCTGGAGAGTTTGCGCGTCATCTTGACCGAATCTTGCGTGGTTTTTCGTCAAAAGCAACGTTAACGGATTATGCAGCAGATCATCTCATTCAGACGGGTGCACGTTTTTACCTTGATCTAATTTATAAAAAAGGGATTTTTAAAAGCCTGAAATCACTCAAACAAAAAATTAACTTTTTTGTTTCTGATGCCAAACAAGATATACAATGCAAAATTCGATATATTAAATGCCTAAAATCTTTTCTTCAACATTTATCAACGCCCTTGCTCATCCAATTGTGGGGTCACTTTGGCACGCGTAAAAATAAATTACCAAAACGCGTCTTTTATCCCGCAGGAAGTATAAGAAAAATCTATTGGACAGACGATAACCGTCCAACGATTCCACACTTCTATACTGATAGTATACGTGACGGCATTGTCAAAGAACTTCTCCATCGTTTTGAACAAAAACCACATTTTGCTCAATCGATCATTGACAAAACACTTGATACTGTCACATTTCCATTTAACGAGCGCAACAACCACACGCAGGGCATTCATCTCTCTCCTGGATCAAGCCTATCGCTGCCTCAAGAGAACAATAATGACAAAATGCGTCTATTTTTACACTGGTGTCAAAAGGACGGTGAAGAAGACGTTGATCTCGATCTTTCAGTGGCTTTTTTCAATAAAAACTGGAAGATGGTCAATGGTTGTACTTATTATCAATTACAATGTTCATCACATCATTCCGCCATGTATTATGCCAGACATTCCGGAGATTTTAGGGCAGCTCCCTATCCGCGCGGCGCAACCGAATACGTCGATATCGACCGCGATCGTGCCATTAAAGCCGGCATACGCTACGCCGTTATGCTCGTACAAGTCTATGCCGGCGTCGATTTTGATAATTTTGAACGCGCCTACACTGGCATTATGTATCGCAACGAAACACATCAAACGGCATATTTTGATCCACAAACAGTCCGCTTCAAATATGCCCTGGAAGGTTCAGCAAGAGCCTACATTCCCATTTTATTTGACCTTATTGAAAACACCACACTCGAAGTTCAGTGCTATCTTCCAAGCAAAAATGCAACCATCAATAATCTAAATAGCAATGAAAAATGTATTAAAGACATGGTCAGTGCCCTCACTTCCTTTTATCGTTCCCGACCGCGTGCCATGCGCTACGACATTGCTTTAATGCAAGCAGCTGCTCGCACAACACAAGTCTGGGTGCGTTTTGAAAATGGTTCAGTCATGCCATTTAACCGAGGATATGATGAAGATACATGGACATTTTATAACAAACTTCTAAGAGGAATCGCACAAATCACTAAACTCAATGCGACGACTGCCTGGCCCGCTGTACCAGAATTTACAGCACCCTCACTGGCATTTCTCATGAATGGCGATGTTCCCATGAATAACGAGAGTGAATATTACATTATCATCAACGATCATTTGAACGAACGCTATTCGTGGTTGGAGCTTCTCTAACATATTTCGTCACATCCAAATGATTCTCTGAAAATGATCTGAGGATCGTCACTATTTTCTCCTTTATCGATCATATTCTAAAACAAAATTATGGAAATACTCATTCTTCTTTTTCTAAGTATTCTCCCTGTCTGCATTTGTCTTGGCCTGCTTTTAAGGAAAGATAAGACGCATCCAGAGCCAAAATCCAAACTCGCAGCAGCTTTTTTTGGTGGTATTCTATCACTTGTTTTCACGCTCATCTTTACTTCGATTTTCGATATCCAGCCCAAAACATGGGGGCTTGATCCGCTCTTGGCAGGTGTCAGCAGTGCCTTCCTGGAAGCAGCCATTCCGGAAGAATTGTTCAAATTTATCTGTCTGTATTTTATCATTTGGAAAAGCAAAGAATTCGATGAATATCTTGACGGCATCATTTATGCAACCTTTGTCGGTATGGGCTTTGCGAGCATTGAAAATATCTTGTATATTTTTGAAAATGGCTTAGGAACGGCAATTATGAGAGCTTTCACTGCCATTCCAGGTCATTTTTTTGACGGCGTCATTATGGGCTATTTTTTCTCTCTTGCAAAATTCGACAAGACAAATCGCATATCCAACTTGTGGAAAGCGCTTGGCTTTGCCATACTTGCACACGGCATTTATGACAGTCTCATTGAAGTAAGCGTCGGATTCTTGGAAAACGATTCCGCTTTATTAACACTTTTTGGATTTGCGCTTGTCATCGTTTTTATTATATTTAATGTAAAATTATGGAAATACGGCATTAAAAAGATCAATGAACACGCAATAAAAGACAGGGCACTCGATAAACAAACATAATTTTTGATGGATGCAACCACTGCTGTCCCACAAAAATGTGGCTATATAGTTGGTTCGGAACCGATTTCTTGCTAAAAGGAAATTCGCAACAACCGCCTTTTGCAAGGAGTCCCGAACCATAGCACAGTATAACACAGTATTTCACGCTTTGACAAAAACTCTTCCGAGACATGAAATTGACC
>JAFOHE010000201.1 GCA_017421975.1 Pseudomonadota bacterium
ACAATGACAACAAAAAGTGCACGGCTTCTGTTTGCAAAGATGACGGTTCAGCACTCATCGAATGTGATACAGCTTCTGGCATGACGACAGAAACACCATGCCCCAATGGCTGCAATAAAGAAACCAATCAATGTAATCTCCCACCCAAACCTGAATGTCACGTTTCCTGCAAAGATGACAAAATACTTTATGACTGCGATGCCAATGGCGTACAGTCTGAAAAAACGTGTGATGGCATCTGCGCCGACAACGCGTGCCACGATAATAACTATTGTTCAAACACCTCTCCTTGCCGTGACCCCGAAAAAAATATTTGTAATTATGCATCGAACACCTGTGACAGCCTTGCATGCTCACGTGCCTTCTGCTTGACAAATGAAACCTGTGTCCTGGGTGCCTGCGTCCCCGAATCGGATATCAACGCTGAATACAACGATATCTGCAATGTGGATACTTTTGTTCCACATTGCCGCGACAATCTCCTCTTCGAATGTCGTTATGTTTCGGATAATGATGATGGTTCAAAAATATACAAAGTTCGCTCGTCTTCCTGCCAAGGAGGATGCAAAGCTTATGAAAGCGATGGGGATGTCATTTCCACATGCGTTGAGAATATGAAACAGGAAGATATCTGTGGAACGACAAACGTCGGCTCTCGGTGCGAAGAATCTGCCGATCAGGGTTGGATGACGACGTACATTTGTGTCAATTCTACAAATGCTGAACCTATCGTCGTCGTATCCGACTTTGATATGTGCGACGAAGGCTATGGCTGTTATGGCAACCAGTGCATGTAAGTGTATTGAATAAAAGTCCAGTTTTATTGTTGCGGACGGTATTAATGTGACTATACCTGGGGATGCGGGCGTCCCGCCCGCCAATGAGTTATATTTTTGCGAATAATTTCATTAATGATGTCCACAACAATAGAGTAACCAAATGTAAACCCATTCCCCTTTGGGCGACATAATGTTGGGTGAGGCCTGAACAGCCTCACCCAAAAAGGGGCACGCACGCTGTGCACTCAATTATTGCCAATTTTGATAAGCTGTTAAATTACATTCTAAAGATGTCAATACCGGTCTGCATGATTGATCATGAATGTCAGAATTTTGCACCGCTGAACAGAGCGATGTCGATGACCAGCCGGCATAAATCGAATTTTTGCCTGTCCCAAAACAAATGGAGACATGATCATTCTGCGGTGATATCGTCGTAATAGAATTATTACCATTTCCGACAAATATAAAGGCATTGCCATCCCCCGGAAGGATCGTATTATTGCCGTTGCCAAATCTGAATTTGTCATTGCCATCATTACCCCATGCGACGTTATTACCGTTGCCGCCCTCAAGCACATCATGGCCTGGCCCGCCGACAAGGTAATTGCCGCCTTCTCCGGCTCGAATGACATCATCGCCGTCACCGCCATAGATTAAATGGGTGCCACTGCTGCTTCCGCTATCAACGAAATCATGCCCCCGACCGGCATCAATCAAATGATAACCGTTGCCAGGATATAGCTTATCATCACCATCACCCCCGTAAATCGTCACATGCGGTCCATGCGTCGTAATCGTATCATCGCCACTTCCACCTTCTATAATATGCATACCAGATTGTGCAATAATATGATCGTCACCACCAAGTGTCGATATACAATGATGATAACCTTTAGGCACATGAATCGTATCGTTGACTTCAGTGCCTATAATGACAGAATTTCTGTGGCTATAAGGCGATGCATCCCGCGAAATCGTACATGTTCCATCCCATTGACACGACCATCGATAATCACCCGTGTAAATATCTATAAGGCCAAGGGCATTATCCCTGATCCAGTCTGCAAAAGGCCTGCCGCAAAACGCTAAGAACATATCTTCGATATTCTCTGAGACACGATATTTATCGGGAATTTCACCGCCAGAAATCATATCTTTTAATTGATGCCCACCCGAAAGATTTGTCTCAACGATTTGTGTATAACCACGTCCCGTCTGCTGTGCGTATGCCAATGCATATAAATTATGCGCGATGAGATAATCCAAGCCGTTATACTCGCCTTCAAAATGCTGACTGCCGAGCCGCTGATTGGGTGATACAAAATAATTTTCCCCCATCCATCCTGGCGTTTCATGCTCACATGACGCACCCGAACACGGCCCTTCACATGGTGCTTGCGACAAAATCGATGCCATCCGCCAGAGCGGATACTCATCGGCAAGCGGTCTACCCCAATACAAAGCGTGCGATAATGCCCATAGTTCTCTGCCCGACTCCAGACTCACCTGATCATACTTGGCATCATCCCACAAATTTGTATAATTCATAACGCGTAATATAAGATTTCTATTATAATTATTCTCCGTTTCCCACAAAGGCCATAATACTGAAATCAAACCAGGAATAAGCTCTTTCGCCACTCTCGTCGCTTCATCATGATAATCGGCCATGCCAAATTCTGTACCGCATATCGAATTGGCACCCTCTGCAAAAAAAGCACTTAACATTTGCGTATAACCGCCCCATTCTTCAGGAACTTGAAGCCATCCTGAAGCAGTTTCAACGCCAATCAGCCAATGATGTTCCCGAAGGTACATAATAATGCGATGTATCCCCGAAAGGGCATGATGACGAAGCTTCATACCATCATATTCTGCATCCGCATCAACAAACTTACCGATCATGCCTAGTCCTTCATATATACCCGTGATCTGATCCTGGCTCACAAAAGCCCCATCTTTTAATAAAGTTTCAGATGTAGCGCCAGAATAAATCTGACAAACGCTATTCGACGCGGCGCACGCATAACCCAAAAAACCATCCGTCCGCTCAAATCGATACTGACCATCTTTCATATAAAAATCGCGCGGCAAATCATCACGTATAAAAAAACCATCCAATTTTGGCTCTAAATCAAAAAATGGTTCCGCTGCAAGATCTAATCTATCAAATGCCTTCAAAGCAAGCGCAATCAGTTTTTCAGTTTCAGTTGTATCAAGACCATAGACTTGATACATTTTATATTCTAATGCCAGCCAGTGAAGCATAATGCCGAGCCATAAACTTGTATCGCCCCAGGAATAGGCGCCATGCGCATCCGAAATATCTGTAAATGCACAATCCGCTCCATCATGATGATAACGCCAGTTCGTAGCACAATGAAAGGATGGATCACGCGAACCCGCCGGAAGACTCTCGCCTGCTTCTGTGCCCCATGATATAAAACCTGGAATATGTTTCGAAGCTTCACCCACAAATCTTTCTCTGTATAGCAAATACTTTTGCCATAAATCTCCTGATTCGCACAATGGCTTCAAATGCGTACTGACATTGCCTTGTTTAGGATATTCCTCAAATAATATGTTAGGCGTACTGCAATCTGACTCGCATGTCACAAACATACCTTTTGATGGCGGATCACACGTTTCCGCTTCCGTATCAATGATTCCATTGCCACATCCAATTCTATTTTGACAATCTAAAGCGCACTTGCCATCCTGACCATTATCATTGCCATCATCACAAACTTCATCCGGTGAATCTACAATGCCGTCGCCACATTGTGATATACGCTTACAATCCATACTGCATTTTGTATATTTTCCGTTATCTTCGCCATCATCACAAATTTCTTCCGGATCTTGAATTGTACCGTCGCCACATCCCACACGTCCTAGACAGTCGATGCGACACTTACCATATTGACCATTTTCCTCACCATCATCACAAATTTCATCAACATCTAAATCACCATTACCACATAACGCGGACAACGACTTGCATGCACCTCGATAACACGTTTCCCCCGTCTGACATGGCTTTTGTTCTATCCCTGTTTCGCCACATGTAACAACCTCACCAGTTTCATTACAATAGGGATAGGGCTTTTCTGACGGACATTTCGTTTCTATACATACACCATCACTACAACCCAGCTGGCAAACATTAAAACGTATCTGACCGGCGTCACAAAAAACTGCAATGCCATCATGACAAGTCGCCTCAAAATGCGTTTCGTCACATCCGCCACTCAGAACACATTCCCCCTCAACGCACGTCTGGCCAACACCACATGCTTCCGTCACGCGCTCCCCATCCTTACAATAAACGCGTTTTCCACCTTCACACAACGCTTCTGCGTCACACGTGCTTTGCGGTTCTTCCGTTGGCGTACCGCTTCCTGAACATCCCCACAACACACAAATACTCAGCCACAAAGCAATTTGACAATACTTTTCTCTCTTCATAACACAACAAGCTCCATGTCATACAAAACCCCTTATATTTCATATATCATACCACTTATTATAGCTTCATTTTTTTATGAGGTATGTCATTTTTCTTTCTGGCACCTAACCATTCCCTATGGCAAAGCCATACGGGAATGGCTCGCCTGCCTATGGCAAAGCCATACGGCAGGCTGTGCAGCCTATTGCATACGGCTGCACTTTCGATTGATCTAGTTCGCATCATTGCCCCATGCAAATCATCTTGTTTCGAATAAATACTTGTCATTCTCGACAAAAATTAGAATAAACGCCTGTAAGAATGAGTTATAAGGCTCCGTGTGTGTCAGGTATTCGGCACGCGTTACTTTTCTCACGAGGAGGCTGTATTTTGGAAATCATCCATGCTGATATTGCCATTGTCGGAGCCGGAGGCGCCGGACTAAGAGCTGCCATAGAAGCCGCTGAAATTTGGCCTGAGGGAAAAATTGCCCTCATCTCCAAAGTCTATCCCATGCGCAGTCACACTGTGGCTGCTGAAGGCGGCGCTGCAGGCGTCATTCACCCAGATGATAGCCTCGATAAACATTTTCAGGATACAATCTCTGGCGGCGACTGGTTGTGCGATCAGGATGTCGTCGAGTTCTTTGTTGAACGCGCTCCCGCTGAACTCGCCAAACTTGAACACTGGGGATGTCCCTGGAGCCGTACACAGGATGGACACGTCTGTGTCAGAAAATTCGGGGGCATGAAAGTACCGCGAACATGGTTCGCTGCAGACAGAAGCGGTTTCCACATTCTCCATACGCTCTATCACCATACGACACAGTTCAAAAATATCACCCGATTTGACGAACACTTTGCCGTTGATCTGATCGAATACGACAATGCCATACGCGGTATCCTGACTTACGATATTCAAAACGGCGTTTTCCGTCTATTCTGTGCCCCCGCTGTCATTCTCGCAACCGGCGGTGCCGCGCAGGCTTACCACTTTACGACGAATGCCACAATCGTTACAGGCGATGGTATGGCGCTCGCCTACAGACACGGCGTGCCATTGCGTGATATGGAATTTGTCCAGTATCACCCAACTGGCCTCCCAGGATGCGGACTTCTCATCACTGAAGCTGCTCGCGGTGAAGGCGGCGTCCTCATCAATAAAGATGGTTACAGATATCTCCAGGATTACGGACTTGGACCAGAAACGCCAAAAGGTGAACCTCAAAACAGAACAATGGAACTAGGACCTCGCGACAGGCTTTCTCAGGCTTTCTGGCATGAACAAAAAAAAGGGCGCACGATTCAAACCCCTCACGGAGACGTCGTCTACCTCGATTTGCGTCATCTCGGAGCGACAAAACTCGAAGAACGATTGCCCCAAATCTGTGAACTCGCTCGCGCTTATGCAGGCGTCGATCCGGCGCTTGATCCTATTCCTGTGCGTCCCGTCGTACACTATACCATGGGCGGCATTGAAACAGATTGTCATACGGCAACCGCAATGCAAGGCCTTTTCGCTGCCGGTGAATGTGCCAGCGTCGGACTCCATGGCGCAAACAGGCTCGGTTCGAACTCACTCTCCGAAATCCTCGTCTTCGGCCATGAGGCGGGGTTACAAGCTGTCCATTACGCCAAAAATGCTGATGCTTGCGATGCCAAACGTATCGAAAATATCGCCAATGAACAAATCAATCACGTCATGAATCGATTTGGAAAAAAAATAAATGACGATTCAACGGCAAAAATACGTCACGAAATGGGAACTACCATGGAGAAATACGTCGGCATTTATCGCGATGAAGATGGTCTGCAAAATGCTGCCAATATCATCAAAGAGCTCAAAATTCGTCAAAAAGCCCTCCGCGTTTCCTCACCTGAAAGCCGCGTTTTCAATTTCGATCTCTTGCATATTCTCGAACTCGGCTTTACCCTCGATGTCGCTGAAGCGATGGTTCATTCCGCTTTGGGACGTCGTGAATCCCGCGGAAGTCATCAACGCATCGATGGCGATCTGCAAGCTTATACAAAACGCGATGATACTCTGTTTCTCAAACATACACGCGCTTTCTACCGCGAGAACGATAACCCCATGATTCAATATGCGCCTGTTACCATCACAAAATATCCGCCACAGGCACGCCTGTACGGCAGTGCCGAAAAACAAAATCAAAATAATTAACTTCGGGGAAAAGCTATGGATAATAAAATAAAAAAAATTTCTATCCTGCGGTACTTCCCGGAAGTGGATGAGGAACCGCATTTCGAATCTTATGAAGTTCCCTTCTCACACGAGACTTCTGTCCTTGATGCGCTTAACTATATCAGAGATAATGTTGATCCCAGTCTGAGCTACCGTTCTTCCTGCAGAATGGCTGTTTGTGGTTCCTGCGCCATCATGGTCAATCATGTACCCAAACTCGCATGCAAAACATTTATCAGAGAATATGACAAAAGCCACGTGCTGACGCTCGAACCTTTGGAGAATTTTCCCATTGAGCGTGACCTCGTCACCGATATTTCGGATATGATTGCCAAACTCGAATCCGTTGAGCCACATATCCATCCCCAAAAAGACGCGCCTTCCAATCAGGCCGGTATTCAGACGCCGCGTGAACTCGAAAAATACCGTCAATTCGCACAGTGCACGCATTGCGGGTGTTGTTATGCCGCATGCCCACAGTACAAATTACATCCCGATTTCATAGGCCCTGCAGCGCTTACCCTGTTGTATCGATACAACCATGACAGCAGAGACAAGGACAAAAGTATCCGAAAAGCCATCATGGGACAAGAAATAGGCGTCTGGCGATGCACATCCGTGGGGTATTGCTCCGATGTCTGCCCAAAATGCGTCGATCCTGCTTCCGCCATTCAAATCGAAAAAGAAGAAAATGCTTTCGATTATGTGAAACATTTCTTCAAAAAATTAAAGCGTTCTTGACACGAGGTGTCCCATGTCATCCTACAGAAAACCATATATCAGAAAAGTCAAACGCTCCTGGTGGCTCGACAAAAAGCCTTATTGTATTTACATGATTCGTGAAGCATCGGCGGTATTGCATCTCTGGATCGCTTGCGAACTCTTGACCATTGTCATCGCAGCTGCTTTCATCGACACACCGGTACCCTGGATCGCTCATTTTGTCCAAAATCCCATCGTCATTTTTCTTAACATTCTTGCGTTCCCATTTACGCTGATTCACTTAGTCACTTGGTATAATATTTTTCCTAAAGGTATTCGTCTGTTCCGTTCTAACCGCCCGGACGAAACGCGTCTCATTCCGCAATCTCTCCTCATAGTGTTGTGCTATCTGCTCACAATCATTGCATCTGCCATGATCATTTGTGCCCTAGCACTCGCATAACCTTCTTTTGAGAAAAATCCATGGATACCACACAATATAAACAATCCAATGAACCCATTTTTTGGGGACTATTCGGTTTTGGCGGCATGGTTCTCGCTATTGCTGCCCCCGCTTTGATTCTCTGCCTCCTCATCGCTGGTTTCACCGACGGACAAACAGGATTCCATATCACCCAAGTCATGTCCCATTGGTGGGGAGCCGGTGCCCTGTTCCTCATTTTATTTGGTGCTGCTTTTCACTGCATTCACCGCATCTTGTGTAGCCTCCATGATCTCAAAATTAACGTGGGATGTTTTGGAAAATTCGCGCTCTATGCCCTGGCATCAATTATAACCCTTGCCGCTGCTGTCGCTATCCTCGTCTATTATATCTCCTCTTTTAATTAATTCCATATTAAACAATTTGTTTATATTTTCTTCACATAATAACATTAAACTTATCAAAGAACAACGCTATAGAAAATAAATAAACATTTTACTCGCAATGATGATATGTGTTAAACAACCTGTTTGAATGTGAATTCATACGAGGAGGAGATTAATATGAAATTCAACAATTATCAGTCTGATTTTAATTCCAACGATGATTTATTTAATCAACTTCCACCGCCTAACTCTGATAAAATTTATGATAATAATGATTTGTTTGAAAATTATTCATATTCTGATCAAAATACTTATTCTTCAAACACATCTTCATCGTACAATAGTGCATCTCCATACGGTACTTCTTCCCCCTTCAGCGGTTATAACCGCGCTTATGACACATTCAATCAGGAACAACATCACCAACACCTAAATCTTTACAGCGATTTCGCACAACAGATGCCTCAGGAAGACTTGGACAACTGGGAAAACGATGGCAAAGACCAATCTGCGTTAGAAGAAATTAAAACTCAAAATAAGATTAACTTTCTCAGCAAGTTCGAA
>JAFOHE010000202.1 GCA_017421975.1 Pseudomonadota bacterium
ACGGGTTGGAAAAAGACTCTCATTTGGGACTCATCTTGATTTCCGGTTATCTTATTGCTGGCGATGTTGGTCTCTTCTTTTGGCATTGGCAGGTCGGACTTGTCGTTTTGATTCTGGCAGTTATTTTTTTCGCTTTTGTATTGCATGATTCATGACTTTACATTGTTTATGAGCCGTGCTTCTGCTATATGACTTAGATGGGGGAGCGTGTGATTGCCAGTTTTGTGTTCTGGATGTGAGGGAAAAATGTTGAGCGAGCTGAAACGCAGTTGGTTTATTTTGTTTATTTGTGTGGCACTGATTGGATTTTACGGTTGCAGTGACTCTGACGGTGACACCACTGGCGGTTCAGAGAATGATCAGAGCGGTGATTCGTCAGGGGATAAAAATCCACCAGATGATCCGGATCATTCCGATGGCTCCGGCGATGGCAATTCGTCTGAGAATAAGCTTCCAGCAGTCGGCGGTGCATGCGGTGATATTACAAATTCTGGCAAGTGTTACGGCAATATTGTGTACTATTGCGACGAACAGCAGGTGTTACAAAGTTACAATTGTGAACAAAATCAACAGATCTGCGGTATGCTTTCGGATGACACGCATACGTGGTACGCGTGTACAGACAAGACGGATGGCGGAGATCATGGCAATACGCCTGGCGACTTGGTGACGGCGGAGGATTGGGCGCGTGCGCTCATTGCAGGTTCGGTATCAACGGCGGATGCGTTTGAAGCCATTTCGCAGGGAACTGGATTCCCCGTTGTGACGGACGACAACACCGTTATTTTTATTCATTGGTACGATGGTGGCGATTGGAAAGTGGCTGGCGACTTTAATGACTGGGGCAAGAATGGCCTGACGCAGATGACAAATATCAGGGATTTCTGGTATGCCGAAGTCGATATGCCCGACAATCCTGTTGAAAATAATTATTATAAATTTGTCAATGGCAATACGTATGAGGCGGATCACTGGTCTCAGCGTTATACTTATACTAAAGATGGAGAAATTTCTTATATTGTTACGCCCGATAAGCCGTATTTAATGCGATGGCCTGGCTTTAAGAGCCCGCAAGGCCTGGCTTCAAGGACAGTGCGTGCTTATGTTCCCACGGGGCAGGGGCCTTTTGATATTATTTATGCACATGACGGTCAAAATTTATTTGGCCCTGGTGGCGCTTATGGCAGCTGGAATGTCGAAAGTAATATGGAAAAAGCCGAGGCTTCTTTTATCGTTGTGGGAATTGATAATGGTGAAGCAGCACGCTTGTCCGAATATGCTTTTGTCGATGAGGATTTATCTTCCATGGGCTATGGTTATGTAGAAGCAAAGGGAAATGATTATGCCAAATTTGTCCATGAAACGGTGCGTCCTTTTATGGAAAAACGCTTTCATTTGACGGGTAAAGTCGGTTTGATGGGATCCTCGATGGGGGGATTAATCAGCTTATATATTGCGCATCTTTATCCGACGGATTATGACGTCGTTCTTGCGCTTTCGCCAACGACAGCGTGGGGACGCTTTAGCCATGCTGATGGGCAGGTCATCGAAGATATTTATGCTGCTGCCGGTCATCGCCAATTTACATTATATTTAGATAATGGTGGAAATGAGCCAGAGGGCGGGTGTTCTGAAGTCTTGACGCAGGCAGATGCTGCGAATGACGAAAACAATTTAGACTGTTATTGTTTTACACATTCATTTGTCGAAAAAATGGCAGAAATTGGTTATACGTGGGACGTCGATCTGTTTCATCACGATCAACCTGGTGCGCCACATAACGAACAAGCCTGGGCTGATCGTCTTGTCAAGCCGCTCACCATATTTAAGAATAATACAAAATAATATGGTGATAAATATATCGGTGTGTTTTATAACACGATAGAAACGTAATTGTATAAAACGGGGGACTTCGCATGCTTTGCGTTACATAAGCCTCCCGTGTTTGGTTCATTGGATTGAGTATAAGGTCTATGACAACACCTATTTTTGGAAATACCGTGGGGCTTTCATCTTCGGAAGCTCAAACATTAAAAGCACTTGGCATGGCCAAGATTCCCCAAAATCTTCTCGTTACACGGGATGTTGCGCATCGCATGTCGTCTTTGTCGTATGCGCTTCATCGCAAAGTGGGGATCATCGTGAATCGCAATGGTCATGTTGAGTGCGTACTTCTTGGCACGGCAGATCGTTGTTATTTGCCAGATATTGGACGTGCAAGAGCTGGTCTGGGTCGGCTTCGTGGTATCCGACTCATTATGACGAGTGTGACGCGTGATAAATCCCCTACTTTGATTACAATGGATGAAGTGACGGATCTGACGAAGCTTCGTCTCGATTGGGTAGTGAGTATTGAACCCAATATCCTCGGCGCGCCAGGACGCACGGAATATGCGCATATCATTCCTTCTCAAAAGGGCATCAGCGTGGATCGCACGATGCTTGAAGGCATTGAGGGGCTTCCTGTCAATGCGGATGAACAGCTCAAGGCTTTTGAAACAGAACTGCGTGCGACGACAGCGCAGGCCAATACGACATCGGCACCACCGGCCATACTCGTTCACTTGGATACAGGCGAACGTGATGCGCGTGAGCGTCGTGAAGAAATGCTTGAACTTTGTCGAACGGCTGGCATTGAGGTTGTGCGCGTGATTGAGCAAAAGCGGCGTCAAATTGATCCCAAGACGCTCGTGGGTTCCGGAAAACTTCAGGAAATAGAACTCTATGCACTTGATGAAGATGCACAATTTATCATCTTTGATCGCGAGCTGACGCCGGCGCAATCGCGCGCTTTGACGCGCGTTTTACCTTTCAAGCTCCTTGACCGGACGCAGCTTATTCTCGATATTTTTGCGCAAAGAGCGAAGTCGCTCGACGGCAAATTGCAAGTTGAGCTTGCACAACTTAAATATAATCTTCCGAAGTTGATTGATCAGGATACGGCGATGAGTCGCTTGACAGGTGGTGTTGGTGGACGTGGTCCTGGTGAGACGAAATTGGAAATCAACCGCCGTAAAGCGCGAGAGCGGATGCATGCCTTGGAGCGGGAGTTAAAGGCACGAGAAGGCCATCGGCAGCTTCAACGAAAAAAAAGGAAGGAGCAGCACATTCCCATCTTTAGCCTCGTCGGGTACACAAATGCCGGCAAATCGACGTTGCTCAACGCTTTGACGCAATCAGAGGTCTATGCGGAAGATTTGTTGTTTGCCACATTGGATACGACGAGTCGGCGATTGCGTTTTCCGAGGCTTCAGGAAGTCATTTTTACGGATACGGTTGGATTTATACGTGATTTACCGAAAGACCTTGTGGCAGCATTTAAGGCAACGCTTGAAGAACTACAGGATGCGGATGTTCTTTTGCATGTGATTGATGCATCGAATTCACAGATTCATTTTCAAATTGAAGCTGTTGAAAAAATCATTAAAGAGCTTGGACTTGGCGATAAGAAGTTACTTCGCATCCTGAATAAATGCGATCTCATTTCACCGCAGGATACGTTAGAGCTATGTCGTCGATACGATGCTGTGGCCATAAGCGCAAAGTTTCAGTCATCGACGTTACCGTTGATCGATCAAATACAAGCGATATATATGGGCGAAGAAGCGAAACCCGAAGCGGAAATACGCGTGATTCACTTTGAATGAGGTAAGCGTATGACAAAGTTGATTGATCTTTCGGATAGTTCAGCAAAAGCGGAAGCAAAGCGTTTGTCGCTAATTATTATGGCGCGACGCGATACATTGGATGCGTGGATTGGTATTCCTCGTGTAGAACCGCAACCGATGCCAGCAGAGGATTCTGGATTTCATGCAGGTATGCTTGCCCTCTTTCGTTATGCACGCGGGGAAGCTGTGCCTGCATTTATTGTTCGCGATTTTTTGGATGATCTTTTGAAGCTGATGTTTTGTGGTCTAGCGAGTCCGTCTATGGCTGTGCCATCGTTTTCACGCATGGGGGATCGACCATGGGCGCATGCCTGGCGGTTAGCTGAACTTCGCCTGGTGCGTGAGGAAAAACGGGATGTGGATTCCGCGACACTTGCGCACTTGCTTGGCATATCGCTCAGTGAATTGGCCCATTATCTGGAAGCCCGCGGTTTGCCGAACCACACGGTGCCTGCGGAAGCTTTGGATGATATTTGTCAAAGTGTTCAAGCGGAATTGAACATTGTCGGGCATTAGCGTTGGCGTATCGCGAAGCGATAGCCAAACGCACTGTTGGCGTATCGCAAAGCGATAGCCAACAGGACGCGTCGTATGGGCATGGCCCATAGACGCGCCAAAATAAATATTATAAATATAGTAAAAAATATATTATTTATGTAAATTTTGGGTGGTTATATAAATAATTAAAAAAGCCGCGTGTGATGGATATCTTTGGAAATAAAAAAGGCATGGTTAAGTACCATGCCCATTGTCAAAAAATATTCAAAGTTAGATGCGATGAAAATCGACAACGATTGTCGGCGTTCTACCGATAGTCGTTTTGACGTATTTGGCGATTTTATGTTTAATAATTTCGCTCATATCGCCGTGCATTGCACTTGATGCCATGGTTCTGAGGATTTCGGGTTCAAGTTCATCCTGCCAGCCGTCGTTTGCGCAGACGCCGATGACGTGGAGAGCGAGTTTTCCGATGAGGTTATCGCGACTGTCGAGGATACCTGAAAGCGTGATGATGCCTTGATGCGCGAGGTTTTTCTTTTCTTTGACGATTTCCTGGGTGATGCCGTCCGGGCATTTTCCGACGACATAACGCCGTGAGGGTTCAAAGCCGTCGTGAATCTCGTGATGATCGGGGTAGAGAACGAGGCATTGACCTTCTTGCAGGATTTCAGTGACGGTACGCCCTTCGATGCGTTTGGCGAGTTTTTCGTGTAGGGCGAGGCGACGGTAATCACCGTGAATGGGGACGAAGAGTTCGGGATCGATGAGTTCGATGAGGAGTTCGAGTTCGCGTTGGTTGCCGTGTCCGGAGCTGTGGAAGTGGAGTTCGGGTGCATCGACGATGGCGGCACCGTGTCGGTAGAAACCGTTGATGATTTGTCCGACGCGACGTTCGTTTCCTGGGATTTGACGAGCGGAATAGATGAGATAATCGCCGTCTTTGAGTTTGATTTTAGGGTGGAGTCCCTGTGAGATTTTGTAGAGGGAAGCGGCTTTTTCGCCTTGTGAGCCGGAGACGATGACGATGAGGTTATCGCCTGCGTCTTGGATTTTTTCTTCGGGGACGATTTCGAGGTTTGTGGGGACAGAGAGGTAGCCGAGTTCGCGAGCGAGTGCCATATTTGCGGTCATGGAGCGCCCGCAGACGGCGAGTTTTCGTCCGACGTTGGCGGCGACATAGATGAGGGATTGTAGTCTGCCGATATTGGAAGCGAAGAGCGTTACGAAGACGCGTCCATGGACGTTTCGGATACATTTTTGTAGATCGTTGAAGACATCAAGTTCGCTTGTAATTTCGGTATTATCGACTTCAACGTTAGTGGAATCGCTCAAGAAAAGGCGTACGCCGCCATCGCCGAGGGATTCGAAGCGCGCGAGATTTGTTTTTGCGCCGGACATGGGAGTATTGTCGATGCGCCAGTCACCAGAGTGGACAATTTTTCCGCAAGGTGTATCGAAGGCGAATGCGAGACTTCCTGGAATGGAGTGACAAACGTCGATAAATTCGACGTGGATGTCACCGAGTTGTACGGCATATTTTGGCGAGACGATGTGAAAATCGACACTGTTTTCGAGATCGTGTTCGAGGAGACGACGTCGGATAAAAGCGACAGTAATATCGGAAGCGTATATGGGCAGTTTATGTTTCATGCCGGCTTTTTTGAGTGCCATGAGAAGGTATGGTATGGCACCGACATGATCCTCATGCGCGTGTGTGACGAGCAGAGCATGTGGAGGATTTGCTTCGAGGACGCTGAAATCAGGCGTAATGAGATCGACGCCGAAGTCATCATCTGCGGGAAAGAGGACACCACAATCAATGAGTAGGCGTTCTTGAGGCGTTTGTAGAAGCAGACAGTTCATGCCGAACACGCCTGTTCCGCCGATAGAGAGGATTTTAACAAAAGGTTGCGTCTGCGTTTGAGCATCGGCGCAAACAACATCATTCATGGTTACCTGCTTTAAGTTCTGGCGTCGAATCTTTGGTCAATAGATGAATGAAGACTTTGTCGATTCTGAGTTTGTCCATTTTTTCGACGCAAAATCTGTAATCGTTGAATTCGATGGCATCGCCTTCTTTAGCGACGCTTCCGAGTTTTTCCATAATAAAGCCAGCGACAGTCGTACTTTCGACATCTGGTTCGTCGAGTTCAAGCGTTTCGCACAAATCGCCGAGGAGCGTTGCGCCGTTGACGAGCCAACCATTTTCCTGTCGGATGATATTTTCCTGAGGTACGGGATCAAATTCGTCTTCGATGTTACCGACGAGTTTTTCGACAGCATCTTCGATGGTGAGGATACCCGAAGTGCCGCCATATTCATCGACGACGATGGCCATGTGGAGTCGTTTTTGTTGTAACGTTTCCATGACATTGGCGATGGTGGCCGTTTCAGGAATGTTGACGACTTTTCTGGCGAGGGATTCGAGTGAAGGCGTATTAGCATTGGCAGCGGGAAATTCTCCGCTCGTCATACAGCCAGGGTCAGCGAGATGGAGTGCACGAATGACATCTTTAATATGCACGACACCAATAATATCGTCGAGGTTTGCGCCATAGACGGGGTATCTGGAGTGTCCGGATTTAAGGGCATCCATGAGGAACTCGTCGAGCGAGCGGTCTGCGGGCATAGCGACGACATTGCCGCGAGGAACCATGATCTCTTTGGCACTTAGCGCACTGAAATTGAAGACGTTGTCGAGCAAGGTGCCTTGCTCTTTTGTGATTGTACCGTCGCTCGAGGAGTGTTGCGCGATGATGCGGAGTTCCTCGGCGGAAACGCCAGCCGAGTGGTCGCCGCTGACAGGCGTGATATGGAGTAGCTTCAAGATACCATTACTTGCGAGGACGAGCAACAGCATGACGGGATTAAAGACCGCGTGGAAAATGCGCATGGGCAAAGCCACGATCATGGCCACTTCAAGTGGTTTTGCGATAGCGACACTTTTCGGCGTGATCTCGCCAATGACGATGTGCAGAAAGGATGCTATGAAGAAGGCGATAAAGGCGCTGATACCGTGTGAGAGCGTCTCACTGATCGGTAGAGCAAGCCAGGCAAAAAACATTTCGAGGTAATGATTAATGGCTGGTTCGACGAGCCAACCGAGGCCGAGGCTTGCGATGGTGACACCGAGCTGGACAGCGGAAAGATAGGCATCGATTTTTTCGAGTATCTTGAGAACCTGTGTTGCACGGCGGTTGCCTTCATTTTTGAGGCCTTCGAGTTGCGAAACACGCACACGCACGAGGGCGAATTCTGCAGCAACAAAGAAGGCGTTCATCAGCAATAGAAAGATAACAAGAAGGATTTGTAACATTTATGATTTCATCCAATGCATAGAATATAGCCCCCAAAAATAAGCTATTTATTATCTCTAAAAGAGGCTTTGTCAGGCAACATTTAAATGAAGTGTTTGTAGAGGAAACACAAAATAAGTGGTGTGTCAGTGTCCTGTGCGCGTTTGAATTGTGGCATTTAAGCCCTTTCTCATTTTTTACGTGATTGTCGCGTTAGGCTGTGGAAACGAGAATCGTGCGTATGCCATCTTATTTTGTGTTAGTCCCAAGAAACTTCGTTTGCGTATGTTTTGAGCAAGACCAGGAGGCGACAGAGTAAAGTCGTGTATGGTTAAGCGTTGCAAAGTGGCGTTGTGAATGATTAGGGTATGATGCCAAAAGGCTTGAGCGCACGATCGAGGATGCCAGTCAACGCTGCGATGGCTATGCCATAATTCGTCATGGGAATGTTTTGGTGCGTAGCTCTTTGTTGACGCGACAACATCTGACGGCGATTCCACATACAGCCGCCGCAATGGATAATGAGTGCGTAGGGGGTGAGATCTTCAGGAAATTCCTGCCCGGAGACGACATCAATGTTGAGAGGGGCACCGACGTACTTTTCGAGGAGTTTGGGGATTTTGACGCGGCCGATATCGTCCTTAACCGGATGATGCGTACAGGCTTCTGCAATCAGGATACGATCCTGTGGTTTGAGTGAGCGAATCGCGGATGCGCCGTGTACAAAGGAGGCTAAGTCCCCCTTAAAGCGTGCAAACAAGACGGAGAATCCTGTGAGCGGAATGGTCGGAGGAACGATCTCACTTATGGTCTTAAATGCCTGTGAATCAGTGACAACAAGGTCTGGCGGCGTTTTGAAGGCCTCGAGGACAGATTGAAGCTGAGGTTCCTGGCAGACGGTACACACACAATGGGCATCGAGAATATCGCGGATGGTTTGAACCTGCGGCAGAATCAAACGTCCTTTGGGGGCTTCTTTGTCAATGGGAATGACGAGTAGGACATGCGCCTGCTCCGGAATAATATCTGCAACGATTTTGGTCGCATCGAGAAAACCCTCGGGCGCAAAGCGTATAATGGCCTGGAGGACGTTTTCGACGCTTTGTGGATCGTTCGTGGAGACGCGAACGACGGGAGTGTTTTGAGCGATCAGGGTAGCTTCGAGGGCAGAATGATCGACGATATCAGCTTTGGTTAATACGGCTATCCAAGGAATTGTGCGGAGATTTAGGGCATCAACGATTGCCGATTCGTGCTCTGTCCATGCACCATCGCACAAGACGAGTGCCAGATCACAGCGATCGTAGATTTTATGCGTTTTTTCGATGCGTAAAGCGCCCAATTCACCTTCATCATCAAGACCAGCCGTATCGATAAAAAGGACGGGACCCAATGGTAGCAATTCCATTGGTTTTTCGACGGGGTCTGTCGTTGAGCCTGCATAGGCTGAGACGATGGAGACGGATTGTCGCGTCATGCTGTTGAGAAGACTCGATTTACCGACGTTACGGCGGCCAAAAATGCCAATGTGAAGACGTAAACTCTTGGGAACATTCATATTAAGGGCTATTTAAGTTTACTGTTTGCCAAAAAAAACGGCTCCAGAGAGCCGAATCATTGGATTAAGAATTATTGGATCAAATGGATGTATCACCGATAAGACTTAGGATGATGGCACCATTTTCTTTTCGAATATGGGAATCGTCAGATTTAGGATGATCCGGTTTTCTTTGTGCGGGCGGATCTGGAATGTACAGCGGGATCTGATGGGTTTCAGGCTGCCATTTTTTCTCCTCGCGTCGTTTGATTTCATCAATGATGAGATAATCAGGGATGATCATGGTAGGCCTCCTTTCGCCGGAAAATACGGCGTTGATGTATGGATACGCAATGCGCGTGCCACACATCTCAATTCTTAATCACACGATGTCTATCATTCAAGCAAAAAAGTGTTTTTTGTAGTTTGGTGTAGGTATTCCGTGCCTTTCCGTTTTCAACAAAGGGCGTGCGTGTCACAAAAATGTCACGAAAACGAATAAAATCGCCATTTGCTCGTTCAAATGTAGGTTTGTCTCTGTGCCCGTGGCATGGGACGCTTGAAGCGTGACGGCTCAATGGCACCACGGTTTCGGCGTGGCACTGCAGAACGGTCAATGCATGCCTTAGGTACAGATATTCATCTTCTGACGTCTGTCCTCTGTGGAATAGATTTGTAAGCGAGTCTCGTGGCATGAGCTTTAAGCACCTGTTAGAACTGAATCTCAAATATCGTTGGCTCGTTCTGGCCTTTTTCTTTATTTTCACCGTCGTATGTGCGTTTCAGCTGCCTAAACTTCGATTTGATTTTAGCCCTGAAGCGATGCTCGAATTCAGTGAAGAAGAAATTCAGTATCAAAAGGATTTCGACAAAAAGTTTTCAAGCATAAGCGATATTTTTCTTGTTGTTGTCAGTCATGAGGAGTCGCTTCTCACATCTTCGCGGCTTGGAGATTTGCGAGAACTGACTGATTCCCTCGAAACCTTTGATGGTGTAGCGAAGACTTACAGCCTTGCGCGTGTGCCGCAGGCAGATGAATCCCCTATGGCGCTTTTGCGTGGCCTTCAGCCGATTGTCGGCACAGAAACCCTGACGGAACAGGAGGTCACGGATATACGGGCACGCGTTCGGCAGTCTGCCCTTCTCAAAGGGAATCTGATTTCGGAAGATGAGCATCATGCCTTGATTATGGTTATGCTCAAACCAGAAGCAGTGGAACCGGATGACTTCTTTGGCGTGCTTACGAAAATCCAGGATTATGTTAATACCTGGCAATCGCAGAACGATCATGCAGCCTATAAGATTGAATATGGTGGTTTGCCGTTTATACGCGCGATGACGGTTGATTCCATGAAGCGCGACCAGTTCATTCTTTGGCCGGTTGTTGGTATCATCTATATTGTGGCACTTTGCGTGCTGTTTCGCTCATTTTGGCAGGCCGTTTTGCCGCTCATTTGTGTGGGATGCGTTGTCTTGTGGGCAATCGCAATCATGATATGGTGTGGCATTCCTGTGACGATGATCAATAACACGTTGCCGCTGCTCATACTCGTCATCGGTGTCACAAACAGCATTTATGTTTTGATGCGCATGATGGATGAACGCAAAAAAGGCAAAGAACATAAGATTGCTGTTCGTGATGGCGTGTATCGTGTCGCACTTGCGACATTATTAACGACAGCAACGACAGCGGTCGGTTTTGGGTCGCTTGCTGTCGCACGCGCTTCCATTCTCAACAGTTTCGGCATCATTACCGCCGTCGCTGTCATGCTCGTCTATGTCGCGATTATATTCCTTATGCCGCAGGCGGCTTCTTTGATCAAACTCGATCCCAAAACAAAAGAAAGCGCCGATGCCGCAAAAGATGGTGTGATCGAAAAGGTCGTTTCTGCGATCACCGATTTCTGCATTCGCCGAAAGTGGCTCGTCATGCTCGGTGCCTTTGTTCTTTTGGCTGGTTCGATTGCCGCTGGCACACAGGTCGAATTCAACAGCAAGGTCAACGACGTTTTCGAAGAAGGCCACCCAATTGCACAGACGAATTTGCTTATCGAAAAACAACTCGGCGGAATGTTGCCGCTCGAAATCGATATTAAAGCAGATGAAGAGCAGTTCTTTGGAAAAGCCGAGAATATGAAGATTGTGTGTGATCTTCAGGCACGAATGGCTGCGCACGAGGGGGTCATCAGCACGTTGTCGTTTTGCGATTTGCTCAAAGAAGCTGGGGTGACTTTCGACACGTTACCCGATCAGACACAATATAGCCTTCGTCTTGCGGCTATGACGAAATTGCAACGCGAGCAGGTCGGGCAGTATATCACTTCAGATAGAAATAACGTCCATATTACGGTTCGTATCCCCGATAATGGCGTCCAACATTCTGATAAGACAATTAAAGATCTTCAAAATATGGCTGCTGCCACGTTTGACGGTACGTCAATCTCCTATCGTTTTACAGGGGTCGCCTACAATTCTACGCGTGGTATCGATGTCTTTGTCGATGATCTTTTCAATTCACTCATGATGGCCTTTGTCATCATCTTCTTGTTGCTTTTTGGAGCGTTCCGCTCTTTTTCTGCCGGTATTACGGCCGTCATTCCCAATGTTTTGCCGCTTTGCATCACGCTCGCCGTCATTCCGCTCTATGGTTATGGGCTTAATACGACGTCTGTGTTGGTTTTTACGATCAGCATTGGGCTCGCCGTCGATAATTCGATTCACATCATATCGCGCTTCCGTCAGGAATACCGCTTCAAAACGAGTGTCGAAGATGCGATACGTCTTGCTATGCGGAGTTCCGGACGAGCCATCTGCCAATCGAATATCTTGCTATGCGTCGGCTTGGCTGTCCTGTTTATTTCTAACTTTGAACCTATCGTCCGCGTCGGTACGTTGACTATTACGACGATTGCATCCTCACTTATGATTTCCCTCGTCGTTCTTCCTGCAGAACTTGCGCTGCTTGGAAAGCACATGAAGTTGCCCCGCTTTATCCGTGAAGAAAAGAAACTTGCGCTTGAGGCAGATACTTCATCGGAGGCTTCCTGCACAGAAAATGATGGCGCATTAGAAGATGAACCCCTGCTTTCTTCGGAAGAAAAATTGCCATCAAAGGATGAAACCTCTCCTGGAAAGTCAGTTTCTGCGATTTCTCCAGCATTAGCCAATGCGTGTATATCGCCGAATCCTTGATTCATCGACATCTTTATGCCGCTCATAAGAGCGGCTTTTTTTTGCACAGCGAAAACTTGCCCAATCCTGAACTTGTATTACAACTGCATGCGACGGTTTTATGTCATGGGGGGAAACTTGAAAAAGTTAGTTTGGGTATGCATATTTGTGGTTTTGGTGACTGTGGTTGCGTGTTCGAAAGGGCATGCAGAGCATTTTGATTGCCGATCATTTGAGGCAGCAACGCTTTCTATGCAAGTTATGCTTGGTCAATTGGGGACGTTGTTGGAAGCTTCGCCTTCGCCTGATGAGGCTCTTTTGAAGCTTCAAAACTATATCCGTGAACATAAAACCGTCATTGATCAATGCTCGGCATATATCAGTAAAGAGCAGCAAAACATGACCGCGGATGAGGTCATGGCTTACCATGAATCCTCAATCAGGGATGAACGCGTCCGGCTGTTTCTGGATGCTCAGGATCAGTTTCAGAAACAGGCAACGGCAGACCAGATGGAATCTTTTAACGATATTGCAAACTCCGTCTATATTTTCTTTGATTGATGCTATGATGAAACCTATTGAGATTCAAAACCTGCTTGCAGAAGCCGTGGTAGAGGAAAATAAAGGCGAATTCCTCAATGCGCTCAGAAAATATCGAGACGTATATGCTTCTGCACCACATGACCAGGATGCCATTCTTGGGCTCGCCAGAGTTGCGCTGACCATGGGCGAACTTGAGTATGCATTCGACTTTTTTGTTAAACTGCTGATCGAGAATCATCGTCATCCATGGGGATTTTGGGGACGAGCGGTCGTCTATTTTGCTTATCAACAGCCTGAAAGGGCTTTTCGTGAAGTTTGTCGCGCCATTGAATACGATTCTCCAGCTACATCGCTACGTGTCGATTGTGCTGTCTTGCTTAATGAAAACGGGTATTACCAGGAAGCTTTGGATGCTTTGCGCCATCTGCCTGAGGATGATTTCGACGAAGATGCAAAAATCGAATGGTGCTACGCTGAAATTATGCTTGGTAATGTCGGTGAAAAGACAAATGCGTTCTTGCATCAACACGTTCATTTGGCCGAAAATGCTTTGATGTGGCAGTTGCTTAACGGCATGGCTTTGTATCATGAAGATAAGCAAAACGGACTTTCTATGATAAATGCTGTTTTGCTTCAGGAACCGGATTTGCGGTATCGTGTCGAGGCAATGGGCGCGATCGCTTAAGGTTTTGGGGCGTCCGCTTCTCGCTATCGCTCAATACGCGGACGCGTGCCGGCTTCTCGCTGTCGCTCAATACGCCGTCACCATCTGGTAGATACAAATATAATGCCTACATGTAGGTGTAACATGATCCCCCATCATGAGTCATGCCATCGATTTGCATCGCGTTACGAAAAAAACGTATTGTTCATGTAAAATAAATCATAGAAGAAGAAAATTACTTGAACAATACAAAAAAACCGTAACGCCTGCATTTTGGTTGGCATAATTCATAGTGGGGGCACGATTGTAGGCCTACATGTAGGTGTAACATAATCCCCCCATCATGAGTCATGCCATCGATTTGCGTCGCGTTACGAAAAAACCGTATTGTTCATGTAAAATAAATCATAGAAGAAGAAAATTACTTGAATAATACAAAAAAACCGTAACGCCTGCATTTTGTTTGGCATAATTTATAGTGGGGACATGATTATATGCCTACATGTAGGCGTGTCTGCTCATCATCCTTGATGGATGATGAGCAGTGTGAGTATTGTCTAAGGCTTTTTGCAGAATTTGCTTGTGTCGCCAAAGGCCTCGCAATGGGCTGCTTTGAGCGCTGTTAATTCTTCTTCGAGGTTGGATTGTTTGAGGTAGGGAGGTAAAACGTCTTTTTTATTTTTTGTATCATTAAAAGTATTTAAAACCCAGCAACAATCCAGACAATTGCTATTTTCTGTTTGATAAATCGTGAGTTGGTCATTGAGCGTTTCTACAATTGATTCAGCTTTGCTCTCATTCATTTCTAAAAATTTTGTATTTATCACAGGTGTAAGAGAAAAACCGAGATCCTTTTCGGAGGTTGTATAGTAATAGGCATTTGAAGAATTCCATAATCTTGTACTATGCGATTGATTAAAAAGACCGCTCGTTGCTTCAGGTCGATTGCTTGCTGAGACTAAGTTTTTAAATTTGAAATTATATTCTCTTGGTGATTCGACGTTTTCGGTATTTTAATTTAAAATACCACTAAAATGCGCTGGATCAACTTTTTCGAGTTGAATGTGGGTAAAACTTGAGATCATGTTCATATTAATAATTTGATTATTACCAACACCTGATTCTGCTAGATAAAAAACACCAGCAGCATTGGTACGCCCGATGAGATTGTCAACTTGGCTTGTGATCATGCCTATGGATGTTTCTATGCCTGAAGATTCTGTTTCCTGACTTAACACGCCGGAAACAGCATCGCCTTTGATGCTTCCAATATCGAGAAAGATATTATTGAATGAGGAATAAGATTTTTCCACACTTCCAAGGCCACTGACCACAGAGTCACGATAATGTATATCCTTTGAGAGTGCACTTATTTCATCGATAGCGACGGCACAGGAATTAATACTGGATTGATTAAACATACCGCTTAATCCGTCAACATGGCTATAAATATCACCAACAATGCTATTACCAACAATAATAACATTGTCAGCTGAAGGCTGTGTGCCGCTAAAACCTCCAATGAGGCCATCACTACTGGTATAGTCGTCTGCTGCATGATTGGATAATTCAAGTTTGTCAAAAATAAGATGGATATCGGATGCAAAGTTGCTTTGTATTCCTCGTAATGAATAGCCAACTATCCCGCCGACAGCTTGATGTCCTATAATATGATTGACTTTAAAAATGGCCTTGGATGATATTTTGATAGTCGAATCATCTAAAGCACTTCCGACAAGACCACCAACGTAAACGCCGTTATCAGCTTCTATGGATATACCATCTGCGATGCAATCCCTAAAACGGATTTGATGGGCTGTGGCCACTAAACCACCAACATTATTTGTGGCATTTGTGGTAATAGTACCTGAAAAACGAATATTTTGACACATGGATTGGCCATAGTAATAACTATTCAACATTGAATTGGCGAGCATTGCCTGGCCGCGCGTTCCATAAATATCATAATCTAAAATAAGGTTTTGAACAGTTATGCCATCTAATGTGTTAAACAAAGCACGAGGTAAGCTGCAACGTTGACCTGTGATCGGATGAGTGCTTGTGATTTTGTGAATAATGCCATCGCTTTCACCATCAATGCTCGATACGCCGACAGTGGAGTCGTCATCTCCCAAAAAATCAACGGAAAGATTAAAGTCGGGATAATCCCAGTTATGAACAATACATTCACCATCAGTAATCGTTGTGTTATCAAGTACACCAAAGTTGATATCATTTTTTAGAACAATAGAAGTGATAGATTTGAATGGATGATTAATATCTGTTGTTGTTGAATTGTATGCAAGCTCTTCGAATTTTTTTGCATGATGAATATAGAAAATACCATCAGAGGCTACCTTAAAACATTCGTTATAATAATCTTTATTTGGTATTTTTTTGTTGAGAAGTTGATTGTAAGGGCATTCATCGACGTCATCCGTAAACGTGTCGCCATCGGTATCGGCGATACATGACCAGAGTTCTGGTTTAAAGGATCCATGAATAAAATGCGAGGCACAATAATCATCGAAAGGCGCGCATACGGCCTGTGCCTGCTCAGTGCCTTCATTTTTGACGCGGCAGACTTCATCGGTCGAACATTTGGAGTCATCAAAGTCATCACAATTGGTGTAGATGACTTCTGGGCCTTCAATGCAATCCCAGGAAGCGACATCGAAAATGCCGTTTTGATATTTATTGGCTCAATAATCGTCGGAAGGTGCGCATACGGCGTGTGCCTGCCCGGTGCCTTCATCTTTAACGCGGCAGACTTCGTCAGGGGAACACATAGAATCGTCAAAATGTTCACAATCGGGAAAGGCTGTCTGGCATTTGCCCTGAAGGCAGACTTCGTTTGCCTGGCAGTTGTGACCACATTGGCCGCAGTGATTCGGATTCGACAGGGCATCGACCGTTGCTTTGCCTGTTTCGCTCATGGGACAGACGAGTTTCCCCTGCTCCGCAAGGCTACAGGCATAGTTGGTTGTTCCCATTACCTGGACACAATATTCCTTCACTGCGTCTGTGTTGATGCAGTAACCTTGGGCGTGTGTGGTATTGCTTGTATCTTTTATTGCCGTAAAAAGGTCATTGTGAATGATACCGACAAAATTGGCTGACGTACCGCATGCTGTGACGTTGGAATCATCGTATTCATTTTGTTCCATGCATGACATCATGGATAAACCGACAGTTACAAAAAAGAGATATTTTTTATACATAGTGATTTCCTTTTATGTCAGAACATAGATTAAAACTGATAGATGAACTCAATGCCATTATGCTCTTGTGATTATACATTGACGGGGTTTGTGTTTGGGTGCCATAAGGCTTTGTCGCATGATGCGACGATATAAAGGTGCCAAATAAGCACAGACGAAGGCAGTGCTTTGTGCGTCAGGTAGGATGGAAAGAGAATGAAAGAACAGGAGATTCGAGCAGTATTAGATTCGATTAAAGCGAATCAGATGTCATATAAGGCATCTGGTTATGGCAAACCAATGCTGGAGACGGCGCTTGTCGATGATTTGGCGCGTTATGAATGTGCAGGATTGACAGCGCGTCGTGCACGATCAGAAGACGAAGTTGGGGTGGAACGCGATCCCATTGTCATCGCACGCGGCGAGGGCGCATTTATCTGGGATGCCGATGGCAGGCCTTATGTCGATATGGGCGCGTGTTTCGCCGTGGCGGCTTATGGTCATGCAAATGCCGAACTTGTCGAAGCTCTGACGACGCAGGCGCAAAAGATGATGCATGGTATGGGGGATGTTTATCCGACAGATACAAAAGTCACATTCCTGAAGCGGCTTGCTGAACTGGCACCAGGCAATTTGAATCAGGCGCTTCTCAGCCAATCGGGAGCCGAAGCCGTTGAGACGGCGATTAAAATGGCGCAAATGGCGACGAAACGCCATCGTATGATTGCTTTTGAATCATGCTATCATGGTTTGAGCTATGGTGCGTTATCTGTGACGGGGCACAGTGACGCATTTAAGGCGCCGTTTATGCGCCGTATTTGTGCTGAAACGACGTATGTTCCGTATGCTAACTGCGTGCGTTGTGCTTTTGGTCAAACGCCCGATCAATGTGGATTTACGTGTCTTCGCCATTTGGAACGTTTGCTTAGAGCACCATCGTCTGGTTGTGGCGATGTCGCAGCCGTCATTGCAGAACCTGTACAGGGGCGTGGCGGCGATATTGTTCCGCCAAAGGGGTGGCTTAAAGCCTTGCGCGATGTCTGTACGCGAAATGGGGTCTTGCTCATTCTGGACGAGATTTATACGGGGTTCGGGCGCACGGGGGCTCGTTTTGCCTGCATGCACGAGGATGTCGTGCCGGATATTTTGTGTTTGGGCAAGGCGATGACGGGAGGATTTCCGCTTTCGGCGGCAATCGCGACGCCACAAGTGCTTCGTCATTGGCCGTTAAATACGGCGGAGGCGATTCACACAAGTACGTTTTTGGGCAATCCCATGGGATGCGCTGTCGGCCTTAAAGCGATGGAGATTCTCGAACGTGATCAATTGGCACAACGCGCAGCGAAGCTTGGGGACTGGCTTCTTTCGGAATTACGACGTATTGCACAGGCGCGACGTGATATCATTTATGATGTGCGTGGCAAGGGATTCATGATCGGCATTGAGTTTGCCGATAAAGACGGCACACCACGCACGGATTTGGCCTTAAAGATTGTCGATGAGATGCGTGATCACGGATTCATGCTTTTGCCGAGTGGGCCGTGGTCACAAGTGGTGTCGTTGTCGCCGCCGCTCATGATGCCTAAGGCGTGTTTGGAGGCGTTTCTTGAGGTTTTTGAGACATGCGTGTTGAAAATACGCGCATAATGTGGTCAAGACACCGCGTATCGTGGCCATGGGCCACGATAGCGTGTGTCCTGCAGGCGTATTGCCGTGAGGCAATAGCCATGCAGCCGGTGCGTAGCCAAAGGCAAGCACCGGAAAGATAGATCAGGCGTAGATGGAATCGCGCAAACGAAATGCGTATTGATTAGAGCCGAGGATGTTGTCGATCGTTTTGAGAAACTCGTCGCTCAGTTGGACGGAATAGTGAACGCGAAAATCGGCGGCAATGTTATCGCAGTAGTAATTGAAGGCATCGTGGTAAAGATGGAGATAGCAGTGTGTCGGTCCGGGATTTTGCTCGAGGGCGATTTGGAGTGCTTCAATATCGGCGGTGGTGTGTTCTGACATATTGATTTTGAAGAGAACATGTGCGATGCGTTTGATGCGGACGGATTCGAGCGATTCGATGGCATCGACGAGGATTTCGGGTTTTTTTGCGTCATCTTCGCCGCTGAACTGAAGTTTGCCTGTGAGCAGGACGGGGCCTTGAAGCGAGAAGTTTTCGATGCCGATTTTGTCGATGGTGCGTGCGAAAGCGACAAAACCGACCTGACCGGTGCGATCTTCGAGACTTCCGGACGCCATTTTGTTGCCAGATTTGAGCGTGCGTATACCGCTGCTTTTGATGATGCCGCAGAGCGTGACTCTGTTTGTGGGATTGAGGTCGTTAAGATCGTTGATATTTGTGGTCGAAAATAATGAGATTTCCTGCAGATAGTGATCCATCGGATGTCCCGAAACAAAGAAACCCAGAAGTGCGAATTCATTTTCGAGGACGAGATCTTCGGGCCAGGGGGGCGCCATTTCGTAGGTATCTTTGAGGGCAGGCGTAGCGCTGAACATCGAAAAGAGCGAGGTCTGGCCGGAGAGCTTGTCGTCACGTGTGCGACGGCTTCGATCCATGGCTTTTTGGACGCTTGCGAACATGCGTGCGCGTGCTTTGCCGATGTCCTGAATATTGTTGAGTGGCTCATCCCAGACGGAGTCAAACGCTCCGCATTGGATGAGAGCTTCGATGACGCGTTTGTTGACGCGCTGATCGACGCGCGAACAAAAATCGAAAAGCCCTTTGAAAGGCCCATCTTCCTGTCGCGATTTAAGCACAGATTCAAGCGCCGCCGCACCCACGCCTTTGATACCGGCAAGGCCGAACAAAACGCAGCCATTGACGACACTAAAGTTAAGTTCAGAATGATTGATGTCGGGTGGCATGACTTTGACGCCGTTTTGTCTGGCATCGTTGATCGTGCGTATGACTTTATCGGGGTTATCCTGATCGCAAGTCATAAGCGCGGCATAGAGTTCGACGGGATAATAGTATTTGAGCCAGGCTGTCTGATAAGTGATGAGAGCGTATGCGGCGGAGTGGGACTTGTTGAAGCCGTATTGGGCGACTTTCTCAATGAGATCGAAGATTTCGCCTGCGCGTGTGCCATCGACGCCATTTTTGACGGCACCTTCGACGAAACCGACGCGTTGCTGGGCGAGGAGTTCGGGTTTCTTTTTACCCATGGCGCGACGCATGATATCGGCGCGGCCGAGCGAAAAACCGCTCAATACCTGGCCTGCCTGCATGACCTGTTCCTGATAGACAAAGACGCCGTACGTTTCTTTGAGGACGCCTTCAAGCAGTGGATGTGGGTATTCTGCCTTGCGTTCGCCGTGTTTGGTTTGGATGAATTGGTCAATCATGCCGGAACCCATCGGACCTGGTCTGAAGAGGGCGACGGCGGCAACGACATCTTCAAAACAGCTCGGTTTGAGGTTGAGAAGGAGCTTTTTGAAGCCGCTCGATTCAAGCTGAAAGACACCGGTTGTCTTGGCTTGCGAAATCATCTGGTAGACGTTGGCATCTTCGAGAGAGATCATGCTCAGATCAAGCGGCTCTTCGCCACGAAGCGATCGCGTATGGTTGACGTGTTTCATCGCGTATTGAAGAACGGTCAGGGTCTTGAGACCCAAAAAGTCAAATTTGACGAGACCGGCTTCCTCGACTTCGGCTTTCGCATATTGGGCGACAATTTCGCCGTTGGCACCGCGAAATACGGGGACATAATCCCACAAAGGGCCTTCTGAAATCACGATACCGGCTGCGTGCATACCTGTTTGGCAGAACAAGTCTTCGACTTGAAGCGCAAGGTCGTACATCGTTTTAATGCGCGGATCGTTTTGGTAGAGTTCCTTGAGCTTGGGTTCGTCTTTGAGAGCGGCTGTCAGCGTAATATGAAGGTCATCGGGCACGAGCTTCGTGATGGCTGACTTTTCGGCTGGCGTAAAGTTCAGGACACGGCCGACGGAGTTGATGGCTGCCTTGGCTTTTAGTGCACCAAAAGTCGCAATCTGGGCAACGTTATGGTGCCCGTATTCTTCCGAGACGTATTGGATCGTCTCGGTGCGGCGATCCATGCAGAAATCAACGTCGAAGTCGGGCATGCTGACGCGTTCGGGATTGAGAAAACGCTCAAAAAGAAGTGAAAAGGGAAGCGGATCAATGTCCGTGATCGTCATCGAATAGGCGACGAGTGAGCCTGCACCGGAACCTCGTCCCGGGCCCACGGGAATCCCATGTTCCTTGCTCCAGTGGATGAAGTCCCAAACGATGAGAAAATAACCTGGAAAATCCATGTACGTGATCACGCTGATTTCACGCTCAAGACGTTGCCAGTACTTATGTTCATCGACGAATTTACCCGCTTTTCTGAATTGTTCAAAGCGGCGTATGAGGCCTTTGCGGGCGACATCCTTAAAATACTCGTGTACACCTGCCTTCGGTTCCTCAATGTGGTTGATTTCAATGAATGATTTGGGCGTATGAAACTGAGGTAAAAATACGGGGCCTAAGCGAACGGGACAATAGACGGATTCGGCGACTTTGAGCGTATTTTCGCAGGCTTCGGGAACATCGCGAAATGCAGCATACATTTCTTCATCGGTCTTCAGATAAAAGTCATCGACGACCGTTGCCTTGAGTTGATCCAGATCAATCTGCTTTTTCATGCCAATACACATGAGTATGGCTTGGGCAAGGGCTTCCTCTTTTTTGATGTAATGGACGTCGTTGGTGGCGATGAGGGGAACGCCCGTGCGGGAAGATAGTTCTTTGTAGCAGTCATTGACGGTCTTCTGCATCGAAAAACTATTGGCCATCAGTTCGAGGTAAAATTGCCCGTCTTCAAAGGTGTCTCGCATAGCATGGAGAATCGCATCGACGTTCTCTTTGCGTATGACGGCCTGCGCCAGTTCGCTTCCCAGATCGCCCGAAAAAATGGTGAGACCCTCGGCGTGGTCTTTGAACCAGCTCCAGTCCATGATGCCCATGCCTGTCAGAGGGTTGTAGCCTGCGAGCGTCTTGTCGTTGTATTCTTCGATGTGGGCTTTCGACACAAGATAGAGCATGTTCTTGTATCCCTGGAGTGTTCGACAAATCGCAGTCAGATGGTAGATCTTGTTTGTGCTGTCGGGATGAACACGCGTCACGTTGAATTCACAGCCAATGATGGGTTTGACACCTTTCTTTTTGCATTGGTTGATGAAGTCTACGGCACCATGCATGACGCCATGATCAGTAATGGCGACGGCTTTGACATCTCGCCCCGCAATTGCGCTGACCAGCTGACCCACGCGGCAGGCTCCGTCGAGAATGCTGTATTGTGAATGAACGTGTAAATGAACAAATCCTGGTCCCATGACGTCTCTCTCTATGAAAAAATGTTCACAATTCCGTATGGCGACAAAATCGGGTTCATAATACCATAATTTTACGCATGTATGAGCAAAAAAAAGCCGTGCCACAGGCACGGCTTAAGCGGGGATAAATGAGCGTTATTGTTCGAGCTGACGGCCAAAGCTGTCAAAATAGAAGTCGTAGCCGACGCCAAAGACAAAGGCAAAACCAAAACTGTCGAGGTGGTTTTCGTCTTTATAGCCTTCATCTTTATATTTAACGTCGTACATACGCGTGTCTGATGCTTCCATATAGCTGAAATTCATAAAAAATTCGGCACCGACGATGATTGCCAGCGTCGTGTTTGGAATATACCAGCTGCAATGCGCAAGGAAGCCAAGTTCGAACGTCTGCAAATCGTAATTGAGATCGACATAACTCGGCGAAGTCAGTGAACCTGTGTTGTACTTCCAGGCCAACGCATCTGCCTTGGTGGCATCCGTCGGACGAATCGGGTCATATTTGACGGAACCGAAGCCGTAGTTCGCCCAAATACCAATGTCGATCATGTTGATGAGAAGGTAGCGGAAGGTGACGCCAAATGAAGGGTGCTGAATGACGACGTTGCGGCGTGATCGGTCGCCAAGGTCAAGCTGCATGCGTTTGACGTCAAGACGTTGATCGGCCATCGTCCAGTTAAAGTTCAGACCGACGCCGAAGTTGTTGGAAAAACGGGCGAGTGCGGCAAAGCGTAAGCCGCCACTGACGCCGAATTTGCTGTCGCCGAGCCATTCGTCTCGAACCCAGTTCGACTCGCCGCCAAGTTTGCCGACGAGTTCGAGGGAAATTTGCGCTTCCGCGTCGCGGCTTGTGGCCATGTCGAGGGCGCCAAGGGCCATCAAAAAGGCCAGCGTCATCATAATAATGCGTTTCATAAAGGCTACTCCTAAAACCAAAAATGCAAAAACTTAAAAATTTGCATCTTTTTTCCAAAATTCATTGAATAGAGATGCGTCACGGATGACGCGCTCTTTTCGCAGGGTGAGTTTATGCGTAAATCTTTTCAATGCCAAATCTTCGTTAAATTAAATGTCGTTGCGCTGCTTCTGTGCTTCGGATGTGGGGCAGCACGAACTGAGGAAAGTATACCACCTGCAGGATCTGCGCCAATTTCAAAAGATGTATCGACGGATGCCACGCTGTGGCGGCACAAACCTCGACCGAATTACGTCTCTGATGCCATGCGCGAGCGATGGACTATAGCCCATCTCGAAGCACGTATGCGACAAAATATGAACGGACAAAGCCGTGTTTTCTTCACCACTCAAAATGAGCGCGATAAAAATGCGACATTCTCCATCTATGATACACGAGATGGTTATATGGTAAACGGACGTTCTGTAGATTCGCCTTCGCTCTATATGCGCCAGATGCAGGTTCAATATGAACGTGGCATTGCTTATGCAACGACGGAATTTATCCAGCTTCTTGATCACACCGCCCGCGTCATGCATAAAAAATATCCTGAAACCATCATGTACCTCGGCAATCTTGGGCTTCGCGATGGCGGCGATATTCCTTATTCAATCAGCCATAACTCCGGACGCGACGGCGATATCGCTTTCTATATGAAGGATGAAAACGGCGCTTTCTATCATCCGCAAAATATGTACAAGATGAACAGGCGCTTTCAGGCAAAGGCAAATCCCAATATCACCTTCGATCTCGAAAAAAATACGACGCTCATTGAGACGCTTCTCACGCAAAATGTCGCACCCATTCAGTTTATCTTTGTCGTGCGTCACTTGCGTTCAGCCATTCGCCGTGAACTTGTGGCACGCGGCGCGACAGAAGAACTTTTGATGCGCTTTGACGCCACTGTTGCTGAACAGGCCGCGCACGACGACCATTTTCATATCAGGATTTATTGCTCTGACGACGATATCTGCGCCGGTTGCAACGACCGTTCCATCCTTCACCCGTGGCACGAAGATCCTTTGCCAAAGCGCGAGGCGTGCGTCGAGAAACACATCAAAACCTTATCTGCCAAAAAAACGACATCCGAAGTCCGAGCCGCAGCACTTCAGCGACTGGCACTCATGGGCGAAGCACAGCGTGCAGGAAATCGCATCCTCAAATACCTTAACGACGACGATGGCAACGTTCGCGCGGCATCCGCTATGGCCGCCGCATCACTCGGCCAGGCCGCTGTCGAGCCACTCGCCGAACGCCTGCGTGTTGAAACACAACCCCAAATCCAGCTCGCCATCCTCGATGCCCTCGTCCAAAATGATTCCGAACAAGCCGCACAGGCGATCATCGCAACGCTTGACAGGCTTTCTGATGGACAGCTTGCTTTTGATACACAGGTGATGGACAAGATCATCCGACATATCACGCATCACCCGCGACAGGCTTACGTTGAGCCACTTTTGGCACACGTGATGGCGCCTGCGCTCGAACCGGCTCGCGCCGATCTCCGCTTTGCGCTCGAGGTCGTCACAAACCACGTTTCTGATGCACAAGAACTTGCGGATGCCCTCGTCGAATGGCAAGCATGGTTCGAAAAAAATCAGACAAAACCTCGTGCAACATGGCTTATCGACGGCTTCAAACACGCCGGCTTCCCCGTGACAACGCTTCAAAATGCCGATATTCCGTTGCTGCTCGATGCCGTTGATTCGCCTCATCGCGCAATTTCTTATAATGCTCAGATGGCGCTCAAATCAATCAGTCACCTTGAACAGGATTCGCTCGACTGGTCTGTCACAGACGCGCGTTGGCATTACACGCGCTTCTTTAAACGTCGTGCAAAAAAATATAAAATTGATTTGAGCGACCGTGATGAACGCGGCAGAAAATTGTAATTGGTGGGGGGATGTGTCCCCCTGCGCGGCTATTTTTTATGTAGGAACGTTCCTATATAAGTTCCACGGAACGTTCCTACATAAAAAATACGCCGCGACCCCCTCTGCGGGGGAAACCCCCGCAACGCCCCCAAAATGTTGCTTATATCATCGCTTGCTTATATCATAACCCGTTATGGTTGTGCAAAATGACGCGTTGTTATGCGATATATATTATTTATTGATAGGATAATTTATGCTTTTACCATGGCTTATATGCAATAATTTATATGTGTATCGCTTCATTGTTTGGCCTACATGTGGGTGCTTGAGTGTTATATACACACATATTGTTTTGCATTATTCAGTTGTTAAAATGGGCGATTATCGGTATATAAGGATGTCTTTTGCGTCTGGAAAGACGCGTTTTGTTCTTTTTTCAAAGGAGTCATCACATGAGCAACACGTTTGATTACATTCTTCTCAATGGTCGTCCTGGCGGCGGAAAATCCGAGCTTATCGATTTTATTCGCAACACACCGCTTGAAAAACGTATCGAACTTTTCCACATTGGCGATCTCTTTTTTGAAGATGATTTTGTCTGGCTTTGGGAAAAATTTACGGAAGATGACCTTTGGGAAAAAATGGGTCGTCCGCGCCTCTATTCGCGTACCCACGAACTTGGCTATGTCCAGTTTGACGATCAGAACTCGGATCATCCGTTGCTTGAGCTCTGCATTGAAAAATTCAACGTCGCGCTCAAAAAGAATTATTTGAATAACAAAGACTTTAATTTTGATAACAATACTGTTTTTGTTGAATTCGCTCGTGGTATGGCTGATGGCGGTTACAAACACGTCTATGATCGTCTCGATGAAGAGATCCTCAAGCGATCTGCCATTCTCTATGTTCAGGTTTCCTTTGCTGAATCCAAACGTAAAAATGATGCGCGTTATAAAGAATGGGCGAAGGGATCGATTCTCTCCCACTCACTTCCCGAAGAAAGTCTCCTTCGCTTCAGTGAAGCGGATGACTGGGATGAACTGACAGGGGGTAAAGAATGTGGTTTCATCAATATCCGCGGTATCGACGTCCCCTTCGTCACGATGCCGAACGAACCTGAACTCAAATCGGGCCCCGAACTCGATGCGCGCTATAGCCGTGCTTTGACGCTTTTAAAATCGCTTGTGAAGTAAGTGTTTTTTGACGCGCAAGCTTTTGGCTTGCGCGTTTTCAAAGCGCATTTGAGTCTCCGCTTTGGAAAACAGGGGTGAGCAAACTGGTTTCCAATGCCCCCGTGACCATTGATATAGATAAGGTGTTTGAAAAAATTAGATGGTCGGAGATTAAGGGGACGTGGTGTCTTTTTTCAAAAACTATTAGGTTGAATGGCAAGACCTTCACTCCCTTTGAATACATTTTTACAGTGAATGGACAGCGTGAGACAGGCATTACGCCGGAAGGGGATGGGCCCCATATTCAGATACAGTTGCTGGCGTTTTCTGTGAAATGTGTGCTTCTTTATCATGCAAAAGATTTGCGTATCAATATAATCTCTAAAACCATAGATCATGAGCGCGTGCGATTGTTATAAAGACGTCTCATGGGATGGCTTTGTTTATTGAGGATGATACGACCAGTGTATGGCTGAAAGACGTCATGGGTGGCGTTGCGGGGGGGGGATGCCCCCGCATAAGGGATAGCGGCGTATTTTTACGTAGGTACGTTCCAAATGTAGGTACGTTCCAAATGTAGGTACGTTCCAAATGTAGGTACGTTCCAAATGTAGGTACGTTCCAAATGTAGGTACGTTCCAAATGTAGGTACGTTCCATGGAACGTACCTACATTTGAAACTCAAAAATATATATTATATTATATTATCATAGTTGATTATTGTTATCTTTATGCTACATAGTTAAGCGGGGGAAAATGTGTGTTTTGGGACAACGTCCGGGAGAGCGAATATGAAAAATAGTTTTTTAGGTTTTATTCTTTGTTTGTCAGCGACGCTTTGTATGGCTTGCAGCGATGATGCTTCGGTCGGAGGCAATGACCAGGGCGGAAACGATGAAAAGCCAGGCTCGGAAAAGCCAGGCACAAATGAAGGAGAACAGCCTACGACGTGTGCTTCGGACGACGAATGTCATGGCGAATATACGTGTTTTCAATCTTCTTGCGTGATTGCTGCGCATATCAATGAAGCGTGTGGCAGTGGTGACCGCGTCTGCGTCGTCGGTGAATGTGTCGCCAACACGTGTGTTATGCCCGAAAGGGAGCCGGTCGTCGGCGATGCCTGTACGAAGCATGATGATTGCGGTGAAAGCCTCGTCTGTGTGGAACAGGCGTGTTCCGAAAGACTTGTGACCGGATCGCGTTGCCGTGACGATGCCGCTTGTGTTTCGGGATTGTGCCATGAACGCGTCTGTTCCGAATACAAAGAACTTGATGAACCGTGCGGAACGGGGGCGGTGTGCAAAGATGACCTGTGGTGCGGGAAAAATGGCGTTTGTCAGCCGCTGCCTCAGCCAGGCGAAGTGTGCGATGCCAAAGTCGGATGCGCCGGCGGTGCCGATTGCATCGGAGAAATGTGTTACATGGAAGACCTGACGGACGGGGCCGAATGTAATATGTATTATCATTGTGCGCCTGGATGGTATTGCCATGATCATTTGGAACGATGCGTCATTTACGGACATAAGGGCGATGCGTGTTCCGATTATCATTTGTGTGATTCCAATACGGTCTGCCTCAATGGCGTTTGTACGACAAATCGCGGTGAGTGCGAAGTCGATGACGATTGCATGACCGATTCCTACTGCTGTAACGATGAGCGGTGCGACGTCAAGAACGTCTGTATCTCTTACGGCGAAGGCCCGCGTGGAACGACTGACTATGCATGCGAATATCAGACCGTCAGCGGCATGTTCGAGGCGGCCATTCAGTGCGAATGGACAAAGCCGGAAAAAGGCGATCCGTATCCCAATCACGTGCATGTTCTCACGACGCCGCTCGTCATCAATACGCCGCATGATTCCGGACAGGCAAATGAGATCGTCTTCGTCACGTACAATTATACGGATGGCGGTTCGCAATCGAGTTCGGGTTCCGATATCCGATACAATGGCGTCATTCGCATCATCAATGCTGAAACGTGTAAGCTTCACGAGAATCTCTTCGATGACAACAACCACATTATTGGCGGTTCGAACCCCGCAGCAGCCGATGTCGATGGCGACGGGTATGTCGAGATCTTTGCCAGCCGCGGGTCGGCACAAAATGAAGGCAGCGGTGGCGGGATCGTCGCATGGCACTGGAAAGAGGCTGAACCGCCTTCTGACGAGCACCCCGAAGGCATTCCGGCACATTATGCATTTTGGTGGAAAACCGATGTGGCCTCTTCTTCAACAATTTATTGGGGTGGCAGTGCCATCCACGACATCAATAATGACGGTGTGCCCGAAATCATCGGTTACGGCGGTGAGGTCTTTGATGCCACGACGGGCAAACGCTTGAATAAAGGCCAGACGATTAGCGAATTGTCCTATACTGCGACGCTAGGCGATTTCGACAACGATGGCAAAATCGAGATTATCGGAACCTCGAACGTCTGGGAGTGGGACAGCACAAACTCCAAATGGATTTTGGAGTACAGCAACATTCATTCGGGTGTCGGGCTTCATCACGCATTCGCCGATTTTGGTACGACCAATGAAGACGGCTCGTTCGACTTTGAACATCTCGACGGCATCGCCGAAATCGTCTCGTGCGGTAACAAAAATGTCAACGTCTCGACGCTTAAAGGTAAGACGGTCTTCAAACAGACGGTTAGCGATAACGGCGGTGGGCCTTGCACGGTCGGTGATTTCGATGGTGATGGCTTTCCGGAAGTCGCGACAGCCTTCGGCGATTACTACCGCATTTTCGATCCGCGTTGTGTGGCGCCCAGTACCGATTGTAAGGAAAAAGGCATTCTCTGGGCGCAGAAATCACAGGATCACTCTTCCTATTCCACAGGCTCTTCACTCTTCGATTTTGACGGCGACGGCGCCATGGAAGCTGTTTATGCAGACGAGTGTTATACGCGCGTCTATGACGGAAAAACGGGGGATGTCCTCTTCTCCTCTTATCATACGAGCCTGACGTGGCATGAATATCCCGTCATTGCGGACGTCGATAACGATGAATCTGCCGAAATTGTCGTTGGGTCAAATAATACCCGCTCCTGTCAGTCACCTGACCCGATTCACCGTGGCTTGCGCTGTGTCAAAGATGCCGACTGTCGCTCTCGTTCGTGCGTCGATGGCTTATGTCGTTGTACGGATGACAAGCAGTGCAATTATCGCACGGATGCAAACGGAGAAATTCTCGACGAATACGCCTGCGTCGCCGGTATTACAACGGCTGATCAGGCCGGTGGCAAAGTGTGTCGCGCCAAACACGTCGCGAGCGAAAGCATGACGGGCGTGCGCGTCATGCGCGACAGCCTCGATCGCTGGACGAGTTCTCGAAATCTCTGGAACCAGCACGCTTATTCGATCACCAATATCCTCGACGACATGACGATTCCCAAAACCGAGAACTGGGTACAAAATTTCTTGAGCAAAACGCCTTTCCTCAACAACTTCCGACAAAATGTTCAAGGTGCACGCGGACGCAACGCTGCCCCCGACATCACGGGACGCTTTACGGGCGATTCCTGTAGTATTTCCGGCGACACAATCTCACTCGGCGCAGAGATCTGCAACCGCGGCGAAAAAATGGTCGCATCCCTGATGCCCGCGACGTTCTATTTGATTGGTGACGATGAATCACGGACAAAACTCTGCACGTCCTATACTTCCGAAAACGTACCTGTTGGCGGCTGTCTCCATGTTTCCTGTACTATTGATGATCCTAACCTCGTCATGTACAAACCGATTGTCATGGTGGCCAACGACGATGGCAATGGCGGCAGAACGACGGTCGAATGTAACGAAAATAATAACGAAGATTATACTGTCGTTCGTGCGTGCCCAATTTATTGATGTGGTGGGGGCTTTGGCCCCCTACGCGGCTATCTTCATCCTACTGGATGAAGATACGCCGCTACCCCCACAGCGGGGGCTTAGCCCCCGCAACGCCCCCAAGCGGTGTGTTCGCACAAGGCCGCTTCTTGGCGTAGAAGCGTAAATGGAGTGAAACTCAAGATGTATCTGACAGGTGGTATTTTGTTATGTGCAGGGTTTGGTTCGCGTTTGGCACCGTTGACGGAAGGTGTGCCTAAGCCCGCCATTCCGTTTTGCGGCGTTCCAATGGCGCATTATGCACGCCGAGTGCTCGAAGCGGCATGCGTCGAAGATATGGGGATGAACGTGCATCATCTTCCTGATCAAATGATAGAAGCGATGAATGGTGGAACTTGGTGTGATGGCACGCGTCAGATGCACATTAGTCGTGAAGGCGACGCTATTTTGGGGACAGGCGGGGGCGCAGCACGTGTAGCCGATAGCATGCCAACGTTGGCGCGTTTTATCATTTATCACGGCGATGTCCTGTGTGGCGCGGATTTGTCGGATGCGTTGGAAAGTCATATACAGTCTGGGGCACGCGTAACACTCGTCGTCTTGCCGCGCCCTCAGGATGTGAATGAAAATGTCCGCCGTTCGCTCGGCATGATCGGCGTTAAAAATAGCGAGATCGTCCTCATTCGCGATTGGGCCAAACGTAACTGTGATTTATCTCATTATACACCACGCTGTTTTGCCGGTATTCATATCGTCGAAAGAAGTCTCCTCGACGAAATACCAAAAAATAAAAATGTTTGCCTCGTTACGCAAATATATAAAAGTATGCTCGAACGTGGTGAGCCCATTCATGCCTGGGAACCGCAAAACCCCGTGTTTTTTGCCGATGTTGGCACACCAGCGACTTACCTTCAGGCGCAGAGGGAGGCACTTCAAAAAGATAGGCTTCAGGCACCGGATCGATTGACTTTCTTTGATAGACCACGTCTGTTGCTCGACGATGCAGAAGAACCATCCGTTGCTTTTGGTCAACTGTCGCTTCCCGACAACATTCAAATGGGACAAAATGTCTGTCTTTGCCAGGGGGCAAATGTACATGCCAATGAAACGCTTTCGCAGGAAATGCGCTTTTGCCGTGGGGGCATTCGGTTAAACGGCGCTTGGATTCAGGCGTGAATGTGCTGATGTGATGTTTGTACTTGTGTTGGTTGTGCAAAACAGTATCACGTCACAGAGGTGATATGTTTTCATAGATCAGTGGAAATGCCGTTTTTCCCCTTATCCCCATAGGCTCGCTCCAAAAGCGCAGGTGTGGGGCTATGGACATTTCCACAACAATATATTGAATGTATAGGCGATGACTTAAATCCTGGATTCTCGATAATAGTGACGATAACTTTCAGACAGCAATGCCCAAAATAGTTGTTTTCTTTGGTTTTCGTTGATAACTAATCATCATGTTTATGTTGTTTACGTATGTTTTAAACATGACGAGGTTTGATGTATCAATTAAAAAGCCCGTAGGGCTTTGGGAAAGTAGCCCCCGATTGGCGCGTAGCGGCTATCGGGGGATGGATGTGTATTATACCCAAATGAACCTCGTAGGG
>JAFOHE010000203.1 GCA_017421975.1 Pseudomonadota bacterium
ACCCACTTTAAATTTGCCTGTAGGATCATTGTGAATATCGATGTGGTGAATAAGATCATCTAAATAGGCATCATCTGGAGGATTGAATTTATACCAGATGCGATAGACGGGCGGCGTCTCGATGCGTAGCATGGCATTATTAGTATCTACCGGCTTAGAAGTTGGAATATAACTGATTTCGGTAATTGTGGCGATTGTCTTTTGACCATACTGATAGAGCATTTGATGCGCTGAACAGGTCTGGGGGGTAACAATACTTATATCCATAATGGCGGAAACATTACGTTTGTTAAATTTGCGGAGTAATAAGCAAACACATATATGTACAAAGGGGATAGTCATTAAAACAAACAAGATAAAACCTATAATTGCAAAGACAAAGACTCCCGTGGAAGTGCTTGAAAGAAGTATGTACAATAATGAGGCAATTAAAAGTAGAATAATAGAACAGCCGAGAACTGGACCAACTACGTCGTATTGACTCGTAATCTTGCTTTCAGATAAATAATTTTGAAATCGAGGGGATGTGCGGAATATAGATTCCGACAAGGCTGGGCGTTGATTGGGATTATTGGGCAGAGTCTGCCAAATATCGATATTCAGCGGCTGGCAAAGATATCTGACCTGTTTCAGCTTTTCTTCAAGATCGGTCGTCGCGAGCGCACCATCACAGGTGATGCACTCATATTGGCCATCCCTAAAGGCTCTAAAACGTCTTTGGAGTTCGGTAATATCTGAAAGCCTGCGCTCCATGTTTGGCTCAAGCATCTGGCGCAGCGTCTGGACGAGAGGACGCGGATGATTCTCGACATAGGGATCAATGATGAGCCGAAGGTCGGCTGACTTCATATTTGCGGGTTCGACGCCACTTAGGAGGTATGCTGTGAGCGCAGCCAATGCATATGTATCACTAGCCGGTGTGGCATGGCCAAGGTTTTGTTCGGGGGACATATAGCCGCACGTACCCGCGATTGTCGAACCACCGGCCTGTACTTGAGCATTTGATACGGCACCAAAGTCAATCAGACACACGTCAATGCATTCGCGATCCCAGTTGCGCAAAATAATATTGGAAGGCTTGATATCTCGGTGAATGACCGGCGGATGATGGGCTTGCAGTTTTTTGAGAATATCTAAAAGTTGAAGAACGATCTCATAAATCTGCGAGAGTGAAAAACGATAGCCGGAATTGAACACTTCCTTGAGTGTTGGACCATCAATATATTCCTGAATAATATAAGAGCAGGGCGGATCCTCTTCAAGGCTGTCGCATGCATCGTACAACTTGACGACACCGGGAATATCGAGTGTTGAGAGCACTTTGGCTTCGCGATGAAAAAGCGTATATTCTTTCCAATTCTTAATTGAATCGATGCGCAACTGCTTGACGGCTGCTAACTTGTTGTCTGATAACCGCCTGGCGAGGAATACTTTCGCATGACCACCGTGACCGAGTTCCTGGATAAACGTGTATTGATCCGCAAGCTTTTCCAGCGTTTTGATTTTAGCTTTTTCGGACGCATTTGTCACGATACTGTCCGACAGCGTTTTTGTCTGGTTGTATCGCGTTGCTGTATCTTTTGGCGTACGCTTCTTTCGGGCTTTATTGCTCATGGCGGTTGTCGTTCTTATTTTGGTGGTATCGTGATCGCTGTCTTGAAACGCTGCATCGTGTTTCCGGGATGTTTAAGTGTTCCATTTAACATTCGAGTTTTCCGTGAAATCATCATTATTTCCAGTCAATACTCGTATTCCCTATGTATTCGACTGCTGTTTGGCTTTTCTAAGGCCAGCATGCACATCAATCATTAAGAGTTTGCAGCAACTCGGATCGTCTGGGTGATACAGAACAATGCATGGCGTAGGAAAGACGA
>JAFOHE010000204.1 GCA_017421975.1 Pseudomonadota bacterium
ATTGAAAGAGTCACTCTTTTTTTGTGTTTCATATCGCCGGGATCACTGTGGATTTTCTGTCATTTTCTGAAGGCTTAATGAATTAAATGTATTAAAATAATGATGTAGGGGTATTCATATGAAATACAGGATCAACAGAAAGACAGGGGACCGCATTTCAGAAATCGGAATCGGTTCATCCTACATGTATGAAGCCGGAATGGACGAAGCAGTCAGGGCATTGCGCCGGGCTTATGAAGGCGGGATCAATTACTTTGATCTGGCTGCCGGTCATGGCGATTCCTTTCCAATCTACGGCAGTGCGCTGCATGATGTAAGAGAAAACATCTTCTATCAGATCCACTTCGGCGCTGACTATACCAGGGGTGATTATGGCTGGTCTCTGGATCTGGATACCGTTAAGGGATCTGTAAGATGGATGTTGGAACAGCTGGGAACCGATTACATCGACTATGGATTCATTCACTGTCAGGATGAGTTCTCTGACTGGGAAACCTATAAGAAAAATGGTATATATGACTACATTCTTGAACTTAAGAAGCAGGGTGTCGTAAGACACATCGGCTTATCATCACATACACCGGCCGTCATCAACAGGATACTGGATGAGGCAGACGTGGACATGCTGATGTTCTCCGTCAATCCGGGCTATGATTACGGCAAGGGTGATTACGCTTATGGAGAGGTTGAGGAAAGAGAAAGGATATTCCGCAGATGTGAGAAGGAAGGCATCGGCATTTCCGTCATGAAGCCGTTTTCCGGCGGACAGTTGCTGGACGAAAAGACATCTCCTTTCGGCAAGGCCCTGACCGTACATCAGTGTCTGAAGTACATTCTGGACAAGCCGGGAGTATTGGTGGCGCTGCCGGTGGCTCACAGCACTGAGGAAGTTGAAGAACTGCTGAAATACTACGATAAGACTGATGAGGAACTGGATTACTCCGTGATATCATCGTTTGAGCCGATCAGGACCAGCGGCAGATGCGTCTACTGCAACCATTGCAAGCCATGCCCGATGGGCATCGACATCGGTCTGGTCAACAAGTACTATGACCTGGCTGTTGCTGGTGATGAGATGGCAGTTACCCATTACAAGACACTGGAATTAAATGCCTCAGACTGTGTTGGCTGCGGGCACTGCGATTCAAGATGTCCGTTCTCCGTACATCAGAGCGAGAAAATGCAGACGATAAGGGAGTACATGGAGAACAGATGAGGAAAATATTAACAGCGTTACTGTGTCTGATAATGGTCATGAATATGATGGGTTGTACTGAAAGGGAGAAACAGCCTGAACAGGAGACCGTTATCCCTGACAGCGAGCAGGAAACAGGCAGTGACAGTCAGGAGGCAAGTGAAGTGGAAAAGGTTTTATGTTTATACGTTAATGACAGGAAGCTGCCGGTAACCTGGGAAGACAATGATTCGGTAGCTGAAATCAGAAGCATCGTGAATAATGACAGTCTGACAGTTGAAATGTCAATGTATGGCGGCTTTGAGCAGGTCGGTGAATTGGGCAGAAACATTACCAGAAATGACAGGCAGATGACGACATCATATGGCGACATCGTGCTGTATTCCGGCAGTAACATCGTCATCTTCTACGGTTCCAATTCCTGGTCCTATACGAAACTTGGACATGTGGATCTGAGCCAGCAGGAAATGACTGATCTGCTGGGCAACGGGGATATTAGAATAACACTGACAATGGAATAACAGGCAGGGCTTAGCCCTGCTTTTTGTTTGTAGATAATGCGATACAGGTGGTAGTATATTTACAGACAGGAGATAAGGTTACATGACACTGAGACTCATACAGCTGACAAAGGATTACAGAGAACAGCTTGGAGAGATGCTTGAGGAATGGAAGAAAGATCAGGAAGAAAACCATACCAACCATTCACCATGGGCGATTTTCAAGAACGACTGGCATGACTTTGACTATTACCTGGAACATCTTGCCGTAAAAGAACCAATGAATGGACTGGTTCCGGAATCAGTGTTCTTTCTATTGGATGATGAAAGAGACAGATTACTTGGTGCGGTAGCCATAAGGCATTATCTCAATGAATACCTGCTGAAGGAGGGCGGTCACATCGGGGATGGGATCAGGCCTTCGGAAAGAGGAAAGGGGCATGCCACGGAAATGATCAGACTGGCATTGGATGAATGCCGTAAGCTGGGCATCGACAGGGTACTGATGGTCTGCGACAGGGATAATCCGGCTTCAGCCAAAACAATAATCAATAACAACAATGCCAATAAAGCGTTGGGGCGGATTTCGAACTGTGATCAAACGAAGAATCAAATAAATGATTACACCTACAAAGGCTGCCAAACCAGGCGGACCAGACATGTTCATATCCTCAACCGCCAAAACAACCAAAAAACAAAGCGTCGAAGATACCATAGGTAACGCCATTACGGATGCACCAACAGCTGCTATGATCATCATATCGGGAAACACATGCACGCCAAATGCTGAACCAATATTGGATACGATGATGATACCCAATATTGGCAAAAGCATATTCAGTATGACGGCAGGCCACATTAACGTACTCCCGTAATAATATAAACTTCTTCAAGGCGTGAAAAATCAACGAGGGGCGTCACCGTCACGCGCTGATAAAGACCAAAATCCTGCGCATCAATCGATGTAATCCGACCAACGGGCAACTCTTTCGGGAATGTCCCTGCTCGACCGCTCGTCACAACGATCTCACCTTCTTCAACTTCATCACGACGAAGCAAATAAGACAGTTTCGCTTCATACGTCTTCTCATCCCCAAGACCCGTCAAAATGCCACGTGATCGGTTCAGATTCGTCAAAATATCGACTTTGGAACGTGGGTCAATCGTCAGCATAACATCGCAATACCGCCCATTCACCTGCTCAATTCTGCCGACAAGACCCTCCGATGAAACGACAGGCATTTCCGGACGTATCGCTTCCGACTGCGCTTCAAGACGAATCCGTAAAACGCGAAAATAAGGCGAAATATCCGCAGATATTACGCGTGCAGGCTCCAAATCATAAATCGGGCGATCCTGCTTGAAACCTACCAGCTTCGAAAGACGTGCGTTCTGCTGCAATATGCCCTGAAGACCTATGTTTTCCTCTCGAAGACGCGCATTCTCAAGACGAAGACGCTCATTCTCCTGTTTGGTATGGATCAGATCAATATAATTATCCCAAAAGCCAGAAGCATTGCCTATAACGTAATCATTGTGGTTTTGCACAAAGGCAAGGACACCACCCAAGGCAGATTGACCTACCATACGCTTCTGTCTGTCACCATGAGAAAGAACAAGAACGACGATAGGAAGCGACATTGCCAAAATAATGACGCCAATCGTCTGATAGCGTTTGATAAGTTCGTGCATGGTCTTTTCGTCGATAGTTCCACAGTGCGGATGGCTGCGCTTGCGTCATCACACACTGTCCGTTATTTCACGAAGAAGATCGATATTGTCAAGAATTTCACCAGACCCGCGGACGACACACGTCAATGGATCATCCGCAATCAATACGGGCAACTTCGTCTCTTCGCGGATCAAAATGTCCAGATTCCTTAAAAGCGCACCCCCACCCGTCAAAACGATGCCTTTCTCGATAATATCGGCAGATAATTCAGGCGGCGTCTGCTCAAGTGCCGATTTCACACCCTGGACAATCTGGGATATCGGATTCGAAAGCGCTTCCATAATCTCATCCGAATTGATCGTCACAGAGCGGGGAAGACCTGTCCCCTGATCGCGCCCCTTAATCGACATCGTCAGACGTTCCTCTTCCGGTGGACAATCGGCCATACCAATCGTACACTTGATTTGCTCCGCCGTGCGCTCACCAATCAAAAGCGAATACTTCGCTTTCAAATGCTGAATAATCGCTTCATCCAGTTTGTCACCACCAACGCGAACCGAGTTCGAATGGACAATGCCACGAAGCGAGATAATCGCCACTTCTGTCGTACCGCCACCAATGTCCACAATCATGTTCCCTGATGGCTCCGTGATCGGAAGACCCGCGCCAATCGCTGCTGCCATCGGTTCGTCAATCAAATACACTTCCCTCGCACCAGCGCTCTCCGCACTCTCGCGTACCGCACGCTTCTCCACTTCTGTAATGCCATACGGAATACAAATCACAATGCGCGGATGCACAAGCAATTTTCGACTGTGCGCACGCATGATAAAATAACGAAGCATGTCCTGCGTCACATTAAAATCCGCTATGACACCATCCTTCATCGGACGTATTGCCTGAATTCCGCCAGGCGTTCGACCAAGCATCTCTTTGGCTTCCCGTCCTACGGCAAGAACGCGTTTCTCGCCGCGACTCTCTTTCTTGATCGCAACGACGGACGGTTCCCGCACGACGATCCCACGCCCACGCGCATAAATCAACGTATTCGCTGTGCCAAGATCAATGGCAAGGTCGTTCGAAAAATAGCCAAAAAGCTTGTCGAATATCATCTATTTACCAACGCAAAAATTGAAAAACGTCAGCTAATACTGACGTCCTTCCGCTTCTTCGCAGCACTAACGCTCGCGATACGTTATCCGACCACGCGTCAAATCATACGGTGAAAGCTCTACCGTCACTTTGTCTCCAGGAAGAATTCGAATGAAAAATTTTCGCATCTTGCCTGAAACATGCGCCAATACTACGTGTTTATTTTCAAGTTCCACTCGGAACATCGCATTTCTTAAAGCCTCAACCACCGTTCCATCGACGGTTATTCCTTCCTCTTTTGTAGCCACATTGCCTCCTAGAATATCATCACAAAGGTTAGCATACCTGCACCGGCATGCGTACACTCTGCAAAAACCGGCGTCAGCTTATAGACAAAATTACAACCAGATGCAATCTTTATTCGCTTTTTCTGGTGGGGGAAGTCTCCCCCTGCGCGGCGCATTTTTATGCAGGGACGTTCCACGGAACAGCCCTACACAAAAATACGCCGCTACCCCCTCTGCGGGGGATACCCCCGCAACGCCCCCACGCTTTGCATAACATGCGTAAAATTCGTTCTCAATTCAATGGATTCGCACCATTGGGTGAAAACAATCACCTTTATTCCAAATATCCCAACGCTTTGAGCAACCCACGACACCCTTCGTTCACATCGCGCCACGTCGCGTGAAAATCACCCGTATACCATGGATCGGCAACGCTCGTCCCGGGACGCGACGAATAATCCATCATAAGATGAAGTTTATGCTCTGGATCACCATCAAAGGCACGTCGCATATTGCGCATATTCGCTTCGTCCATGCCAATAATCAAATCATACTGCGCATAATCGCTCTTCCGTATCTGACGCGCAGTCTTGCCATCCGCATTAATCCCATGCTGCTCAAGCATGCGCTTTGCCGGCGGATAAACCGGATTGCCTATCTCTTCCGTGCTCGTCGCCGCCGATGCAATCAAAAATGAATCCGAAAGACCGGCGCGATTGACCATATCCTTTAAAACAAACTCTGCCATCGGGCTACGACATATATTGCCGTGACAAACGAATAGTATTTTCTTCATATCGTCATTTTACCTCAACCATTCCAAGTTATTACAGACCTAAAAATTAGAATATCAAAAAAAATAAAAATAATCAATCGTTTTTTGATAAAAATTAAAAATAATAACAACTCTGTCCTGCCATTGCTGTAGACATCATGTAGACATCATAATGATAACACCGCTCTCTAATAGATCAGAAGCTGAGGATGACGCACAAACGACATTCACATTAACCATCTCCATAACCATAGAAACATGCCTCCCGCCTGCACATGCACAACAATCTTCCAAAGATTGCTTCAATTGATGCCAAAGTCCCCTTCTACCCACGAAAAAAGCCCACCTGCACATACACCAGCTGCTTCGTTTTCTTTTCTTTACAATACACTTTGCAAAATGATGCTAAAATAAACTAATGAACACACACAAGGGGGAATGTTCAAATCTTAAATCATAGACCATTATCGCTTAATGTTTTAAGGATCCACATCCATGAAATCGAATCAGTTGCATTCGCTTTTACTCCTGATTGTTGCTCTTTCAACCCAAGCCTGCACCCTCGATCCCTTGTGCGAGTTCGACCAGCATCGCCATTATAACGTCAATGGCGAATGTGTCGAAGACACCGACAACGAATGTGGCATCATGCGTGTCGATTGCACACAGCCTTATGATCAGGGTGTGACAAATGGCACTTGCCAGGATGGCGTTTGCATCCCAACACAATGCGATGAAGCCAATAGCTATCATTTGGATAACAAAAACCATCAATGCACACAACGCTGCGAATGTGACCGCTACGGCGCCGACCGTTACCCGGATGTCGTGTGTGATGACGCCAAAATTAAAGCATGTGTCAATATAGAATGTGCCAAAGACGATGTCTATTGCATTGATTCCACAGAAAAGTTCAAAGAACTCCCGCAATGGATCGCTCAAAAACGCCAAACCACAACCGCTCTAGAAAAAAACGAAACGCTTAACGTTTTTTTGACCCAAGACATCGCCATCGACACAAATGCTGAACAATGGGAACCGATACGCCTCTCTTACATCAACTTCTCCGCCTTTGGGGATACCGATAAAAGACGCAAAATTACTTCTGACAAACCGCTCGCCAAAAGCCTCTTTAGCGAACTTGATCACGCCATGATTGCAAACATTGGCTTCGAATACGACGTTCATGGCTCAGACGCCCGAGGCGCACTGGCAAATGTTTCACAAAACAGCCAGATTTACGACGTTGAACGCCTAGGAAACCTCACCAATACAAACGACACACCGTCTGACATTCCCCCTGACTTCGCCACCCTTTATGAACAAACATCACTCGGCATTGGCGGTCTCATCGGTCACGCACAAAACACCACATTTTTCAATATCATTCTAGGCTCCGTCGATCAGCCCTGCACAGTCAATGCCCCAAACCATGCTTTTGTCGGCGGGCTGACTGGTATCCTATGTAACGGAAGCCGAATTCAATGTGATACCATCAACGAAGATGAATCCCAATGCCATTTTTACCTCGCAAACGTCTCCGGTACCGATTGCGTCGGAGGTCTGGCTGGCATCATAGATATGTCCTCAACGCGCAACACACACAGCTTCATCCAAAGCGTATCTGGAAACAATCATGTCGGCGGATTTGCTGGCTTCGCTACAGATCTGGCTTACATTCAGGACGTAGATCATACTTCCGAAAAAATCGTTGGGAACAATCATGTCGGCGGATTTATCGGACAAAATGAAGCCTTTATTCAAAATATTGATGCCGCAAGTACCAACATACAAGGCAAAATGTATGTCGGTGGACTCATCGGCGACAACACGGGCACGCTCGAAAACGTAAACTTGGTCGCTTCCAACATTGAAGGCGATAATTTCGTCGGTGGTCTCGCCGGACGTAATTTTGCAAATATCAAACTCAATTCAAATCACGTTAAAACTGTCACCGGAACCAACAATGTCGGCGGCCTTATTGGAAGCCTGGAATTGGGTAATGTCCATGGCGATTACATACTCACCGAGAACGACACGCAAAAATCCGTCAATCATACAGTTCAAACGCGTGTCAACGGTTCGGCCAATGTCGGTGGAGTAATCGGCATGATGGCAGGCGGTTCGATCGATGGCTTACATACCCAAATCCAGGAAGTCCAAGGCTCAAACGACATCGGTGGATTCGTCGGCAAAGTCTTCTCGAACAGCGACATCACCAACATCAATCATCGCATTGAGCAGATTCATGATTATGCCACAGATGCGACGCCCACTTCGGAAAAAAGTGGCCTCGGCGGTTTTGCCGGACGCATTGAAAAGATGGCGAAACTCGAAACATGCGAAAATTACGTCACATCCTTAGAATCCCAGACCCATCCATTTGTCGGCGGATTCGTCGGCTATCTCGAGGGCACTATCACCGATATTAAGAAAAATCATGTCACCGAAATCCATGCCACCGCCGATACCGTCGGCGGTTTTGTCGGTCATCAGGAACAAGGCTATATCTCCAATATCGAACTTAACGAGATTGACAATATCAATGCCGAAGCCACGACAACCGGCGGTTTTGTTGGCAACCAAAAAGGCATTATCTCAAACATTGAAAAAAATGATGTCAATACAATAACGGGATCTAATAACAGAAATGGTGGTACTGGTGGTTTCGCTGGTTATATCCACAAAAATGCCATCTTGCAAAATGTGACTTTAAATAAAATCGATAAAATTACAGATACTTTCTTTGCGGGCGGATGCGTTGGTCTGACAAACGGTTTTGTCCTCAACGTCAATAGCACAGCAGGTCGAGTCATCGCAAATACGCAATTTGCCGGCGGATTTACCGGCCGCATCGACACTGACGGCATCGTCTCTGATTCCCAAAATGAAGCCGATTTTGTCATGTCACCAATAGAGGCTGGCGGCTTCGCTGCCGAATGTGATGGCGAAGCCGTCGGCATACACACCATGGCCGATCATGTCGTCTCTTCGTATAGTTCTGGCGGTGCTTTTGCTGGCATGGGTGGCAAAGCATCCAATATCATCAATGTCACCAAACGCGTCGAAAATATCCCATGCACTGGTGACCTTGATTATGAAGCACATCCTGCACCATTTCACTGCACTATGCATATCAATGACGAATTCACGCATGATGCCACGATTGATCATCCGTTTTTGGCAATGTTATTAATCACTGAAAGTCGAGCAGGCGGTTTTGTCGCCAGCGGCGACGGCATGTATAATAGTGAATACACAGCGATCATTAATCGCGTGAACATGGTCAAAGGGAAAAATGCCGGCGGTTTTATGGGAAAATATAACTTTAGAAACTACACCATTCGTCATGTTGTTATGGAAAACATCTCCTCCTGGGCAAATGTCAATGGCGACCCTAATCTTAGCGGTTTGTTATTTGGAAAAATCAGTGGTTTAGAAACAATGGATAGTAATCAAATCGCAACTAACGGCATACATATCAGGAACATTATGCTCATGGGGCATTTATATGACGAAACAACACAAATAGAAAATCACGACAACACTATTTTCGGTTTAAATGGATTGCCAAAAGAATTGCCTTTAGTTTATTTGGCTCAAATTTACATCTATTGTTTCACAGACCATTGCAAATTTGACAAACTCTCTACTTCTGCTTTTACACCAATTTACGATTTCAATACCATACCGTATATGCATTCTTCAGATGGTATGCGCCCTGCCGTCAAATGGAAAGTCTTTGAATCCGATGACAATAATAATGAAAAATATGATTTTCCGGAGCTACCGGAATATTTCATCAACAACTTCACCGATGAAGGTGTTCCCATCATTTCATTCGAAGTCCAATAATCGCGAAGCGGGGCGTTGCGGGGCAAAGCCCCGCACTGGGGGTAGCGGCGTATGGCAAAGCCATAGACGCGTAGGGGGCTTCCCCCTGCCACCCACTAAAAACGCAAATCGAGCGTTGCCCCTGTAAATTCGGGCGAAGCTACTAAATTCGGGCGCCAGCCAAACTTTTCATCACCAAAATCATACGATGAATGGTAGGAACCAAATTTATTTCTACCAATATTATAAATAATCCCCGAGACAATCATCACCACGCTACCAAACCCCAACAAAGAAAGTCCGGTAATCGTCAGTGGGCGCGTGACCTCAAATTTATCATCGTCACTTGTAAAAGCATCATAACTCATAAGTATCGAACCCGTCACAAGGCTCGCACCGCCTACGGCAAGAAGCGTATAAAATGCAATTTTGTAATTACGAAGCGATCGATCGTATTCCTCTTCCATCTTGTAAGCCTGATAGGGTATCTCCGAATAAGAGACAGCTTCTGAATCACTCGAAAGAAGGAAAGAATCATCATTGACAGAAGATTGTGCAAAACAAGGCTTACACAAACATAACAACAAAAGCAAAAATGCAATAAATACTTTTTTCATAAATTTGATATAAATACAGATTAAATGGCCAAACGCGCAATCGCTTCAAGAATATCCGTTCGAAGTGATCCTGCTCTCACAAAAGAAAGTGCACGTTTATAATACTCTACAGAAACGCGTGGATGCGAAGCAAGCTCTGCAAGACGCGCTTTTAAAACATAAAAATCAAATGAATGGAAATAATCTGCAATTTCATTCACAACCTGAAAAGCATCCTCATAATATTGTTCATCACAATAAATCTGGCACCATCCTCGCACAAGATCAAAAACACGTTGTTCTGAATACTCTGCACCTCGACGCAATCCACTTTTTAAATATTTGAGCGATTGGATATATTCATTTCTTTTTGAATAAATAAGAAACAATGCAAGATAGGCTGCCCCAATGTCAGGATCATCTTCTATCGCTCGATTGGCAAGCGCGATCGCGCGATCACTGTCCATGGCTTTTTCTGCCAAAATGAGCGACAACTCGGCATAGACGTCCGCCGTCGTATTGAGTGAAACGCAATATTCGAACATCTGACGTGCATCATCATCATATTCGAGACGGCGATAAGTATGTCCAAGCAAGGCCTGGGCACGACAGTCTTTGGCCGGAGGATTTGATTCCAGAGCATGAAGAAGTGCCACACGTGCCGCTTCATAATTACCTTCATCATAAAATTCCTGTGCTTTCGAATAATGCGTTTCAAAAAGTGACATATGTCAAATCCAATTCTGATTCCTATCGCCGAGGAAGGACGTGCCTGCATGAGACACGCCGCAAATTTCAAAACACCAGAAAAAGGGCAATATCGCCCTCGCGATGCTTAACGACTCCAACGTGTGTACACGGAAATCAGTTCCGGCGTACGATCTTTGAATTTTGTGAGGAACTTTTTGAGCGTCTCAAGGCAAGCAGGCTCTTTGCTCAATTCGATTTTTTCACAAAATGCCGTCCATTTTTCGAGCGTATCTCGCTCTTTATCCGTAAGCTCTGCCTTGCGTTCAAGTTTCTGCATATTCTCAATCGCAAAAACAAATTCGCCCAGCTCCGATGGAATCTGACGACCGCAATAAGTAATCGGGCCACACGGCTCAAGGCGACGCGCACCCATGCCCATGAGAAACTTGAACGGCGCACCCGTCAGCTTCTCAAGCTCACGAAAAATATCCCCAATCGATACATGATTGAAATACATCGTTCCCAAATGCTGACCCAAGCGCTCAAGATGACCCGCAAGTTCGGTGCCTTCCACCATGTCCCGCGTCATGATCTTTTCTTCAAGCGTTTTTGTGTCACATGCATAAAATGTCAGTTCGTCTTTCATCTTGCTCTCCAAGTTAAACTCAAATGACGCCGAATTGGGCGCATATAGCTTATATGACAAATCGAGATTTCTAACACGCAATAAATCCACGTATCCTCAATTTTTTGACGTGAAGAAAATGCCATTCTTATTTGAATATCTGCAATATCATAAGCTATAATGGTTCGCTGCATTTTGAGGCGACGTTTGAGGCCGCCAATCAGGGAGGTTCTTTAATGAAAAAATATAAAATTGCGTTTACAATCATTTGTTTATCATCAACAAGTTATCTAGGCTGCGTCGAAGACGTCGCCGGATCTTTCGTTGACCGCTCACTTCGCTGCGAAGGCAACATCTTGCAACAGTTTGTCGACGGCGAATGGAAAACAAAAGAAGAATGCCCCGACTTCTGTGGCAGTCTTGCGATCGGTTCCTATGGCTGCATCCAAAATAATGACAACGTACCGGAATACAACTGTTCCCTGAATTACGAAGTCAACAAACAACGTTGCACGGCAAACCGCGACGGTTACGAAATCTGCATGGAAAACGGAACCCTTATGCACCATAGCTGCAAAGAAACCGAACACTGCGACATTACAACGGCACAGTGTATTGAAGATTCCGATCTGCTTGACGACATCAAAGATGAAGAATGCGTTGCCGGCACAAACCAATGCCATAACAATACCCTCATCCAGTGCGGCACGAACAACCGCTGGACGCTTGCCGGCGCACAGTTCTGCGCAGACGACGAAGAATGCATCGCTGGCGAATTCATTAACGGCTGCTTCTGCACGCTCGATGCCTTCAGATGCGCCGACAATACGCCGCATACCTGCGTTGACTTCGCATGGCAACCCGCTGAATACAGCTGTGGCACAAAATTCACATGCTCTGTGCCAGATAAGGGATGCGTGAAAAATAAAGAATGCTCCGGAAACGCCGCAAAATGCGAAAGCGACGGTTCCACGCTCTATTACGCATGCACAGCAGACGGTTACTGGTCAGATACGCCCACGCAATGCCCAACAGATACGATCTGTTCCAACGGTGCCTGCCGTTCAAAAGACAATCCCGATATCGGAGACCATAACGAATGTAGTGATGAAAATGCAACCCTATGCCGCTCCGAAAACACTTACAGCACTTGTGTCCTCGCCGACGGAAAACGCGTCTGGAGTTCCCCCGTCGCCTGCGACGCAAATAAGATCTGCCGCGACAATACCTGCATCGAACCTGAGATCGTCGTCGAAACACCCGAATGTGAAGGCTCTGGGGCCGTCTGCGAAGGCAACAGCGTCCGCACATGTAAAGACGGAAAATTGAGTGACCCCATACCCTGCAATGATCAGACATGCGTCGATGGCAAATGCACAACCGTCCAAACCGACGAAACAGGCACCGCCTGTGAAGGTGAAATCACCAAATGCAATCAAGACAATACGGGGATCATCACCTGCATCAACGGCAAATGGAGTGATATCAACGTCTGCGGTACTGGCATGATCTGCCAGAACGCCGCTTGCGTCACAGACACTTCCACAGCCGAATGTACAACAGGCGCAAAACGTTGTGACACAACGGCTACCTTCGCCAAATACCAGGTCTGTTCCAACGGCGTCTGGGGCGCATCGAAAAGTTGTAACAGCATCAACAGCGTCTGTCACCACGGCGAATGTATGACCTGTATCCCTGGTACCACCACGTGCGGAAACTCAATCTTTAACCGCGACTATGTCCTGACCTGCGATGACAGCGGTTCGCAATACACGACAGCTTCTTCAAGATGCAACCTGGGCTGCAACAACGGAAAATGTAACGTCTGTTCAACAGGTGACGTCCAATGTTCTGATACGGCCTTCCAAGTCTGCCAAGACGGTGCATGGTCTGACCTCGCCGTATGCGATGACGCCGCCGTCTGTAGTAACAACGGATGCACATGTACCAAAGGAGCCACACGATGCGACGACAAAGGTAATGTCCTCGAATGTCAGGAAGCCACCGTTCCAGGAACGCGCAATAAAAAATATACCGCGTGGGTCATCAAATCCTCTTGTGGCGACGCCGCTTTGTGCAAAGATACAGATGGTGCCGCCACTTGCGTATGCAGCGACGATTCCACACGATGCGCCGCCGATGGCCTCAGCGTCGAAATCTGCCATAATGGCACATGGATGACAGACACAAACTGCGCCACGGACAACAGAATCTGCCAACAAGACGACGAAATCGCAAAATGCGCCTGCAATGTCGGCGATTATTATTGCCCGACACTCATCTCCGGAATCGCAAGCTCGGTGCGATATTATTGCGGGGATAATGCCGAGTGGAATACGACCGATTATGGCTGCGAATCCGGTTTATGTAACTCGGAATTGGGAAGCGTCTGCGTCAACACGCAATGCAGCAATCTCAACGTCGAACAAATCTCATCCGCCACGTTGGCATTTCTCCGCATCAATGCCGATGACATTGGCTCCAAATGCGAAGGGTCCAATCTCATGACATGTTCAGATGGCCTCTACGCCGTCAAATCCCATTGCCAGTCCGGTTGTACATCCTACACTTCCGGTGGCATCGAATTCGCCTATTGCAGAAACCTCACCACAGGTTGCGCCATCACAAATGTCAACGATGTGCGTTGTGGCGTAAATAACGCTTCCGTCGAAAAATGCAAAATGCAAAATATCTTCTCTTACGTATGGAGTACTGAAAAAACCTGTTCTTCTTCCGAAATCTGCATGGCTCAAGGTTCTTCCTACGCCTGCGTCACGAAAGAATGCGAACCCAACGCACTTTCATGCGACGGCTCCAAAGTTCAACAATGCATCAATAATAAACACGTCGATATCACTGACTGCGCTGACAGCAATATGGCGTGCGATGCCGGCAAATGCATTGCAAAATAACAATCCACTTTCCAATTGATTGTACTTTAAGGCAGCTCCCTGTAGCTGCCTTTTTATTTTTGGGCGGGGGAAGTCTCCCCCTACGCGGCTATTGCCCCCTTGTCAGAGACGTGTTTCACAAACGCCTCTCAAGGGGGCAATACGCCACTACCCCCTCGTTCTTCACAATGCGTTAGCAAATCAAAAGATGATTCGATGCCACAATAAGCAAATGATATGCAATGCCACAATACCGCATGGCCTATCTGCATCACCCAAAAACGCAATGAATAGGGTTAATCTTCAAAACACAAATTGCCTTCGATTAAAGATAATTTGTCCCATGATCCAGTCGTCTGCGTGCCAGAAAGCATATCCTTAAGCGTGACTTCGCGACGCGTCATTTCTTCGCTTCCAATAAGTGCTACGTAACGTGCCCCACGTTCATTCGCATACTTGAATTGCTTGGCAAGCTTATCAAAACCACTGTAAAGCTCACAGGAAAGGCCCAAAGCCCGAATTTTCGAAGACACCTCAATCGATGGTGCCAACGATGTTTCATCAAAAAGACCAACCACAACATCAACGCTTCGACGCGTGTCATCGAACATTTTACGTTCTTCCATAATGACACAAATACGTTCAAATCCCAAACTGATGCCGACAGCTGGAATATCTTTTCCAGAAAACATACCAATCAAATGATCGTATCGACCACCGCCGGCAATACTAGAACCTAAACCTTCCGCCTGAATCTCAAAAATCGCCCCCGTGTAATAATTCAAACCACGCGCAAGCGAGGGATCGACGAGCACTGCGCGTCCATCGCCACAAAATGCCGAACATGCTCCAACAATCGTACGCATTTCACGTAAAGCTTGCAGCGCATCTTCATGACCAGTAAACAGTTCCTCCAAAGCCACCAATGTCGCCTCATTGCTCTCCTTGGGGGCAATCATATCGAGCAACTTTTCCGCTGCTTCCGCTGCAATACCACGTTCAGTCAATTCTTTGGATACGCCTTCGCGACCAATTTTATCGAGTTTGTCAATGGCTGTAACGGCTGTTGTTTCAAGTGCCACATCAATGCCGGCCACTTCGATAAGCGCACGTAAAACGCGTCTGTCATTCAAATGAATGACAAGACCGCCAAATTTAAGATCGGCAAAAACATCATTGACGGCATGAAGAAGCTCAATTTCCGCAACAGGGGCCGGAGCGCCAATCATGTCGATATCGCATTGATAAAACTCGCGAAAACGTCCATGTCCAGGACGATCGGCGCGATACACAGGCTGAATCTGATAACGCTTAAATATGCGTCCAATCTCGTTCTGATGCATCGCCACAAATCGAGAGAGAGGAACCGTCAAATCATAACGAAGTCCCAGATCACATTGCCCACTTGCTGCCTTAGCACCACGCATGAGAATCTTGAATAAAAGCTGATCACCTTCCTCACCGTATTTACCCATCAGCGTTTCAATGTTCTCAATGGCCGGGGTCTCAATGGGTTCAAAACCATGTTTTTCATAGACACGACGAATGGTGTCCATGACGCGCATACGCGCACGCATTTGCTGTGGAAGAAAATCTCGCGTTCCTTTTGGGATACCTGCTTTAATTGCCATAATTTAATCCTGTATTCTGAAATCCAACGTTGGTTTCATTCAAATCAAAAAAAAGCGCATGTCGATCGAACATGCGCTTTTAAAAACATGCGTCCAGCGCTCTGAAGCGCTGCCAACCTGATTACACCATGCGGCTGTAGTACTCGATGATGAGGTTGTCTTTGAGATCCGTGATAGGCACATCTTCATGCGCAGGCAAAGATGTCATTTTGACGCTCATGGCGTTGGCATCCACAACTTCGAGATAGCTCGGACGAGCAAGCGAAGGCGTTGCAAAGCAGTCAATGACAACCTGGATCTTCTTGGAGCGTTCACGAAGCGTGATCACATCATTCGGACGAACCTGGAAGCTGGCAATATCAACTTTGCGACCATTGACAAGAATATGACCATGATTGACGAGCTGACGTGCAGCAGGAATCGTTGCACCGTAACCAGCACGGAAAACAACATTATCAAGGCGGCTTTCAAGAAGCTGAATCAAACGAAGACCCGTATCGAGTTTGCTGCTGATGGCGGCTTTCATGTAGATACGCATCTGGCGTTCACTGATGCCGTAGTTAAGACGAACTTTCTGCTTTTCGTCAAGGTGTTCACGATATTCACTGGCTTTGCGACGATGATTCGCACCGTGCTGCCCAGGGGGATTCTGACGTTTTTTAGCAGCCTTGCGAGTAAGGCCAGGCAGCTGAATGTTACCGAAACGACGAACAATTTTGACGCGGGGACCGGTCATGCGCATGGTTGGATTTTCTCCTTAAAACTTACGTTTTGAAATTTGCACGAAAATGTGCACTCACTTCCTTTTGCGTTTCACGCACAAAACAACAGAAGTCACTTCTCGCAACTTCTGCTTTCTGTTTTGACCTGTTGTCAACTTTGCAGCTTAAAACCACAACGAAACAGATCGACTCGAAAAAATACATCTGATACTGCTCAGGCAAACATCGCTCGAATCTCTGCTTCAACAGATTCTGCTGAACGATCTAATGCAACTGAAAGCTCCTGAACAATCAAGGCGATTGCCGTATCAAATAAACGACGCTGCCCAAAACTCAAATCTTTGACATCTTTCAAATGATAGAGCTCTCTAAGCACGTCGGCTACGTCTTGTAAACAACATGACGAAAGCTTGTCAAGCAAAATCCGCTTGCGCTTCGTCCATGGAACCGTTTTTGAAACAGTCGGCGGTTCCTTCAGGCTGTTTATGATCCTTTCGGCTTCCGCTTTATCAACAATCGGTCGTAAAGCCCCTTTTTCCGCTTTCTCGGTCGAAATCATAACGCGGCGTCGGTTCGACTGCATCAGTTCCAATACATAAACTTCTACGCCAGGACCAAACAAATCATTCGCTTCAATCGAAACAATCTCTCCAACGCCATGACTCGGATATACAACGCGTTCTCCCACTTGCCATTTCATCAGATGATCCCCATTTACCAGAACTTGTTTCATGGTTGTTCTCTCAAGCATTTTTTCCTCTGCTCAGTTGTGCTTAACAGCCCTGTTTCTACAAGACCTCAAATGGATATTAACAAATCATTGGAGGAACTTATTTCCAAATAATCAACACATCTACTGGCAAAGCACACAGCCACTTCCCTGAACACTACCCCAAAGCGGATGACGCAACACCATAATGAAATGGCTATACACGTTCATAAAACAAAAATCCACACCCGCACGCTTTATGTTTCAGCACATGTTATCGCTTGCCAAACCAATCACACACGCAAATCCACGGCACATCGAAAATAAAAAAAAGCCGCGTTTGCATATATTCCATGATCAATTCATGAAAATACGTGCACACGCGGCCAGAAAGCCAAGAAGAAGAAACACGATCGAAGTGCGTATGACCACGCGATATATCAAATATATCCGTTAAAGGAGGTGATCCAACCGCAGGTTCCCCTAC
>JAFOHE010000205.1 GCA_017421975.1 Pseudomonadota bacterium
GCAGGACAGACGGCAAGACGACGTGCGATGTAAAAAACGAAGTCTGTGTCGCGCCAACGGCAAATACGCCTGAATGTACGACCGATGCGCAATGCGCGTCGAGGACAGACGGCAAGACGACGTGCGATGTGGAAAATGAAGTCTGTGTCGCACCAACGGCAAATACGCCTGAATGTACGACCGATGCGCAATGCGCGTCGAGGACAGACGGCAAGACGACGTGCGATGTGGAAAATGAAGTCTGTGTCGCGCCAACGGCAAATACGCCTGAATGTGGAAATGGCGTAGTTGAGGCGGGTGAGAGCTGTGACAAAAATGATCTCAATGGAAAACAATGTGATCAATACCCGGATTATATTGGCGGTACACTCGCCTGTAATGCAGCGTGTGAATTCGACAAAAGCGGCTGTTTCGAATGTACAGAGACAGATACAACACTATGTGCCTCTAGCGAAATATGCTCCAATGGTCACTGTGCGCCTCAAGGGCACCAAATCACATGCGGCGACAATATGGCCGAAGGCAGTGAAGCGTGTGATGGCACCGATCTAAAAGGAAAATCATGCGCCGATTTTGACGGTTTCCATGATGGGACACTAAAATGTAATCAATGCAAATTTGATACATCCAGCTGTGTCGAATGTTCACTCGATGCACATTGTGCTGACCGTACCGATGGAAAAACCAAATGCAGCGCCAATGTTTGTACAAAACCGGCATCGAACCCTGTACATAAAGTCGTTATCAGCCAGATATATCCCGGTGGAGGCAACAGTGGAGCCGTATATAATACAAAATATATCGAATTGCATAATATTGATGAAAGCGAGGTCGATATTTCGGGATGGAGTATCCAGTATAGCGGTTCCAATAAAGATGTAATTTCGTCCACTTGTAAATTGCCATCCAACGTCAAACTGCCACAGGGCGGTTATTATCTGATTGCATTTGGTGATGCTGGAACGAATGGAGGCGAACTTCCTGTAACGACAGACTACAAATGTACCTCGATCCAACCGGCAGCCGCCAACGGCAAACTTTTTCTTGTAAACAGCGATAAGCAGCTTAATACTTCAAAACCGACATCGGGTTATATCGATGCCGTAGGTTACGGTTCGGCGAACTGGGCCGAAGGAACGCCGATGGCCGCTTTAAGTGCAAAAAAAGCCGGTTTGCGTAAAGATGGCGGCTGTGTCGATACCAATGACAATTCAAATGATTTCGAGGCCGACACGCCTTCGCCACGCAATTCAAAATCGGCGGTCAACAAGTGTGACGGAACCAGCGCCGAGGCCTTTTGCGGCAATAACAGCGCGGAAGCGGGCGAAGATTGCGACGGCTCGGATCTGCGCGGAAAATCGTGTACCGATTTCGCCGGCTTCAGCGGTGGCACGCTCAAATGTACAAGTTGCACATTCGATAAATCCGCTTGTAAGAAGCCAGCCGAGTGTGGAAATGGTATCCTTGAAGATGGCGAGGATTGCGACGGAGAAGGAGAATTGGATGATGGAACTTTCGATGAGGCTTATTTCAGAGATGACAAATGGCACTGCAGCGAATGGGATAAAAAATATAATACTGGTTTTCTTGATTGCAACATAAATTGTACCATCAACTTTACAGACTGCAGCTACGAGGATCCCGATGCGTGTAGCCATAACGGCAACGTCGAATGTGACGAAAAAACATTCTCGCTGAAAACATGTGTCGACGGCAAATGGCAAAGCGAAAAATGCCCAGATGATAAACCCTATTGCAAAACGGGCAATGAGGCGTGTACGAAAGTCAATGAAAATGATTTATGTGATCCAAACAAATTTGCGCCATTTATAGGTGGAGATAATTATTTATATTTCTGCGCAAGTGAGTATATTTTCTTCTCACACCAAAATATAAAATGGAAAGTCAGAAAACTAAGTTGTGGAACTGACAACTTCGTCTGTAAAAAAGCCAAAACCGGCGCAGGATTTTCGTATCATGGTGGCTCTGCTTCGAGTCACAAGTCTGAGCCCTGTTTAGAAAAGGGAGCGGTTAGTTTTTGGGTAGATGAAGTCGGAGGGCTTACTGAGAAAGAGTATGTTTCTTGTCAACAATGCAAGCTCAACGAAGATGGCGAATTATATAACATGATCATTCCCGCCACATATACATTGAAGAGTAGTGATTATAATCGTCCTGCCTCCTGTACGCCCTGGCCGGAAGACTAGTCCTTTCAAGTTTGGCACGGCTATCGGCCTGTGGCTGATACACCATGCACACACGCGGCTATCCCATGCGGGATACGCCGCGTTTTACATTTTTTGAGACGTTCCATGGAACGTTTCTACTCGCCTTGGGGCGGGTCTCAGACCCGCCCCTACGGCTCGCCTGCGCGGCTATTTGCCATAGGCAAATACGCCGCTCTTCGCCCGCTATCCCTGCGGGATACGCGGGCGTTTATCCGTCGATAATCCACCGTTCGATCGTGCGTTTGTCGCCGTCGAAATTTGCACCAATTTTGACGACCTTTTTGTCGCCAGCTTCGTATTGTATCGCATAACCTTTGTCGTCGATTTGCTTTAAGGCTTCTTCGGCGGTGCCATTGAGTTTGAACTCAAATAAATAGATCGTGTCTTCGGTTTCGATGAGAGCATCGCAACGGCCTGCGGCACTGCATTGCTCCGTTCTGACACAATAATCCGTCGCCAACGTAAAGATTAAATAGAATATTGTTTTGTAA
>JAFOHE010000206.1 GCA_017421975.1 Pseudomonadota bacterium
AACCGTGCCACCCACAGTCGCCATTCTCACAAGTTCTTACACCACAAAAAATCGTCCATCCCTCCGCCAGCACCACGCCAAAAGAAAAGTGCATGAGCACTAGCTTTCATGCTTCAAATCCTAACAAGATACTCGGTTTTGAAGCCGTCAATTCCTTTGGTATTAGCGCGGCTTGGCACATCTTTCTTTAAGAGTACTTCGGCATCATAAGGCAGGAGACCCAAAATGTCATTACAGATACTACTGGGCAGTTACCCTTGTTACGCCAAAGTTCTACGACTTTGCGTACACCGTGCGCAATGCCCCCCAAAATGTGTATTTTGGCTTGGTATGACGCGTTTAGGCGACTTCGTTTTTTGAGCCAACCGACTTTTGTTCAAGTAAAAATAAACAAAATAACCTGAACAGATCATAATTTTTCGTAACACGGCGCGTTTTGTTGGCATAATTCCAATAGGGGGACAATGTTTAGGCCTACTTGTAGTTTTATGTAAAATGCCCAATCAGCTAATATGGTATGACGTGCTGTTTCACCTTTGGTAGTTTGATGGAAGTTCATTCATGTCCAAAAATAGCATGACGAAATCATCTGTAGATAAGGAAACCGTTAAAGTAAATAGACAAAAAAGCCCGACGAAAGTCGGGCGTATTGAAAGATAGATCATTCACCAATAACCTTGATGAATGTGTGTGATTACATGAACTTGAAGCCAGGTTTTTGTTCTTGCGGCGGCTTGGCTGGTGCTGTGGGGGCTGGGGTAGGAGCAGTCGTTGGTGCCGGTGTGGTCGGTTTCGTTACGGCGCGTTTCGGCGCTTTGATCAACTCGATATTGACTTCTTCTTCAGTGTTTTCATTGATGATAAACGTTTGCTCATTATATCCAGAAGCATTAATCGTCAATGTTTCTTCGGTGGCTTCATTGGGGTCAAACTCGTATTTACATTCCGTTTTGCAACGTCTGGGAATACCATCGGCAGCATAGAGGCGCGCTTCGACATTGGCCGGTTTGACGTTGATGGTGAATGTGATCTTGGGTTTAGACATTTGTTTGAGTTCAGCAGAGATCTTACCGGACTTCAATTCGTAGATGGTTTCATTGATTGTGGCATCAAAAGGTTCATAGCCAGCGAGAACGAATGTAATTTTATTTGTCTCGTCTTTTTTAAACTCATACGGACACGGCGTCTTACAGAGCTCAATGTCTGCAAGCATGACGGATGCCCCTTCCGGTGTTGTTTCAAAGTTGAATGTCAGCGTGGCAGGTTTTGCAGGTTCCTGTGGTGCTTCATTGACGGCAGGTTGGGCAATGGGGGCAGGGGTTGGAGCGGGGGCTTTTTTGGATGCGGCTACTGCAAGGACAATGATAATGCCGAGTAGCGCGACAACCCCAATGATGCTGAGGGGAAGAATTGCTTTTTTCTTTTTGGGTGCTTTGACTACAGCCGTCAGACTTGACGCTGTCAGGATGGGTTTGATATTGCCCGTCTGCAGAATGACTTTTGAGGAAACATGACGTTCCGGCGTCGATTGGGGATCGCCGCCGTGGATGGGAACCGTGCTTTCAAAGTAGGGTTCGATCGTATCGAGAGCTGCTGCAAATTCTTCACAGTTTTGGTAACGTTCATTATTATCGAGCGCAATGGCTTTACAAAAAACTTTACCAACCTCGCCTTCGAGAAGGAAGTCAGCAATACGAAGGTCACCCTGGCAATGGTGCATCATAGCACTATACGGGTCGCCACTGACGGCGGGGATGCCGATCAAGGCTTCGCTGAGGATGAGTGCCATCTGATAAACGTCAATAGCAGGTGTGACGAGTTGAGACTTGATGTATTCAGGTGCGAGATAACGCGGTGTGCCGAGGAGCTGGCCTGCGCTGGTAAGTTTAGCGACTTCAGACGAATCGATACGGGCGACGCCGAAGTCGAGTACTTTCATGGATTCATGCGGGCCGCCTGGATCAATCAAAAAGAGGTTCTCAGGCTTGAGGTCTTTATGGACGATGCCCTGACGATGCCCTTCGGCGAGTGCATCAAGCACTGGACGGAAAAGGACATAGGCGCGTTTAGGGCTCAGAGGGCCATTTTTTTCAAGTTCGTGGCTTAGATCATGGCCTACGAGCATTTCCATTGCGATGTAGGGTTGTTGCGTCTGAGAGATGACACCGATATCGTAAATGGAGACGACGTTATTGTGTTGGATTTTGGACGCGATTTTGGCTTCACGGAAAAAGCGTTCCTTATAACTCGGATCGACGCCTTTCTGGATATCCATAACTTTAAGCGCAACATCACGGTCAATCATGAGGTGACGAGCGCGATAGACGGTAGCAAAACCGCCAGTGCCTAATGTACCAAGAATTTCGTATTTTTCGTCAATGCGCGTGCCGACGGGGATGGTGTTGTCGGATGGTTGGTTTTCATCCTTATTGGTGTCCCCCGATTTATTTTTGCCGACGTCAGCCGAAGCCCCTGACTTTGTTTTATCGACATTCGTCGACGGATGTGATTGAGCGGGGGGCGTTGTTTGCTGAGAGGGTGAAGCAGCTCCTGGCTTTTCAGGGGAGGTCGGTTTGGTCGGTTGAGCCGGCGTGTTTGCAGGGGCACTTTGTTTGGGAATTTGAGGGATGGGCGGCTTTGGAGCAGAAGAAGGTGCTTTTGCGCCCGGAAGTGGGGGGAGTTTGCTGTCTCCGGGATTATCATATGTACTATGGAGTGGCACAGATGGAACGGAGGAAGAAGACGCTCTCTGGGAGGCAACTTTATTTATGGTCGTTGAACTCACGCGGCCCTGACGGCCGCGTGCCGCTGCAGACACACTGGAATCGCCCGGTTGAGGTATCTGGGCGGAAACATGACTTGGCACTCGCGAAGGAACATGGGTTGCTCCAGAGCGGGATGCGGAGCTGGCAGAAGGCAGTTTCGATGCTGGCGCGTGTCTAGAAATGATATCAGAGCGAGAAGAACTGCTGTTGTTCGTCGTATCTTGGGGTTGTCCTGAATCAGTCATACCTGAACAGTCTCCTGGTAACACATCAAAACATTATCGTTGTCATCAGCGTGACATCTAAAGTTTAAGAAGGGGAAAGAAAATGGACACCGTCACACGCTTTAAGTATCGCAGATCGAAAACATGCGGTATTTCCGAAGATGCCTAATGAACGTGAGGAACGTAAGATAATGTCGTTTTGGAACATACAAAAAACGACATGGTTGTGAAGATTATACTCCAAGGAATAGCCGAGGTCTAGTTTAGAATGATTTGTGTCTGAGGTGCTCAAGTGTATCTGACAGTTCAAGCAACTGGACACCCTGTGTTCGGATTGTATCGCTTGAGCGTCTGAGGCGTTCCGAGAGTTCGTGTACGACATTCCAGAGCAGTTTGACGGCCAGGGAACCGGATATGGTGAGTTTTTCGAAATCGGCGGCGCGTATGATCAGAACACGGCAGGGCATGAGGGCGGTGACTGTCGCACTTCTGGGTTGGCGATCGACGAGAGAAAGTTCGCCAAAAGAGCTTCCAGCTTCGAGTTTGGCAAGTTTGACGCCAGAATTGGTTACTTCACAGGCACCCTCGACGAGGATGAACAGCTCGTCGCCCTCGTCCCCTTCGCGGATAATGACTTTACCTGGTTCGAATGTACGTTCAAACGTTATGGGCATGACTTGGAGCATTTCCTGATAACTCAGATCCCTGAAAAAACAGATTTGTTCAAGGGCTGTGATTTTGCTGTCAGTCTCGATGGAAGAATGGCGCATGCCAGGATCGCTGATCTCAATACAGATGTTTGATATACATGCCTCGCCATTGTGTTCGTAAGCAAAGTTTGTGAGGAACTCGGCTGCACGCTGTGGCTCGACGCTGCGGTAGAGCTGAGCGAGATGGGTTGCATTTTGGAGATAGCGGTGAAGACCGGAAGAGCAGATGACGATGCGGTCTCCCTGACGCAGATCAAATTGAAGCGTGTCGATATCGGCATTGCCGCTCATGCCAAGCGCGCGTACGATGCGTTCGCGATAAGGGTTGTAGGCGATTTCATCCTCGCGTTTTCCCTGTGCGCGTAAATACTCATACATATTGTGGTCGAGCGTGAGCTGTCGTCCGGTGTCGCCGCGCAAAAGGTAGACGCGCGAATCGCCGACATGGGCAATATAAGCCGTGCCATTTGCCAGATAGACGAGGTCACATGTGGAGGCCAGGCCTTTGAGCGAGCGATTGGAACCGGCGAGTTTGAATATCTCGCGCTCCGCCTGGTGAAGCGCATCACGCAAAGCAGCCATGAGCATTTTGCGCGCATCAGGCCGAGCATCTGAGGCGAGGGCATCGATCTGTTCCCGTTTAGGAACGAGCGTACGCACGATTGTCTCACAAGTGCTTCGGCTTGCCAATGCGCCGGATTCGTTCGAACCCATGCCTGCAGCGAGAATGAAAAAGCTCCCGTTGGGGTCTATGGCGATACAGTCTTCGTTGGTTTGTCTTGTTTTAATGCGGCCAACACAGCCGCCAGAACGTACACGCATATCAGGCCGTCCGTCGAATCAGAGAGAATATATCCGGTAGATGCCGGCAGTCATGAACTTTTAGTATAAATGCTTCATAACACGTTGGCAACGACATAATGCAGAAACAAAAAAGACGGCGCGTATCGTCGCAGACGATAGCGACGGCATGTGGCGGCGTATCGCGCAAGCGAAGCCGCTACTGTCAGCGCGTATCCGCGTGCGGATAGCGCGGCAGACAAAAGATGCAAATCTGAAATGCGCATCAAAAGCGCTTCAGAAGAAGCGAACAAAAAAAAGTCACGCTCATTCGTTGAATAAAATGCACATTTGCGGTAGGATAAAATAGGTATATCTGTGTGTTTTCGTCTTGAAATTTGGAGGACATGACATGAGTAAACTAAGCAGAACTGGCGTGATTTTGATGGCAGCGGCCATCGTTGCTGGCGGATGTGCAAATACAGAAGAGCTTTCGGGCCGACGCCCTGAAGAATACAAGAATTATGGCGGTACACCGTACGCCTCGGATGCGGTGAATGAGGCCAATCTTTTTGGTACGGAAGGCAGCGGGCTCAGTTCGAATCCGGCGACGAAGCCGTCGAAGACGCTTCTTGGGGACTATGATGCCTCTGTCGGCCCTGTGACAATCAAAGTTGTGCCCGAAGTTGCGACGACGAAAACAAATGAAATCGTTGAGGTGAATGTCGAACTGAAGGCGCTCAGTTCGGAAGACGGCAAAACGGAAGTTTCGGTGCCGAAGCCGATGCAGCTCGTCATTGTTTTGGAATCGGGCGACGCGGATGCCAACGGTGCGCTCGTGTGGAGCAGCAAGGACAGTGCCGGCGCGACGCTCAACGAAAACGGGGAGTACTCGAACAAGCTCGTCATCACGACGTCGAATGACGGCAAGGCGAAGTTCCGCGTGCAGACGGGGACGCTCTACAATATGGAAAACCCGATGTACTGGGTCAACGTCTGGTCGGCCAATGCCGACGCGCCCGGTTCGATGGCACTCAACGTCCAGCGCCCGCCGCGCATTGGTGATCCTGGCCTGAGCGAGGGTTCGCTCGATGTCGTCAACAACCTCGACCTCGATCCGACGGCGGATGCCGGGATACTTGAAGAATTGTCCAAAGCCAAAACCAAGTTCGGGTCGGCCGATATGACGGCAAAGCTCAAGACGCATCAGGAACTTTTTGTCAAAACGGAGAAGACGTTTGCCGTCCACCTTGTGGGGGCGGCAGAAGCAGGCGTGACCGATACGTCGGCAATGAAGCCGCAGGCCGATGAAACGATTTGCTGGAAGGTTGTGACGGATGACAGCGAGGGTGCAAAGAATGACGGTGGCGTCTTCAGCCCGGCGGCAAGCTGCAGCACGACAGATGAAAATGGCGATGTTTTTGTCGGCTTTAACACGGGTTCCGTGTACAACACCAAGTACTACCTCAATTTCTATCACCAGGTGGCGTCGCCTGTATCCTTTGAGATCGTCACCTTCGTCATGCCCGAGACGCTCGGCACGGACGGCGCCAAAATGGATGTGACGGACTTCCTGGGTGAGGATGGCAAGCTGCCTGACGGCATGAAAGTGGATTTGCCGAGCGAGGATGAACTTATTACGAGCCCGGCCGGCTATCCGATGATGACGACGGAAGATTCCAGGACAGTGCTCGAAAAAATCGCCGAAAATGACGAGAAGATGCAAGAAGTACTGGATGAGTACTGCTATGATCCTAAGATAGATGATGAATTATCTGAAGAGTATAAGCAAAATGCCAGAAAAGATGCCGATTTTGTCTGCAATCTCGTTCAGGATGATTCCGGATCGTGGACTGTCTGGCGACAGGCTTCGTGTACGGACGATACAGGCAAGGAACGTTTTGTCGATTCGATCACGGAATGTGAAGAAGGTGAAGTTGCACAAGTTTCGAAGCCTGTGACGGCGGATCTGGACGGCGACGGCGTCAAAGAGAATGTCTCGATCGTCATTGAGGAAGTTTATACGGGAAAAGACGGCAAACCCGTGATTCTCGTCGATGACGATGGCCAGGCGTATTATATTGATGACAGTGGCAATCGCGTCGATGTCGATATTCAGGAAAAATATAAGGATGATGATGGCAGTACCATTTATGTGAATGATGATGGTACGATTACCGATGACAAAGGCAATGTCATTGGTAAGCTTGAAAAGGCGTTTGTCGATTCCGAAGGCAATATTATTTATAAAGACAAAGATGGTAAATATTTTTATTTTGATGATAAGGGCAATAAAGTTTATGTCGATTTGTCCAAGCCTTATAAAGATGTCAACGGACATACCATTTATAAAGGTAAAGATGCAAAAGGCAATGATGTTTACTTTTACTATGATGAAGACGGTAATCGGGTAGAAATCTCAAAAGATAATTGGAAAGGCAGTTATTATATTGATAAAGATGGCAATATTGTAGGCGTCCACACGAGTGGTGATGACGGCTATTATTATTACGATAAAGATAATGATAAGATCGTCAATGTCGGTGAACCGGCGTTTAAAGATAATAATGGTAATTACATTTTTAAAGACAAACATGGCGGTTATTATTATATTGATAAAGATGGCAATCCCGTCAAAGTCGATGTTAAAAAAGATTCTGATGGTAAATACTATTATGAAGATTCTGATGGTAAACATACCCTCACGCCGACAGGCGATATGGAATATTACATCGATAAAGATGGCAAAATACATAATGTGACGCCGGGTGATGGTTATTCAGCTGTCGATGACAAGGGCAATCGTACGGATGTCGACCATGGCGGTGCCTTTACCGGCTATGACACGACGGGCGATGGCACGCCCAACACATCGCCGGATCCGTGTGCTCTGGATAGCAGTACACCCGGTTGCGATGTGAATAGTAAAGACAGCGATGCCAAGCGGTTTTATTGTTCCAAGAACGGCGGTAAATCGTTCCAGTATGGTTGCGGCGTGCAGTCTTATGGTATTCAGGAGAGCGTCGATATTAAGACGCAGATTGTAAATAACAGCAATGATAATGGCGAGAATGGCCGTTCGATCAGTTACAAACTGCTTCGCAGTGCGGATGAACGCAATAACGGTGCTTTCAGCGGTGAAGAATCCGAAACGGAAGCCACAAAGACGAGTGCAAAATTTGTCCATAAAGAGGGCGCGACGAACGACGGTGTTTCGGGCGTTCTGTTTGACACCGGCACGGCACATTCGACACAGTATTATGTGCAGGTGATTGATGAAGATGGAAAAGCGCGTCCTGTTTCTTATCCGTATTATGTCAAATACTCGGTCAAGATTCCGACGGGCGAAGGCGATTCGCCGTCGGCCGAAGACGTGGAAAAAGCGATCAATGAGCCGCCCGGGGACATGCCTGAAAAAGACACGTCCGTCGGTGATGTGCTGATCGTTGCCGATGGTGCGACATCTTTCAATACGGTTATTGCCAAAACGCTCATTCTCAAGGCAAGAATCGTGAATGCCGAGACAAAGCGTGCGTACAGCAATACAAACGTTTATTGGAAGGTCGTGCGCGGTGCGTCCGAAAGCAATAATGGTGTTTTGAAAAACACGAAGACGGCGACGGACAGCTCCGGTTATGCCATGAACGAGTTCTTTACGGGCACAGGCTACGATTCGACGTACTATGCGATCGCCTATCATCCGAACTGCAAAGAAGAAAATGGCTGTGAACCGCTCGTCTTTACGATTCACACCGAGAACTTCTCTGGCAATGTGGATGGCCCGACAGGGGATCCGTCGAGCCCATGTGATCCTGAGGTCGATGAACACCAGTGTAAGGCAGTGTATCCATGTAAGGATGATCCTTCTAAAGAATGCGAAGAAGGGGATCCGAATGCGAATACCGATGATGGTCCGACGAAAGTCGATGGCGTGGATATCATCAAAAAGTATCCGGCCGGTCCTGATGCCGTTTGTACTGTGGCTGATCTCGCGAGTATTAAGCAGTGCATTGGTGGTGATAATACTAAATGCAATCTTGCGGGCAAAGAAAAAGGCTGCCTCCTCTTTGAACTTTTGTCAAACGAGGACGGGGCCGAAAAAGAGACGCCGACGACGAGCCCGGGTGAGGAAGCACGCAGTGCCTATACCAATAAAGCCGAGAACATCAATGCACGCCTGAGCTGGTTTGACGGATCGGATTGGCAGATCGTTGACAGCCGCTTCTATTGGACGCTCGACAAATCTGCGGATGCCGATGGCAGTCTCATGTATATGAAGACCTTCCCGGCGGATTCAGGCGTCGTGTCCAATACCCTTAAAACGGGATCTGCGGAGACGAAGTATCGCGTCAATGTTGCTTTCCCGAATATCTATGAATGTGAATCTGATGGGCTGAATTGCAAAATGAAGCCGTTGAGTACCGTCGTCAGCGTATCGCCGTCTACTTTTGTTGAGGGTGAAGATTATCCTGCGAATAAGCTCAATCTCACGTTCAATAAAGAGATTAAAGCGGCTTCGGATGTCGCTGTTGACAGTGCCAAGATTAAAAATGTCGAAATCTACGTCGTTTCATCTGAGACAAATTCGTGCAATATCAATTTTGTGCTTCAGTCAAAATCGAAGCGCGAAGCGCAATATGGCACGATGATGAAAGGTAGAAACGAGAAGATCTATGATGGTGCCAATACGTGGGATGTTTTGTCTGCATCAACTAAAACGTATGAAATGGCCGATCAGCGTGAATCCCTTCTCGTCTATACCGTGGCGACAGACGGTTCTGGCAATCCGATTGCCTATAATTGCACCGAGAATTTGTCTTTCCCGATTAAGAAGCGTTTGCCGACCAAATGCGGCAATTATACGGCACTTTGTACAGGGGAAGCTGCTGCTGCCAATGCCGATCTTTGCGCGACATGTACAAATGAGATCAACAAAGAAATTACATTGACCGAAGTGCCGATGAGCATCGAAGGAATGTATTATACAAAGACGCTCTTTGATATTGGCGGTATGCTTGCCAACAAAGAGAACATTGTTCATAAGAAACTCCTCGATCTTGCAACGAAATATAAGACCTTCATGAATCCTGAGGATGCAGACAAGACCGTCGGTGAGCAGATCGTCGGCAAACTGTTTAGCTACCTCGTTTTTGAAAATGTCGAAGGTGAGTCAGCATCGCAGTGTTTTACGAATTTCTGTAAAGGTAAATGGGATTATAACTCTGTGGGTGGTGGTTGTTTGCAGCAATATAAGGATAAAAATTCTTCATTGGATAACAGCACACTGAATTGCAATACTGTCGGTGAGAACAGTACAACGAATAAGTGTGATGCAAAATGGTTACATTTTAAAGAATGTGGCTGTATCTGTGGCAAAACCTACTATTATACACAGAAAAATAGCCTGGGATCCATGTTGACGCCGCTCATTAAAAAGGGGTTGGCAAAACTCGTGGATAGTGCTCTTGGTACGGATGATATGTCGATGGATGAAGTGATGTGCAATGTCTTTGATTCCATCCAGTTCATCGAATTTACTGGTACGGTTTCGCTCAAAGAATCGTCGAGTGCCAATGTCGGTTATGAAGGGGCTTTTGAATACTCCGGTCTCAATATGCCGGCAATTGGCGAGCTTGATTCCGAAATGTCGGTGATCCGCGGCAAATGGGAATCGGCGAGTTATAAAGAGAATAAGATCACATTCAAGAATATGCCTGTCATGCTTAGTTATGGTAAATTGGCTTACCAGATACTCGGCAAATACATCGTTGGTATGGATGAAAGCGGTAAAGCGGATCTTCTTGGATTTGTGAATTGCGAAAGCATTTTCAAGAGTGATCTGAGCTTACCGATTATTGGTAGTTTCGATGCCAGTGGTCTGCAAGCGATTTGTAGCGCTTACAAAGAGAATTTGAGTGGCCAGATTTTCGAATTTGCCGATGGCAAAGAAGCGACGACGAATATCACGTTTGATACCGGTACTGGTCATGCTGATGGCAAGAGCTCGAATTGTAAAGACGGCAAATGTCAGGCGAATACACTGATTAATGGTTCATGGGAAGGCACGGGTACGTACAAAGGTAAGGACGATGCCGGCCAGGCCACGACGAAGAAGTATGATGCCACAGCCCTTTGGTTTGCTGCACTCGAAAAATCTGCGCTCGACAATCTTTCTTACAATACCGGCGATGAGGAAAAAGACCTCGATGCCTGGAAAAAGGAAAAGAGCGTCTGTTCTGCCATTCTCGACGAAGGTGCTGCGCGCGCTAAAGTATTGAAGCAGATTCAGAGCAATCCCACGAACAAGGCATGTTTGGGCGGTACGTTTAGCGGTGATTCCAAGGAACGCCAGGAGAATAACTATTGCAGCGAAGTGAACTGTCAAAATAATCCGTCCATCGTCGTCTGTACACAAGGTGAAGAGGGATGGACGCTTAATGATAAGTATGCCAATTCGAAAGAAGACGTTATTATTAATGATGCTAAAGCATCGTGCTATAAAGCAGCAAAATTGGAAGGTACGCAGGCTGAAAAGGATGCTGCGGCCAAGCTCTGCGATAAGAATGCAGAAGTCGAAGGCTGGAATGCGACCGCGACAAATACTTCATGCTATGCTGATGGAAGTGATAAAGCAATGTGTGCATTGGGTGGATGTGGCCTTGATGAGAGTATTTCTGTAGTCGTCTGTAATAAGGATCAAAATAACCACGATTTCAAGAATCCATGTCCAGCTGGTGAGTTTGCTTGTTTCCGTAAATTCGCATCTAAAGCTTGTTCCGAAGCTGAATGTAGCGGCGATTGCAAGAACAACATTGCTGAAGCCGTCGTCTGCGGTGAACGCGAAGAACATACCCTCGCGGTTTGGACAAACTTTGATGGCAGTGGAGCCATTCTCAATGGTGATGGCCATGATAATGGTGATCTTGACAAGTATGTGAAACAGGGTATCCTTCCTGATGCTGATTCCTGTGATGCCAATGAACTCGTCTGTGGTGCGTTCGAAGGGACACCTTTGAAGTTCATGGTTGATGTCGCCGATAATGTGCGCATTAAAGTCGTGTCGGGTTCCGATAACGATGGTGCTCTGGGGGCGGTGGGTATCAGCAAGCTCGGTGAGGGCAAAATCACCATTACATTACCGAAACGCGCCAATATTTGGGGTGCGGAAGCTGATGTTTCTGACGTGAATACAGAATGTACTGATTACCAGATTTCCATGAAGATCCTGGGTGATGGTCGCAGACTCAAAGCCTATTGGAACAATATGGAAATGGGTAACTTCGGCAGCGGCATTACGACGAACGGTACTTATAAGCTGTTCAAACCTGCGGATGTCAAGTCGAAGTTCTATGCGGATGGTGACAATCTGTTCACTATTGTGATGGATCCTGCGAAACCCGATGAAAGCAACAAGATGCTGCGTATCGACGAGATCAAGATCACGGCGAAGTGCTATCCGTATAGCGATAATACAGCTGATGCTTCAGGTAGTAGTGGTTCCGGATCGAACATTGATCCTGTACCTGGAAGTGGTGATTAATTGATAACGAAGAAGTGTCGATGGCACAATCATGACACACGAAGGTTTAGGCATTTTCATCATGCGTGTCTGAGCCTCTGACATGGGCTAGTCAGCCGACATATCTAAAACACCAAAAGCCGTCCGACGATTGTCGGGAGGCTTTTGGTGTTTTTGGCGTGACCCATAAATCATTTTGGCGTCGAAAAACAGGGGGGCAAGCATCAAAATAAGTTGACGCTGGAAGCAGAATTGTCCATGATAAAATGGAGTATTTTTAACAGCTACGGGTTGATAAAGCCCATTGCAGAAGGAGAAAGGCCCTATGATCGATCAGACGAAGGACAAAAAAGATGACGCGCTTCAGCAGAAACTTGACAAAGCGAAACAAGCGCCGCGCAAGGAAGATGCCCGCAAAACGATGGAAATGAAGCAGGCTGCAGAAGCCACTCAGATGCAGGACGACAAAGTTCATGCCGCAAAGGCCGCTGTTCAGTCGAACAATGCACACGCTGTGACGCCCATTGGATCTGCGCGTGTGACGGAAAATGAAGTCGAAGTCCACGCAGAACCTGGCAAAACGGGGCAAAAAATTGCCAGCCTTAAACAGGCTTCCAAAGTCGAGATCCTTGGCCGAAAGGATGATGAGTTCAAGGTGCTCGTCGATGGTAAAATCGGTTATGTTGCGGCTGATAAGACGGACTATGAGAAAAAGCCGGAAGTCAAAAAAGCGGTGCCTAAACCCGTTGGTTCGGTGACGATTACGGCCCATGCCGTCCATGTCCGTAGAGGTCCTGCGATGGATCAGGCGTCTATGGGCGTGCTCAACCAGGCGGATAAGGTCAAGGTCTATGGCGAAAAGAACGGTTTTCTTGAGATACGCGTCGGCGATGAAGTCGGTTATATTGCTGCAAAACTGACGGACTTTGCTGGCCAGAATACGGTGAATGCAAAAAAAGAGGACAAGAAAAACGAACAGTCGATTGATAAGGCACCAGATGCCCTGCGTAATCTCTTGGCGAAAGAAAATTTGACGGGTGCCGAAATCGCCGCTGCACGTGATATGATTTCGAAATGTCCGGAGGCGATACGTGGCGACCTCTTTCAGGCGCTTCAGACGAAACCGGCATATATCCGTTCACAGAAGGGACAGCAGAAAAAGCCTGGTGTCAGACAGGATGGCTCCGGCCTCGAGAATCTCGCGGCCTGCATGACGCTCCTCGGCATCAGTAATCCGAGTGCCGATATGCCGTTTGAAACGTACCTTGAGCAGGTTAAACGCGATCAGAAATTGCCTGCTGAAGGTGGACTCGAAACGTGGGGAAGCGTGGCAAACGCCATGGGCGTGAGCTATGAAGCGCTCTGCTTGCCTGGTGACCGCACGGCTATTGAAAAATCCTTCTGGTCAGAAATCGTCCGCGAACAGCTCCATCAGGGAAAAGCCATCATGGCCTGCGTCAATCATCAGACGGTTCGCGTTGAAGCCGTTGAGGAAAAGGGCCTCGTCCTGACGATGCCTGAGAGCATTAACACGAGCGAGCTTGGAACGGGTTATGCCGAATACCAGGGGCGCGCGGAACAACTTGGTCAGGGAAGACGCGGCATACTCGCTTACGAATCTTTGAACCAGCTTGAACTTCAGTGGGTTCTTTCTATGTCGTAGGTTGCTAACGCACTTGGGAGAACGAGGGGGTAGCGGCGTATTGAAGCTGTGCCTGACGGGCAGGATGAACGTCAGGCACAGCGAGATAGCCGCGTAGGGGGAGACTTCCCCCGCCCCAAAAATAAAGGTGACGCCAGACTGTCCGGCGTCGCGAGGATGCCGCCTGCGGGTGGCTTTTTTGTTATGGGGTTGGTGATGCACCCGATTTTGGACATGAAAAGCATCAATTTTGTTAATGTCGGGCGCGTCTTGTGTTACAAGTGTCTGTCTTTTCGGGCAATCGTCCCGTGAAGAAACAATAGAAAATCGTAAAAGGAATACGTGATGAACGAAGACAAAAAATTTGATGTACGCCTTATCAAACGCCACCTTGAATCCGGTCGCATTACCGAAGACGAACTGAAGAAGACGCTCGATGCCCTTCCGGATTGTGCGGACAAATTTGAGACGGTATCGACGCGTCAGCCCATTGCTGGCAAAGACAGTCAGGACGAGCAGTAATCCGGAGGCAATATGTCGGACGAACAACAGCATGAGGGTATGCCATTTTCGGCGTTTGTTTTGACTTTGGGTACATCCGCATTGGCTGCCCTGGGGCAGTGCGATGATCCTGTTTTTATGGATTGTCCGCGGGATCCCGAAGTTGCACGCAACAACATTGATGTCCTTTTGATGCTGCGTGACAAGACAAAAGGCAATCTTTCCCTTGAGGAAGATAAGCTGCTGTCGTCAATCATCTATGATTTGCAGATGCGGTATGTTCAGGCGACGAAGGAATAACGGGAGATAGATTATGCAGCTTTATATTGGATGTTCCGATTTTCCGCGGGATAAAAAAGCATTTTACCGTACTGCGACGGCGATTGAATATCGCGTGGGGTTGTTTACGCCGCCGAAACCGTCTATTTTGCAGGCGTGGGCTGCGGATATGGCCGCTATCAAGGCTCCGACGCGAAGCGTGTGGGTTGCCTGGCAGGCGTTTACACATCGCATCGGGGATATCCGAAAGGGGGCGAAACTTAAACTTTTGCCAGGTGAAAATGCCGCACATCTCGGCCATTTCCAAAAGACTGACGAAAATATGCGCGTCTGGACGCGGATCAAGGAACAGGCTGTCAACGTCGGTGCGAGCCGTATTCTGCTCGAAACGACGGCTGGATTTACGCCGTCCACAGCAAACCGAAATGCACTGACGGATTTTGCAAAGAATTGGGCGAAGCTTCCCGATGATATGCGCCTCGTCTGGCATCCGGCTGGCTTTTGGGAACGCGAGGAAGCCGCCGCGCTTGCTGCCGATTTGGGGATCATTCTCGCGATTGATCCGCTCGTCGATGAAAAGGAAGCGCTTCCGGATGACCGCGAGGCCTATTTCCAGATGCTCGGACGCCATGGCCTCCTCGACAGCTATTCGGATGATGATCTCGAGCGGATTCTCGACGTTGCTTCGTGTTATGAAGAAGCCACGATCGTATTCCGCACGCGTGATTCGCTAGGGGATGCTGAGCGCTTGGCAAAATTGTCTAAGGTCTATACCCCGGATTTCGAGCATTATGCAGCGTATGACGCGTTTGATGATGAAGACGATTTCGACGATGACGCGTTTGATGACGATGATGACTTCGATGATGATGATGAACTGTAAGCTGTAAACATTATGGAGTGAGCCATGGGACGTATCATAGGGATTGACCTGGGAACAACAAATTCGTGCGTGTCTTTGATTGAAGGCAATGACCCCGTTGTGATTGCCAATTCTGAGGGCGATAGAACGACGCCGTCAATGGTGGCTTTTACAAGCAAGGGGGAAAGGCATGTCGGCAAACATGCCAAACGACAGGCGGCTGTAAATCCCGAAAGAACGATTTACGGCGTGAAACGCCTTATCGGTCACCGTTTCAAAGATGATGCTGTCACAGAGTATTGTAAAAATCTGCCTTTCCACGTCATCGAAAATACGAACGGCGATGCTTGGGTCGATATCGACGGACAGGGCATGAGTCCGCAGGAAATCAGTGCCATGATTGTCGGAAAACTCAAGGAAAGTGCCGAAACGTATTGCGGAGACAAGGTAGATCAGTGTGTCGTCGCCGTTCCCGCTTATTTTAATGATGCGCAGCGTCAGGCAACGCGCGATGCTTGCCGATTGGCTGGACTCAAGGTTCTTCGCATTATGAACGAACCGACACTCGCAGCCCTCGCCTTCGGCTACAAAAGCAACGTCGAAGGCAAAACGTCCAATATCGTCGTCTTTGACTTGGGCGGTGGTACGTTCGATGTCTCCGTACTCGAATGTCGTTGCGGCACTTTCCGCGTTCTCGCAACGGCTGGTAACAACCATCTCGGCGGAAACGATTTCGATGATGCGATCTTTGAATATCTTGTCAAACAATTCAAAGAAGAAAATAACATCGATATTACGAGCGATAAAATGGCCGTTCAACGTGTGCGTGAAGCTGCTGAAACGCTTAAATGCGAGCTTTCGACGATGTCGGAATCAAGCGTCAATCTGCCCTTTTTGGCCATCGGCGAAACTGGCCCCGTTCACATGATGCAGTCCGTTGAACGCTCTGAACTCGAAACGCTCGTGAAACCGCTCGTCGATAAGCTTGAAGCGCCTTGTCATGATGCGCTCGAACAGGCTGGACTCGATAAAAATAGTATCGACGACGTTCTCCTCGTCGGCGGTATGACGCGTATGCCATGCGTACAGGCAACGGTCGAACGCATCTTCGGTAAAAAGCCTAGCCACAATATCAATCCCGATGAAGCTGTTGCACTCGGCGCTGCTGTCCAGGCCGGTGTCCTTGATGGTGAAGTCAGTGAGGTCGTTCTCCTCGACGTGACACCCCTCAATCTCGGCATTAAAACAAAAGGTGATCGCGTCTCTACGATCATCGAACGTAACTCCTCCATCCCTACGAAAGCTTCAAAAGTCTTCGCAACAACTCAGGATGATCAGACTTACGTCGATATTACTATTGTGCAGGGCGACAGCGAGATTGCTTCTCAATGTACGCGCTTGGGGGAAGTCAAACTCACTGGTATTCCGCCTATGCCCGCAGGACATGCGCGCGTTCTCGTCGAATTTAGTATCGATGCCAGTGGCGTCGTCGGCGTCTGCGTCGTCGATAAACAAACAGGAACGCGTGAAACGAAAAATATCGAAAATGCGATGGGCCTCTCTAACGATGAAATCGTAGCCGCAAATAGCAGGTTGAGATAATGCATAATGCCCTTTATCGGCTTCGCTTCGTCTCTCTTGCGATTCTGTTTGCGTTGTCGGCTTGCAATGATGATGATGAAAAATTGAATGAAGCGCGTGCCCGCGATATGCGCACGCGCGAAATTCTTTCTAATTCCTGTCATGAAGACAGCGATTGTATTATTACAGGGTGCAGAAAAACGCTCTGTAGTTCTATGGATCAGGAAGAGGCTTGCGATCACCGCATCGTCATTGCGCTCGAACATCCCGAAGATGCCAAACGTATTGAGCGCTTTGTCAAACAACAGCTTACTGTGCGTGAGGCTGAGTCCGTTCGACTTGGCGGCTACGCGGCAGGACTGTGGACGCTCTCTTTTCAGGCACCCATGGCTCAGCGTGAACGCATTGAACTTGCCTTACAAACAATTTCTATGTCGGGACTCTCTATTCTGCATCCCAATGCCTCAAATGATTCGAAAAAACTTTTTGAGGCTTTTGAACATAATCCCGATGTCTCGCTCAAACGCTTGCGTGGTTCTGGTCCGCTCGTTGAAAAACAAATTCGTTCAGGGGATTGGCTCAGTAAAGATGATATTCGCGATACTTGGCAGGATATTGCGCCGGTACTTAAAAAAACATTTGATACCAATGATATTGAACACCTTTGGGCTTATGATATCATAACGGGAAATATCGCTTTTCTACGCCTTTGGCCGATTGATAGTCGTACACGTATTCCGCTTACATTGTGGCGTGAGTTCAAATATCATATCGAAAATGGTGATCTTCATATTGAAGGTACGCTCTCTGAAAATGCTTCCGAAACGCTTGAAAACTGGACGCGGGATAATAAAATGATTCTTCTCATGCTCGGTAATCAGGTTTTGGCTTCCGTCCTGCCTGAAAAAACAATCGAGGATGGCGTGTTTGATATTATTATTCGATCGGGAAGCGAGAACCACGATTTGATGGATGCACTCGACAGATTAAATGATATTTCTATGATGAAAGGTACCGTCCGACTCGATCCTGATGCTACGGCTCGCGTAGAACGCGATATCGAATGTCATCAAAAAAATGTGCGGGAATGTGGTTGCATAGAAGGAACTTGCGGTTGGAAACATAGTACAGAATATAATGCTTGTTTGTATAAACAATAATATGCATTATATTTATTTATTGGTAGAAGCATTATATTTATTTATGGGAAGGGGGCTATTGCCCCCTACGCGGCTATCTATCGAAAAATCGATAGATACGCCGCTACCCCCAGTGCGGGGGACACCCCCGCAACGCCCCCAATCGAATCGTAAGGATGTGTCTTTGCCCCGCCCCTGATCGTAAGGACGTGTCTTTGCCCCGCCCCTGATCGTAAG
>JAFOHE010000207.1 GCA_017421975.1 Pseudomonadota bacterium
AAAATTCTATCGTGACCCACCTTCATACTGGAGAAAACCAGGTCGCTCGATTTGGTTCATTTATATTAACAAATCGCAATATATGGAAAATTGAGAAATCAAAATTTGGATTAAAGAATTATGAATCTTATGATTTAAAGAATGTTCAGTGGTTTGCCTTGCGCGAGGAACGTAACTGGAAAGTGTTGGTATTGGATGTAGTATTTGCGCTGATAACATTGGTTGTTGCGTTGGGATTATATCTTAAGGGTATGCATGAAAATTGGTCAATTCTGTTTCACGCAAGCATTATTTTGTGTGGTTGGTCGATTTTGATGCTTCCTGTGTTATATATGATCAGTTATAAGACATTGCTTCAAATTGGTCTTGGTTCGGTCGTTGTTAAATCTAGGGAACGCATCCATCGTGGTGAGCATCTGGAAGCCGCTAAATTCTTGGAATATTTGGATCGAGAGCGCATGAAAATACAAAAGCATGAGAGGCAGTCAAAATGAGTATATTTAGAATGTCAGAACAACGTTTAGATCGAGATTTTCATTGGCTATTTGATTCCGTGGCAGATGCCATTGACTCGATCGTTGCACCACTGGGAGTAGGCGAAATTTCGCTTCCTGCTATTCCGCGTCGCATTGGTGCATTTCTCGTTCCATATACCTTTGCAGGTCGCATACGCTTACTGCTTGAATACGCTTGTGGCCGTCAGTTGCTCAGTCGTGAATATATCCTGGAAACGGAATCCATGTTATGTCACATGCTGACGACGAGCGTCGAATCATTTATTCAAAATCCGACGGATGAAATCCATGACGATGATGATGACGATGACGATGACGATTTTGAGGAAGCAAGCGCAGCAGAAGCACTCCTGGCGCGTTTTGAGGATCATCCTATTGTTCAGGTGATCTATGCGGCACGCGGCAGAATGGCATTGACGGCACGTCAGCCGCTGACACTTTTTGAGTTTAAGGCATTGACGGGATTCAATGAAGAACGTGCTGTTTCTGTCGGAATTAATGTTCATAAAGGAGCGTCTGGTGTACCAAAATTCGATTATGAAGGCGTTCAGAGAATCCTTAAAAATATTACATCATCTATGAATGAAGAATGAAGTCCAATTCATTATTTGTTCATAAATGTTGAGTAAGAACGGCACACGAGGATTTGTCCATAAGAATTTAGAACTGCATATCACCTACAAAATTTGAAAAACATGTGCATTTGCTTTTCATCTCATGCACATTGATATTGTTAAACCAGGGTATAGAAAATATGAAATGAAGTCATATCAATCAGGTTTATTGTTCTTGATGGAGGTTTGCTATATCACGGGGTGTTCTCAGGATGCAGGGCAGACGTCAGCGGAAGCTTCACCTTGTTCGAATAAGGTCATTGATTATCAAACGGATCGTGCGCATTGTGGAACTTGTGGTCATGCATGCGACGCGTGGGAATTGTGTATTCAGGGAAAATGCGAAATTGATCCTGATTATCGCTCAGGTACCGAAGGTGGTGGCGCCGAAGGCGGCGGCACCGAAGGCGGTGGTACCGAAGGTGGTGGTACCGAAGGCGGCGGCGCCGAAGGCGGTGGTACCGAAGGTGGTGGTACCGAAGGCGGTGGTACCGAAGGTGGTGGTACCGAAGGTGGTGGCACCGAAGGTGGGGGTGAAATCGATTCGAAGGTGTTTTCGATCATCGTGATTCCTGATTCTCAGCATTATACAGAAACCGATAATTCTATTTATCATGATCAGCTTCAATGGATTGTCGATCACAAAGATAGCGATCATATTAAAATGGTACTTCATTTAGGTGATTTGACCCAGAATAATTATCTTAGTCAATGGGAATCAGTTTCAGAGGATCATAAATTACTCGATGAAGCAGATATTCCCTATACAGTTATTCCTGGTAATCATGATTTCTTTAAAACAAAGGATACGACAGACCAGGGGGATTTTGGTCGCAATCGATGTTTGATATCAAGTGTATTTCATGAAGATCGTTTTAAAGATAAAGAATGGTTTAATGGAATATATCATAAAACGAGTATGTCGGCGAAATTTGAAGTGGCAGGGCACAAATTTCTTGTGATCAGCCTTGAATATCATCCCCGAAAAGATGCTTTATGCTGGGCAGAAGATTTAATACGCACGCATCAGGATCATCACGTCATTTTAACGACGCATGGTTATCTCATGCGCGGTGCAACGCAATCGGAAGATTATCTCACGAATTTTCCAACGAATTGGACGAGTTTTGGGGCGACAGGCACCTCAATTTATAATGAACTTGCAGGAAGATATGCCAATGTGATTATGGTGATTGGCGGCCACATTGCTGGTTCTGAACATCGCATGAAAAAGGGGTTTTCAGGCAATTCATTTTTGGAGGTTTTGACGAATTTCCAATTTGAAGGTCGTTGTCAGGACGAGTCGTGTGTGAAAAAAGCCTGTGTCGATGGCGCGGAAAGCGGGAACGGATGGATGCAAAAGATCACGATTGATTTGAATGTACCTGAAGAAAGCGTAGAGACACCGCAGCCAAATGTCTTTTTTGAGACATTTACGGTTCTTGATCACAATCAATTTTATGAACAGGAACCGCAACTCTATTGTTCATCTATTAGCGATAATACAAAATTGAATTTTTATGGCCGTTATCCGTCGGATCCAACGTTGACCTATTCATCGTATATTGATTTTTTTAACACGCCTTATGCCTATACGCCGAATGCATCCCATGGATTTGCAGCACGCAATGTCAACGAGACGAGCGAGGGGATGCAGACAGATGCATCTGTCTCGATGAATCGTCTTAACAACGATTTTGCATCCGCATGGCTGCATCAGGAAGAAGCGTTTTCTGAAATTCGTCTGCGCCTATTTTGTTCGCGCGGATGTGCGAGAACTGGCGATATCGTGGTGGCTCACGGAAACGTATCTTCGCCAGAGGTCGTCATGGATGGTTTGGGGAACGTTGTCGTGACGTGGCTTGAAACGTCGGATACGAAATCGACGCTTTGGGGACTTGGATTCAGGGCAGATGGTTCAGAATGGTTCCCGACACAGAAACTGACAGATAATGTTATTACGCATCAGGCTTACGACGTTGATATGAATATCCATGACGATTTGGTCATGGCGTATGAAAGTGAGTCCATGTCATGGGTAGGGAAGTACGAAGTGACGGACGATGGATTTAAGGAAGTGATTGCGCCGCGTCAGGTGAGTTCACGCGTGACGCGTCCGCTGACATCTCCAGCCGTTGCGATTGCAAAAGACGGCAGCTATATCGTGACATATCTATCGACGAGTTCATCGACGGGGTTATCGGATGTTGCCGCGCGATCATATTATGCAGACGGTTCGCATCATTTAGAGTCTTTTTCTGTGAATCTTAATCACGAGCGGGATCATCGTTCACCTGCGATTGTCGTTGATGACAACGGTGGATTTTATATTGTTTATGAAGAAGACGTGGCGGAAGGTAAAACGCGTATTCTTCTAAAAGGGTTTGATACAGCGGGCACGACGACGTTTTCGGAAGCGGAGATTTCTGCTGAAAATACAAATAATTCAAGACCCAAAGTATCTAGTGATAAAGCGGGTAATAGTGTCGTTGCCACGTGGAGCAATCACACCACGGGGGATGGGGAAGCCAATATGCGCGTGTTAAAATACAACCGATTACAAAAAATACATTCGGTTGGTTCAAATAATACGGGTTATCAGGGAAATCCGGACACGGCTTGTGATGAAGAAGGTCGATGTGTCTTTGTTTATGAAGATGATAATGATCAGGATGGAAACAAAGAAGTTTTTGCGATACATTATCAATAATGGGGCATAGAGCGCCTATACCATAATTTATATAAAAGCCCAGGGTGATGTGTAAATCATCCAAGGCTATGCTTATTGTTCTGGCCATAGTTATCAACAGTAGAGGTATATGGTTTATGTAACAGTTGGGCATGCCCCACTGTTAAACCATGTATTATCATTATCTATGTCCAGCACAATAGTGTCTTTTGCATTATTCAAACCGTATGAAGGTTTAGGGATCAGGATGGGTGAATAAACCGCAGACGCGTTCTCTGAAGGCTTCGTCACCAAAGGAGAATGAGCCGGTGCTTTCAAGGAATTCAAACATGGAATTGCAGTCATTTACCGTCAATTTGCTCAGATCGAGTGAACAGACGGTATTGATTTTTTGTTCGTCATTGTCGAGGACGATTCCAATGATGATTTGGCAGACGCTTTTATCCATGTGATTGACATCGAGATCAAGTTTTTCGACGACGTTAAGTCCCATGTCAGCGACATCATCCGTCGTGACATCATCACTGCTATTTTTGACACACGAGAGCATAGTGGAGAGTTGCTGCTGCGTTTCAGGACTGGCGTTAAGTGTTTGCATAAGCGTGGCGTCACAGCCGAGTTCCATTTGCGCATTCATAAAATCGATGAAGAAGTTCTCAACGTCGTCGCCGCAACCGGAAGATTTTCCGTCTGCAGTTTCATTAAGCAGATCTTTGTGAAAACGTTCGCAAGCGGAATGGCTATGTTCAAATTGTGTCACAGTGATATAATTGCAATCTTGATGATAATTGCAATAATCATCTAGTACAATTGCAATTTCAGGTTTACAGCCTGCCATACATAATGTTATTAAAAAACAAGCACACAACACTCCGAAAGAAAAATATTGTTTCATAAATATACACTCCAATTTATAGTGAATTATGTGATGTGCGTCCCCCGAAAGACGCGATAAGAGATCGCGTTTCGCAGGTCATAAATAAAACAGTTAAGTAGCCATTTTATTCATGAATGACACAATTTTTGGGGAATAAATGGTGTATATGTTTTGGGGCGTTGCGGGGCGTTAGCCCCGCACGGGGGGTAGCGACGTATTTTCCGAAAGCAGGGCCGTGTTGTGACACGGCTTTGCTTTCGGAAAATAGGCGCGTAGGGGGCGACGGCCCCCACAAAAAAGAGGGAACGTGCCTGGAAGGCAGTTCCCTTAAATGTGGTGTTAAGAAGTGGAAATGTTAGGAAGCGCTAGATGCGCTGGATATGGAAGATGCCGACGCCTTCGATGTCATCTTTGTCGCGAGCGATAATGACGAGGCTGTTATCTCCCTGTTTGAGTGGCACATCGATGGCGAGGCGTTTGGAAGCCGTGGTGACGAGGGCGTAATCAAGTTTTTCGACCTGAAGCTGGATGCCGTTGAGCGTCCAGACGTAGGCTTCATAAGATTTGAGCATTTCGTCGTCAGAGATTGTGGCATAGATGGTGACGTCAGCGGCTTTTTCGGTATGTGGCCGCGGTTCGAAAGTGACAACGGGCGCGTTGGTATTAAACTGTGGCGCAAAGACGGAAGCGGGTTTAGGTGGCAGTTTTTCGATTTTTTTATTTTTTTCTTCTTCAGATTTGTAGAGGCCAGCGCCGAAGGACGGCATAGTTGGTTTTGCGGCAAATTCGGCGGCAGCAGAGGCTTTTTGTTCGAGTGCAGCCGTTTGAGTGGCATCGAGGGCGTCATAAGAAACGGCGGCAGCAGCGGTGAAAGCACAGGGCATGAGGTTGTCTTCTGGCCAGCAGACGACAGCCGATTTGTCATTGAGCGGGCGAGCCATGACATATTGTTCGTCGTTGGGTTTGGCGAGGACGACACGAGCGTCGGGATTGGTGGTAATGGTGCTTTCTGCGGCGATGCGGGCGGGCTTGAGCGCCGTGGTGAGCGGTGCGGCAGGCGTATCGGAAACAGCGAGCGTAAAGGGTTGCGAGAACTCGACCGCGTGCGTGTCATCTGTCAGCATGAGAATGACGGATGCGGAGGACGGATCGAAGGGTTTGCTTCGTTTGATACGTTTGGTGGGTGGTTTTTGGGGTTTGTCCTGGCTGATCTCGAAGGAGAGGTGGGCTAAGCGCGTCCCGCCAGCCGGAATGGGATCGAGGACGACGCGGCCATTTTTGAGGAGAACGCCGCTTCCGGATTCGTTGGCGAGGGCAACGGTGACTTTGTCCGAATCGACGTCGGAACTATTTTTGACCCAGACGTACATATCGACGGATTCGCCGCGGCTTAGTGCAGCATCTGCGTTTCCGCGATTGGTGTCGTCGATCCATGCCGACCATGAGAGGACGGGTTTGGGGGCAGGCGGGATGCGGGCGTCGAACGTCTGTCGTGGCCATTCACATTTGTCTTTGCCTGTCGGATTGTTGGCGGGTTCACATGGTGATTTGACGTTAAACCATTTGTCGGAATTGGCTTGCTTGACGCGTTTTGCCGAGAAATCGATTTCGACGATATCGTCTCTGGATTCAGCGCGCAGTGGGACTTTGAGCTGAACGTCCCAACGGCGCGTTTCTCCAGGCTTCATTGTGCCGAAGACAAACTCGCGTTCGTCGAGGTAAGGGTTGTTCGTCACGAGCATGCCGATGACGCCTTCGTAGGTATTTTTGGAGTCGTTACGTGCCCACATGGTGATGGTTTGTTTTTCGCCATGTTTTGCGAGATCGAGGACGACGCGGCCATTTTCGTCAGCTTTGACGGGGGTTTTGTCGATTTCGAATCCCCAGGAGAAGTCATTTTGAGCGGGCGCAGTGATGACATCCGAAGCGGCAGCAGGGTGAACAGTCCAGTCGACGCCGAACTCGGTAAGGGCTTTTTTGACCGTCTGGTCGTAATCGGCTTTGTATTTTTCGAAGAAGGGGCCGGAAGCTTTGAGTATGTTCTCGCGGTTATCGGATGAAGCCTGTTTGATGAAATTGATGGCGAAACGCGTTTCATCATCTTCGGTATAATCCTCGGTTGAGCGGAGATCGTAGGTTGTCAGGCCGAGGGCTTTGGCGCGTTCTTCTTCTTCCTTGGGGGCTTTATAGAGGTAGGAAAGTTCGATGAACGACTGTCTGGAGACAGTTTTTTCGCTATGCAGGGATTGTTCGAGGGAATCTTCGCGGCGCACGCGGTGGTTTGTGCCAAGGCTCGTCGTGGATTCTTTGTCCACATAGGAGGGGGTGAGGCGGATATCGGGGATGATGCCGACGCCCTGAATGGAGATTTCGCCTGGTGTGAGGTATTGTGAAGCCGTGACTTTGATGGCGCTCGTTTCCCCTGAATCTTCGTGGAGTTCTTTGAGAATCTGGACGCTTCCTTTGCCGAAGGAACGCTCGCCGATGATGACGGCACGATTGTGAAATTGCAGGGCTCCGGAGACAATTTCGGAAGCGGAAGCAGAACCTTCGTTGATCAGAACGACAAGGGGATAGCCGCGTTCTTCACCTGTTTTACGTGCATTGGCGGCTTCGCGCATTGTCTTTCTGCCGCCATCGGTCGTAACGATGGTGTTGCCTTTTTCGAGGAAGAGCTCGGCAATTTCGATGGATTGGATGAGCAGACCGCCGGAGTTGTTTCTGAGGTCGAGGATGAGCCCTTTCATGTTGGGCATTTCGCTGTGGAGATTTTCGAGGTGTTTTCGCGTCTCTGCGGCAGTCGTTTTGTCGAACGATTTGAGTTTGATGTAGCCGACGTTGTCATTTTTGAGGGCTTTCGCCGTGACACTTTTGACGACGATATTTTCTCTCGTGATGACGAACGGTTTGGGTTCGGTCCACCCACGGCGGATGATGTAGAGGGTGACTTTGGAGCCTGGTTCACCGCGCATGCGGTCAACGGCATCCTGAAGCGGCATATTTTCGGTCGATTCGTCGTCGATGCGCACAACGGCGTCACCGGCTTTGATGCCGACGCGCCATGCGGGCGAGCCTTCGATAGGCGAAATGACGGTCAGTTGATTGTCTCGCACGCCGACGACAAAGCCACATCCGGCGAACCCGCCGTTTCCCGTCATCATATCCTCAAGCATATAGGGCGGCAGAAGGTTCGTATGCGGATCGAGTGTCGAGAACATGCCATTGATCATGGCATATTCGATTTCCTTGGCATTTTGGGGGTCAATGAGGTTCTGAAAGACAAAATTGAAGACGTCCGTACAGAGTTTATGCGTATCGGCGAGGGTACGAATCGTTGACAGATCATAATGTTTTTGGGCGAGATTGACGCGCAGGTCAAGCTCGGCCGGCATATCGTCGATCCGTCTGTCGAAGCGTGCCACAACTTCGGGGATTTGCTTCTGAATCGCATCGACAGCGTAGACAGCCATTTTTTGCCAGTTGACCCTTTCGGGTTCGACATAGTTGGCATCGACAAAGTTGAGCGCATATTGAAGAAGCATGAGCGTATGGCGTTTTACGGCAATCTTATCCGTATCATCCGCCTGGTCTTTGGCAACAGATTCTGTTGGCATACCGTCGCCACTTTGCGCTGTTGTGTTGATATGGCAGCCGGTAAGGCAGGTGATTGTCATAAAACTCAAGGTCAATAATCGTTTTTTATCCCACATTCATCACTCCTTCATTCGCGTTTAAGTCGCACAAGGCGATGTTAAATTATACGCCATTCTGTACATAGGTCGCTGTGTTTTTTAAGCCTGCATGCGTCATTTTTTGCGCTGGCCTTGCGGACATGGGAAATTCTTGAACCACGCGATCCATGTTTGCCGTAAAGTTGGCAGATGGAAAGCCGGTTTTTCCAAGTCGTGCATTTTATGGATTGTCGGGTGGTCTATTTCGCCCAGAATGCGCGCCCATCGGGCGCATCTGGGCTCAATACGCCCACCCCGTGTCCCTATGCGCTTTGCGCATACGGGCCACGTTTTAGCGAAACACTTTGCAGAATGGATTTCTTCCCCAAAAGAAATGGGAAGGTGAATCGTTACCGGAGAAAGCGGATGATGGTTTAATTCTTGCCATGATGCGAAAAAATGGACTACGATAAAAGCGTTCAGGTGGAGCCTGAGTTTTTATTCCATTTTATAATGAGGAAAATCATGTTCAGTTTTAGAAAATCAGTCATTGCAGCCATGGCTGTAGGAATGATCTTTACGGTTGGTGCGTGTAAGCGTTCTGGTGGTTCCGGTGTGACGGCGCAGGGGTTGACGTCGTCCTGGCAGGTGGAAGAAGTGAATAGTCTTCTTGCCTATGTCCCGGCTGATGCGCCGATCGTTTATGCTTCGACGCGCAATATAGACATGAATGCGCCGCAAGCCAAAGCTTTGCTTGCCAAAGCGGCAGCCATGTACGACAAATCGTTTGCGCAGCTTGAAAAATCGGGTTCTTCGCTCGATGAAGATTCCAAGAAATTGCTTGAAACCACGAAAAAGTCTATGGAATCGTCGGTTGCACTTTTGAAGAATTACCAAACTGAAGCTCCGAACTGGGGTCTCGAACCGAACGGTCGTCAGGATTCCGTCTTTTATGTGAATAACGATGTCGTTGCGGGGCATGTCACTGTCGTTGATGGTGCCAAACTCAAAACCAAAATGGATGCCGTATTTTCATCTTTGATGGTCGCCGGTGAGACGAAGGCGTTCAAAAATTCGGAAATTGGTTCTGGCGATAATGCCTGGACGCTTTATCAGCCGGATCAGGTCACCGATCCTGAATCGCCGCTTCCTACGATTGCTGTTCGCTACGGTAAAAACCTTGTGACGTTTGTCCTCGTCAATGGTGCACCTGATGTCAACAAACTCGCGGAATTGACCAAACCCGCTGCCAAGGGTATGTCGAAAGACAACCTTGGCACGATCGACAAAGAAGCGATGGCTGTTGGTTTTATGGACAGTGCCAAAATCATCGATCTTCTTCAGTTGCCTTCAGTTGCCATTCTTATGAAAGCGGCAGAGGTTGAGATTGATGCGACTTGCGCTTCAGAATACAAAGCACTTGCATCCAGTTTCCCACGTGTCCAGTTCTCGCAACGCATTTTGAATGACGGCAAGGTTCAGGCGGATTCTACGCTCGTCTTTGCGGATAAGGCTGAGGTGAAAAAACTTCAGGCCCTTCACTCTTCAAGCGTCAACCTTAAATCGGCAAAAACGATTGTGAACGCAGCTATCAATGTCCAGCTCGATAAGGCCATTCCTTATTTGAGTGATTTGAGCAAAGTTGTGAGTGCCAAGAACTTCAAATGCGATACGCTCCAGTCGTTGGCGGGACAGCTCTCATCCTTCCCTGAACTTGCTTCAAATCCGGATGTCACGAAATACGCTTCTGCCGTTTCGAGCATTAGTGCTGTCGTGGATGGTTTTGATCTGACGACCAAAAAAGTCGATGCGACAGTCGATATCAACGGTGCCAAACTTGGTGAGCTGATGCCTGAAATCACAAGTATGCTTTCGGCACTTGGTGCAGCAATTGAAATCAAGAAAGACGAAGTGACCAACTTTGATCTTACGCCGTTAATCCAGTGGCCTGTCGTCATCAATATGACTTATACGGATACGGATTTTGTTGTTGCTACGACGGAACACGATGTGAAGGCTTTGGCCAAATCTTCAAAATCTGCAACGACGAATTTTGCTGAAGTCGGTGTGTCGTTTAAGATTCTTTCGAGCATCGCCGATCTGGGCGACACTTTCAATGATGTGTCGTATGATTTCGCCCTCGGCACGAACGATGATGGCCTTCGTTTCTCAATGATTATTGGATTGTAACGGATTCTTTTTATGAATCTATAAAGTGAGAACCGATTCGATTCTTGTAGAATCGAATCGGTTATTTTTTGTCCTGTGCATTGCTATCATGGTTATGGTTGTGGAAAGACACCATGCGTATACGTGTCAGATTTAGTGTTGCGAAGCATCTTTATGGCGCTGAAAGGCGTGAACAACTATATTTTCAATTTCGTTTTTAATGACAAGTCGCTCGTCATCATTTTGAACCGGTGTGGTTTGAAACATTTTAAACAGCGGGATAAATAATTCTGCCGGCTGTGAGATGCGTAATGCACGTATGGCTAATTGGTTTCTTTCATCGGCTGTGAGCTTTGGAAATGGGAGACTTTTTAGAACGAATAGCTTGAGGTTTGTACTCACGAGTGTTTTTGCAATACGGTTTATGAACTGTGTATTAGCAACAGCCATGAGCACGAGGGCGTCTTTGAGCATTCGGTTTTGGGGGTGAAGTTCGACGAGGGCGCTGTTACCTACGACACAGTTGGGGGCAAGGAGTGCAAAAACCGATTTATCATTTTCGGTTGCATGGATGGTACTCCGGCATGCGATGCGATAATGATGGGAAGCATCGAGTTTAATTGAACCGTGATCCTGTTTGTATTTGGCAGCATGAAATACGTAGCGCACGTTTGGCTTAATCGTGGCATCATAGGCGGCAAAAGAGCCTTTTTCGTGAAGGACGAGATAACCGCGTTGTTGTATGGATGTGCGTAGCGGTTCACGTCTTGCATCATCGGCGGATGCCGTGACATTATTCACGGGAATCATGTAGGTATTGAGAAGCGTGACATTGACCTCCTGACCAAGATCAATGTTGTGCTGAGCCATTTCATCCGCAAAAGACATGGCATTGGGGTACACGTGATAGGATTCGTTGGCTTCGGCGACGATTTCGCCATGGGTACCCAAGGCGTTGGCAATGGTGTCATGTCGCGTCAATCCCTTTTGTCTTGACTGAATGAGTTCATCGATCGTTGAAAAGCCAAATCCAGTTTCAACCGTCTGATAGATGGATGGCGAATCCGTCTTTGTTGCTTTGAAAAGACAAAATCTAAGGGCCCGAGATACTGCAGGAAAGAGTGCGGCGCGGTTGTTAAATCCAAAAAGAAAGTCTGGTGCTGAACGGTTGAACAGAAGCACGCGATCGGCAGTTGCCCCGTGGTTGGCATAAAAAGCATTGGGGAGAATGGCACCTAGCGTGCCATGCTCATGAAGGAGAAGCCATGCGCGTTCAAGAAACATGGCATAAGCATCCGTATGCCCGTTTGTTTGTTGAGGGAGTTGGCATATAAGACGCGCTGAAGTTGATAAAATACGTTTTTTGATTTCTAAAGCATGGGTTCGATAGTTTTTCCATTCTGCATGGTATTTTAAACTCAGGTTTTGAATAATTTCATTTCTTTGCTTAAGTGTAGGATAGCAACGTCGATCGAGAGAAGCTCCGAAGAATTGTTTTTCGCTGATGACGAGCTTGTTCCATGGAGGATTCATTAAAACAATGTCAAATCCACCTCTAGGCGATGAAAAAACATCGCAGAAGGTATTTTCAATGGTGAATGGATGAAATGCTCCTGTCGTATCAAAATCTTCTGGTATTTCATGCCAGTTTGCCAGTTTAAACCAATGATGCAGCTCATCGATTGTCCATGGTAAATGAGAAATGTGTTCAATGGGTGCATGGTTAATGGCGTTTTCATAATGACAACGCAGGGGGGAAGCGATGGCATTGCCACAGACAAAATGTTGTATTTCTTGGGGCGCGCCGGGAAGCAGGTGATGAAATGTCTGTTGGACGAGAAGAACAGCTTTTGGATTGAGATCAATGCCATAAAGGCATGCTGCTATATTGCGTCGTAATTGATCATTGGAGTAGGGAAATTCGAGGTATGCATTGTGTTTGCAGGCAAAATCAAGCATGGCTGCAAAAGCACGTAAGAGAAACGCCCCTGTTCCCATGGCAGGATCGAGAATTTTGAGATGAAAGAGACGATTGAGTGCATCTTCATGATTCAGATGTTCAAGAGGGGCTATGATGCAACTCTGAACCATGAAGCGGACGAGTGAGTCTGGTGAGTAGTAGGAGCCTGATTCTTTGCGAGAAACATAGCGTTTAGCATTTGAATCAGGCATTTCTTCAAATGCAAATTCTGAAGGATCGCTCATTGCGATATTAAATGCATGATTGAGTGTGATGATATTATCGATCGTCTCACAGCGATGCAAATACTCAAAATGGAGTTTTAGAAGCGCATCAGCTTCTTCATTTTTGGGTAATCTTTGAAAAATGAGATTTGACAGCGCTTTGTGGATCGCTGAAATAGATGTATTTTTTTTCATCGTTGAAATCGCTTATAATATCATCGGAATTATATAATATATTTATATAAATAAAAATGCCAGTCACGGCAAGGCCGAGACTGGCAAATAGGATTAATAAATGATTTCGCAACCTTCCATCATCACAGCATCGAGCGTATTATCTGTTTCGATACATTCGACAAATTCGCCGAATTGTTTTTCTTTTGTTGGTTCATCAATGACATAGTAGATGAGCGCGGGCATTTTGATGTCAGTTTCGACGCCATCCACGATGGCTTTTCCGTTCCAATCGTAAGTTACGGAAGCAGAGCCGCCAGGTGAAAGGACTTTGTCGTTTTGTGCTTCAGCAATGCGTACGGTTTTGTCAGTGCCATTGACATTTTTAGCGTAGAAGGTGACTTTGAGGCCGGCTTTGACGCTCAGAGATCCTTCGTTGGCGATGGTTGCGGTCAGTTTAATGTGCGTCTCGGTCTGCGAGCAGACGAGATCTTCCGTCAGCGTTTTTGCGACGAGGTTTGGTGCATTGTAGATGCCGCCGGGTTGGACATTTTGGCGATAGTTATTGAGTTTGGGGTGTAGCCAGTTGACTTCTTCGTGGGCAGGCACGGAGCCATTTTCGTTAATGTTGGTCACATGGTAATGGTGCTGGTTCCAGATGCGGCGCGTCCGCACCCATTGACCGCCTGGATCTTCGAAAGCACGGACACCTGTGACTGGTTTGAAGGCATAGTTGTTGGAGACGACGACAATTTCAGTTGATCCGTCGTTATCCACATCGACGATGAGTGGGTATTCCCAAAGTGTACCGCTTGAGTTGGGAATATCGTAAAGAATATCGGGATCATCGTAGCCATCCCCATCTAAGTCTTTGTGTAAGCCGGGGCCGGAATAGACGCGCAAGCGTGTTTCGTCGGCGTAGACGACTTCAGCGACGCCGTCGCCCTCGAAGTCGAAGACACTTGATCCCGTGACAGCACTTGAGTAATCCTGTGTCTGAGAATGAGCCCACAAAACTTTGCCGCCATTTGGCGTGCCATCGTTGCTATAGACAATATAGTACCATCGTGCAGCAACGCCGACGTCCGGTGTGCCATCACCATTGAAATCAGCAATGACGAGTGGGCCGCCGCCGGAATTGCAGTTTCCGTTGTTTTTATTGGCTGCAAGTTTGCAGTCAACGCCACGCAGGGCTTTGGCACGTGCATAGTTAATCGGAATGGGGGCGGACCAGACGAGTTTTGTCGTCCAGACATCGTCTTTTACATAGACTTTATAAAACTGGAAGGAGCCCTCGAGCGCCCCTGATACGACGCGTGCGAGTTCTGGTTTGAGTTCTCCGAGTTCTTCAGCACTTGTGGAATCGGGCATGAGGTCTGCGACGGCGACGAAGCCACCGTGCGAGACGGAATCAAGGCGTTTACAATGGTTATTAAGAATGTAGTTGTTGATAATCTCCATGACGCCATCACCATTGAGATCTGCAATGGCTGGACGGCCAAGGGATGTGTGACAGCCTTCTTTCCAAACAAGCGCATTGTCAACGACATTGAGAACGCCAAGGGATGTGACGATATCGACGATTCCGTCATTTTCGAGGTTGGCAAAGGAGACGTACAAGCGTTGAACACTGGATTGGCCGTGTGCAATTTTGTATTTAACTTTCCATGCGTATCCTGTTGGTGCCGAAGCATCTTTGACGAGGGAAAGCGCGTGGATTTCAGTCGCGGTAGATGCGATGAGTTCTGGTACGCCATCACCGTCGATATCGGCGGCACCAAAGTCGTCTGAGGAATGGTAAATAGGGGTCGTGCCAGCCAATTCACGGCCGTCGTCACCACTGATGACGTGAATGACGCCTGGACTGTTGTAGGAACCACCTTTAAATGAAGCGAAAATAACGTCTGGAACATCATTTTCGTCCACAAGAGTGTCATTGTTGTCATCAGTCATATTAATAACAACGGGTGTCATCATGACCTGATTGTATTCTGGTGAAAAAGCTGATTTTCCGCCTGGCAGGCTATCTGGCCAGTGCCATTGAGGCCGTGCTTCAAATTTTTCGAATTTTGGAATAACCTGGCATGTGGCTGGGACGATGTCGGTATTAACGCATGACATGGTCGCGTCGTCGCAGTATTCGTCAAAGGAGCAGTTATTCGCCGTGGTGCAAGCTTTTCCTCGTGGATGGCAAGCATTGAAGAGGCAGAGTTCGGTATCACTGTCACAGCAGTATTCTTCGGAAACACCGCAGCGTTCGCCGTGTTCGCAGGAAACTTTGCATGTACCGTCTTCGCAGACTTCGCCGTCCTGGCAGCAAACGCGACCACAACGGGCGTTTGAACCGCAGTCTTTGATGCAGAAACTATTCTCGCAGACGAGTCCGGTACCACAGCAGTTCAAAACATTCATATCATAGTTTGGACAGCTGATTTCGGTGTCAGCGCAAGGCAGCATACATCCCAGGACAGGTTCACAGAACTGGTCATCACGGCAACATTCCCCATCACATGGTGCGTTGCCATCTGCACAAAGATCGGTACATGTTCTTGTGACTTTGTCGCAGACCTGGTCGTCGTCGCAGCATGTGCCACCGCAGACCGACGGACAAGGTTCACATTTGCCTTTGACGCATCTAGAACCGGATGAACATGCAGGAAGACACGAGTTGGCATCGTGTCCTTCTGGAAAATCCGAACATGCGTTGTCGACACAGAACTGATTGGGCAAGCATGTACCACAGGGGCCGTCTGCATCATAGCATGAACCGGAGAGACAGACTTGGTTTTCGGAACATAAGGCACACGGGTCGTTGGCATCATAACATGAACCGGAGAGACAGACCTGTGTTTCAGAACATGCGGCACACGGGTCACCGGCGTCATGACATGATCCAGAAAGACAGACTTGTGTTGGAGTACATTTGGCGCATGGGTCGTTGGCGTCAAAGCATGATTCGGAAACACAGACTTGCGTTGGGCCGCATGCGCCACAGGGGCTATTGGCATCATAGCATGTGCCAGATACGCAGACCTGAGTGGTAGAGCATGCTGCACAAGCTGCATCATCATAGCAGATGCCGTTTTGTGCACAGACCTGATGGTCAGCACAATTGCCACATGTTTTGTCATCATCATTTTGAGAAATGGAGGATGCGGCATCATCGCAACCACACCAGACTTCAGATGTCATCATGGCAACGGCAATAAGCATCCACGTGCGTGAGGAAAAGCCGAACGTTTTCATAGAAGCTCCATAAAGATCGCATTTATGCTTTTCGCTTTCAAGGGATTGATGCCTTCAGCAAAAGCATCCTGTTTGACAGACACCTGGTTCGGCGTTTGTGGATGCTGTGCTGTAGGTAGAGAAAAACACATGAATGCTATAAATCATGATGGTGAATTAGTAGATGATGGTCGGGCAACCATCGAGCATCACGGCATTGTATGTATTATCCGTTTCGATACACTCGACGAATTCGCCGAACTGTTTGCCTTTTGTCGGTTCATCAATGACATAGTAGATGAGCGCGGGCATTTTGATATTGGTTTCGACACCATCTATCAAAGCTTTGCCATTCCAATCGTAGGTGACGGAAACTGAGCCGCCCGGGGAGAGAACTTTGTCGGTCTTGGTTTCGGCAATGCGTACCGTTTTGTCTGTGTCGTTGATGTTTTTCGCATAGAATGTGACTTTGAGGCCGGCTTTGACACTCAATGAGCCTTCATTCGCCACGTCAGCCGTAAGTTTGATATGTGTTTCGGTCGCAGAGCAAGCCGAAAGGTCTTCGGTCAAATTTTTTGCGACGAGGTTTGGCGCATTGTAGACGCCACCAGGTTGGACATTCTGACGATAGTTATTGAGTTTGGGGTGTAACCAGTTGATTTCTTCGCGGGCAGGCACGGAGCCATTTTCGTTAATGTTGGTCACATGGTAATGGTGCTGGTTCCAGATGCGGCGCGTGCGCACCCACTGGCCTCCCGGATCTTCGAAAGCGCGTACGCCCATCGTGACCCCCTTTTGAAGATCGGATGCAATGACGATTTCGGTTGAGCCGTCATTATCGACATCGACGATGATGGGGTATTCAAGGCCTGTGGCACTGTAATTTGGAACAGATAACAGATGGACGGGATCGGGATAACCGTCGCCATCGCTGTCCACGCCAGAGCCCATGCCCGTGTAGATGTGCAGTTTTTGTTCATCGCCATAGACGACTTCAGCTTTGCCGTCCCCTTCGAAGTCAAAGACGCTCGACCCCGTGCATGCGCTTGAGTAATCGACGGTTTTGGAATCTGCCCAAAGAACTTTGCCGCCGTTTGGCGTGCCATCGTTACTGTAGACGATGTAATAGTAGCGGGCAGCGACGCCGACATCGGGTGTACCGTCGCCGTTAAAATCTGCTATGACTGGCGTACCGGCACCTGAATTACAATTTCCAGTGGATGTACCAGTAAGACAGTAATTGATGTAGCGATCCCGAGTTTTGTCGACAGGGATGGGGGCATTCCATCGTTTTTCGGCAGACCAGGTGAATGTGCCATCTTCATTGGCTTTTTTGAAGATTTTCCAGAATTCAAACTGGCCGCCATTTTTACCGTTGATGGCATGGGCAATTTCGGGCACGAGTTCTCCCGTTTCTTCGGCATTTTCGGAAGATGGCATAAGATCCGCGATAGCGATATAGCCACCAGACATATTGGAGACGAGTAGTTTGCAATGATCGTCATAGATGGTGTTTGCACTGATGATTTCCATGATTCCGTCGTTGTCAAGATCAGCGGCATGGACGAGCCCCATGCTTTTATTTTCACATCCTTTACGCCATTGAAGTGACTTTGCGCCGTCGTCTTGCGTAACGATGCTGGCAACGCCGAAGTTCGTCACGATTTCGGGGGTTCCGTCTGCGTCGAGGTCGGCGACGTTAATGAGTTGGAGCTTTTGATCATTTTTAATGGGAATCTGATACTTTGTTGTCAGTGAATACCCTGTTTTGGCTGTTTTATCAGGCGTAACATTTAAGACCTCAATGTATTCTCCAGCTTCGCCGGTAGAAAAATCAAATACTTTTGTTGAACCATCGGCATAGGTGATGGTACGTTTGTGATGGAGATCAGTACCAGAAATGATATCGGGTACACCGTCGTTATCGATGTCAGCGATGGCTGCGTCGAGCGGATAAGTCCAATAACGCGGGGCAGATGATGCGATCTCATGCCCATCGTCACCGCTGATGACCCGGATGACACTCGGTGCCTGATCGTCTGGAGAACGGTCAGTGGCATAGGCGATGAAGACGACATCGGGAACGTCATTTTCGTCAATGACGCCGTCATTGTTGTCGTCCGTGAGATTGGCAGCCATAGGCATGACGATGACTCGGATATATTTGGGATCTGTTGAGGGTACGCCTCCTGGCAGGTCGTCGGGCCAATGCCACTGGAGACGCGCCTCAAACTTTTCGAATTTGGGAATGACCTGGCATGTGGCAGGGACGATGTCGGTATTGACGCACGAGGTTGTGGCATCGTCACAATATTCGTCGAAGGAACAATTGTTCGTTGTGGTACATGCTTTCCCGCGTGGATGGCACGCATTGAAGAGGCAGAGTTCGGTATCGCTGTCACAGCAATATTCTTCGGAAACACCGCATCGTTCGCCATGTTCACACGCAACTTTGCATGTACCGTCTTCGCAGACTTCGCCATCCTGGCAGCAGAAGCTGCCACAGCGGGCATTTGAACCGCAGTCTTTGATGCAGAAATTATTTTCGCAGACAAGTCCGGCGCCACAGCAGTTCAAAACATTCATATCATAGTTTGGACAGCTGATTTCGGTGTCAGCGCAAGGCAGCATACATCCCAGGACAGGTTCACAGAACTGGTCATCACGGCAACATTCCCCATCACATGGTGCGTTGCCATCTGCGCAAAGGTCGGCACACGTCCTTGTTACTTTGTCGCAGACTTGGTCATCGTTGCAGCATGTGCCACCGCAGACTGACGGACAAGGTTCACATTCGCCTTTGATGCATCTGGAACCAGAAGAACATTCGGGCGTACAAGCATTGGGATCTTGGTTATTTTCATGATCACCGGTGCCTTCATTGCCATTGCCTTCTGGCGTATCCGAACATAAGTCGTTAACACAGAACTGATTGGGCAAGCATGTGCCGCAGGGACTGTTTGCATCATAACAGTTTCCAGATACACACACTTGTGTGTCGGTACACTTGGTGCATGGGTCATTGGCATCATAACAGTTTCCTGATACACATACTTGTGTGTCAGTACAATTTGCGCATGGATCGTTGGCATCAAAGCATGTGTCGGAGACACAGATTTGTTTTGGATCGCATGCGCCACAGGGACTGTTTGCGTCATAACAAGTGCCGGACACGCAGACCTGCGTAGCAGAGCAGGCTGCACAGGCAGCATCATCATAGCAGACGCCGTTTTGTGCACAGACCTGATGGTCGGCACATTGGCCGCATGTTTTGCCGGAAGGGGTGTCATCTTCATTTATTGAGGCGGAGGATGAATCGTCACAACCACTCCAGACGGAAGACGTCAGCATGGCAACGGCAATAAGCATCCACGTGCGTGAGGAAAAGCCGAACGTTTTCATAGAAGCTCCTAATTTGGCTAAATAAAGGCATTGTCATGTGCAAGTAACGAGAATCTGTATCGCGACAAAAACGGTCATCCATGAGCATAGTGAGCATAGCACATGACTAGCCTCATATCTCTATAGTAGAATAACGTTACGATCAAAATGTTTCAAGCACCGCCTGAAGAAATGTACTATTTATGCATTATCAACCGCGCGGTATTTAGCGTGAAAAGAAAATGGCAATTCGCGGTATTGTGGTGGTTGTGAAGCCATGTCATGGCTACATGGCATAGAAAACGGTGACAGCTTGATTTAGTTGTGTGCCAACAGGTAAGGCTGCTAACCCAATGGATAACGGAAAGGAAAAATACACATGGAATTGACGAAACGACAGACAGAGTGCATTCAAGCCATTCGAAAGCAGATCCACACATTTCCGGAGACGTCATGGGAGGAATTTGAGACGACAGCGTTTATCCGGGAGCGATTATCCGAAATTGAAGGTATAGAAATTGTTGAGATGGGGTTGAAAACGGGGATCGTCGCGCGTTTGAGGGGAGCGTATCCTGGAAGGTGCGTGGCACTTCGTGCTGACATCGATGCGCTTGATGTTGTTGAGCGTTGGGAATCGTCCTGTATGAGCAGACGCGAAGGAAAAGGTCATTTGTGTGGTCATGATTTCCACACGGCAGCACTTCTTGGAGCAGCCATGATGCTTGCCGAGGAACGCTCAAAAATTAGGGGAGAAGTGGTGTTCATTTTTCAGCCCGCCGAAGAAACGACAAACGGTGCAAGGTATGTGATTGAGCATGGACTGTTTGAACGGTTTGATATTTCGGCTATCTTTGGACTTCATAATCGTCCAGAGGTCGAAACTGGCAAGGTTGTCGTTCATGAGGGGCCGCTTATGGCAGCAAAGATCAATTTTAGCGTGACGGTGCATGGTGTCGGTGGACATGGTTCTATGCCACATAAATGCGTGGATCCTATCGTGTGCGCTTCAGCCATCGTTCAGGCCGTTCTGACGATTCCGGCAAGGAATGTGGATCCCATGGCGTCACTCGTGCTTTCGATTTGTTCTATCCACGGCGGAACGCCGATGAACCTTATTGTTGATAAGGTCGAGATGACCGGCAGCATGCGGTATCATGATCCAAGCGTTGGTGAACGGGCACTTTCGAGATTGAAAAAAGTCATTTCGGCAACGGCGGATGCCTTTGAATGTCAGGCAGATTTTTCGGTGGATGAATCTGTGCCAGCAGTGATCAATTCGTCTGAAATGGCTGTGTTTGCACGTCAGGCAGTACGCGAAACGTTTGGTGAGGACGGCGTCATCGATGCAGAACCTGGACTTGCGACGGAGGATTTTGCAGACTACATGCAGCATGTGCCTGGTTTTTTCTATTGGGTTGGAAATCGGAAGCGTGAGGACGAATGTTTTTCGTGGCATAATGAGCGGTTTCACGTGGATGAAGAAGCACTTCCTGGGGCAGCGAGCCTATTGGCAAAAAGTGCCGTCGTTTTTCTAGAAGCCACTTAAGCTAAAAATTCTCTGTGATGCCTTTGCACATTAAGTTGTTCGATGCATGTGATTGTGACCGGAATAGACGTAGACGCGTGCCAGGGGGCGTTGCGGGGGATTCCCCCGCTCGGGGGGAGGCGCGTATTGACGCGAATGCGGCAAAAGCGCCTCAGGGGGGCCCCCCCTCTAGACATATAATGCAGAGTGAGTGGTAACGCGTGTGCAAAACTAGAAAGGGTTGTTCGTTGAACAAAAGCGCCTGCATTGCCAGTGATGGAAAGCAAATATCAAAACACCTACATGTAGGTGTGAAATTTTACCCCCACTTATAATAATGCCGAGGTAAAGTCATTTGTAACGCTAAAAAGCGTATGTTCATATAAATAAAGTATTTTTATATGAACAAATGAAAAATAGCGTAGCGCGTGCACATTTTTAGGCATAAACCTAGATGGAGGCGCGTGAATAAACCTACATGCAGGTATAAAATTTACCCCCCACTTATAATAATGCCATGATGATCGGATTTGTAACGCCAAAAAATATTTGTTCATATAAATTTTAAAGAATATTCAAAAAAAGTGAACATTATGTGTATTGCGGTAAAAACCGCGTGACGGGGGAAAAATGAAGAATTATTTCCGTTTTTTGTTTGCAATCATTTTAATCAGGCATAAAAGAGAGCTTCGGCCATCGTTGGTACTATGGTCGTTTGGCCTGCACATGGACTGCATATAGAATCATGGATGAGAGCCGTCATAGGGCGTGACGTTGTATGTGCAGTTCTGCCCGTATCTATTTTCATGACCGAACGGAATAAAATCGGCTCATAGAAAGTTGTAAAGTCGATTTGACGGACTGAACTTACATGTGGTAGATGTAGGTGTTAGTGGTTGATTTGGATCGAAAGATAGGTCATAATATACTCCCGGAGGGGGATAATAAGGAGATATTCATAATGCGGAAAATAAGTGTTTTGCTTGCGACGGTTGTGATGAGTGCCGTTGTGTCGGTTGGCCTGACGGGATGTCAGAAAGAAGAAGAATCGTCCGGAGCGATGAGTGAGACGCAGGAAGCAGTCAATGTTGAGACAATCACGGTTAAAACGTCGAGTTTTACGCGGACGCGTGCCTATGTCGGCAATATTTCAGCGGCGAAATCCGTCAAGGTCATTCCGCTGGCGAGTGAACGAATTCTGAAGTATCCGTGGGAAAACGGCGATTTTGTCACGAAGGGACAGGTGATTGCGGAAATCCGAAACGAAGTGTCGAAGAAGGGGCTTGAAGCGATGAATGCGCAGATCAAGAGTGTGGATGCACAACTCAAGGCTGCAGAACGCGAACTCAAGCGTGTTCAGAGCATGTACGAATCGAACATCGTGAGCCGACAGAATCTCGATCAGGCGCAGGACGGTGTTACGACACTTCTGGCGACGAAACAGCAGTTGTTGGCGACGCTGGAACAGACGAAACTCGGTCTGGATTATTCCCGCGTTCTGGCACCGATTGATGGCGTGATCAGCAACAAAAATTCTGAAGTTGGTGATATTGCTTCATCGGCGATGCCGCTTTGTATTTTGAACGACCTTGAGACGCTCAAAGTCACGATGAACGTCAATGAGGAGGATACGCCTTTCCTTCGACTTGGCCAGGATGTTAGCATTCGTTTTGATGCTTTCCCCGGTGAAAATGAGGTCGTGATTGCGAAGATTACGCGCATTATGCCTTATGTCAATGCCGCGACACGCACGAACACGGTCGAAGCGGAATTTAAGAATGTGAAGCTCGAAAAGACGGGGCAGTACAAGTATAAACCCGGTATGTATTCACGTGTTCAGCTCAATCTTGAAACGACGGACGACGCGATCATGGTTCCACCGATTGCGCTTATTCTGGAACCTGAACTCTTGGCTCAGCAGCTGACAGGACAGTCGCTTCGTCGCGTCTTTGTCCTGAAGAGTGACAATACCGTTGAAGCACGTGTCGTGGAAGTCGGTGAATACAGCGGCGATTTGGCTGAAATCCTTAAAAACGACAAGGGCGGTGAGAAGCGCAATCTTTATCCTGGGGATAAGTTGATTATCCGTGGGCATCATTCGCTTCGTGACGGGGATGTAGTGAATGACGTGACAAAGAAAGAGGATCAGGCTGTTGCCATCGCTCCTGCCAAACCTATGCCTGCGGATGACACTGCTGCACCGCAGAACGAAACGGCTCCGGAAGGCAAGAAGACGCAGGTCGAAGGATCCTAATGCTACGCCCATTGCGGCGCAGAGTTTGTTCTAATAAGCGCGCAATTCGTCCTGTTTTGCGCGCTTTTTTCATTTTGAGGATCGGGAATAATTGTATGTTCCCTTTGAAATAAAGTTGTGTATTCGTTTGTCATGTTATGCGATGCACCTGTCTTTTCAGGTGCATGATGTTCATGATTTAACCAAGCAGAGGGTGGAATGAGTTTACCAGGGTATGCGGTACGAAACCGAGTGACAATGACGATGATTTATCTCCTCGTCGTTGCCTTCGGTGTTTTCTCGTTCTTGAGGCTGCAGCTCGATTTGTATCCAGATATGGATATCCCGTATATTATTGTCATGACGACATATACTGGAGCGAGCCCGGCAGATATTGAGACGTTGTTATCGAGGCCGATCGAAGAAACGGCCGTTTCGGTCACGGGTGTGAAGAACGTCATGTCCAATTCGAAACAGCATGTCAGTATGGCCATGCTTGAGTTCGACTGGGGCTATGACATGGATCAGGCGGAGATCGATACGCGTAGTAAGATTGACCTCGTCAGGGAGACTCTCCCGGACGAGGCTTCACAGCCGATCATCATTGCCATGGATCCGTCCATGTCACCGATTGTGATATTTAATCTGACTGGCGATATGCCGGCGTCAGAAATCCGTTGGATTGCTGAGAAGCGGATTCAGCCGAAACTTGAGCGTATCGAAGGCATCTCGTCTGTCGAAATCGGTGGCGGCGAGCTTCGTCAGATCCACGTTCGCCTCAATCCGCAGAAGCTCGAAGCCTACAATATTTCGGCGACGGCGATTTATGGTGTGATTGCGGCTGAAAATGCGCAGTCTGTTGGTGGCAACATCGAGGCCACGGGGCGAGACCTCAATATTCAAACAGCAGGTAAATTTAAGACCGTCAAGGAAATTGGCGAGAGCCTTGTCGGCATGGGCGCTGATGAGAAGGGCAACCTGATTCCGATCCGTCTGCGTGATGTTGCGGATATCGAGGATACGATTGAAGAGACGCAGCGTTATACGGATGTTAACGGTAAAGCGGCCGTCTTTATGATTGCGAGCAAACAGTCGGGCGCAAATACCGTTGAGGCAGCAGAAAATTTGCTCAGAGAACTGCCGGAAATCATGAAAACTGAGCCAGGCCTTGATTATAACATCGTCAACGATCAGTCTGAATTTATCAAGAGTTCGATTTCGAATCTTGAAGAGACGTGCATTATGGCGGTTGTAATCGTGTTCTTCGTCTTGCTCGCCTTCTTCAGGAGTATCTCGACATCGCTCGTCGTGGCGACGGCTATTCCTGTTTCGCTCGTAGGTACGTTTGCGTTCATGTCATCCATGGGCATGACACTCAACGTCATTTCGCTTGCGGGACTTTCACTGGCCGTCGGTATGCTCGTCGATAACTCGATCGTTACGATTGAGAATATTTTCCGTCACCGAGAGGAAGGGGATACGGCATTTCAGGCGTGTACACGTGGCGCGAAGGAGATCATGCTTGCCATTACGGCTTCGACGCTGACGACAATTGCCGTCTTTTTGCCGATTCTTTTTGTACCTGGCATTGCCGGTATGATGTTCCGAGATATGTCGCTCACGATCTGCGGTGCTCTGACGATCTCACTGATTGTCGCCGTGACGTTTGTGCCGATGCTCTCATACTACATGTTGAAAAGTCCAAAATTCGACAAGGTTGTGGCGAGCAATTCGGGTAATGAAGTCGAGGATTTGTCTACGCTGAGTGACGCGGATCAGAAAAAATTTATGAACCGCATGCGTGCCGGATACGAGCGATTCCTTCGTCGCTGTATTAAGCTCAGATGGCTCGTGCTGCTTTTCGTCGTCGCGTTGTTTGCATTGGCGTGCGTTGGCTTCAAGTTTGTGCCGATGGAGTTTATGCCTTCAAACGATGACTCGAACATTACCATCAAACTGACAACTGAAATGGGTACCGATGCTCCGACGACGTATGCGATTTCACAGGATGTCAAGAAGATCATCGAACAGGTCGTGCCTGCGAGTGAACGCAAAATGATCACGGTTGATGCCGGTAGTTCGAGTTCCGGGTTTTCGGCAATCATGTCTGAAGGCGTGAACGCGGCGACGATTCGAATTCCGCTCGTCAAACCGAAATTCCGCGATCGTTCGCAGAATGAAATCATTGATGAGCTTCGTGCCGCTCTGAAAGGCGTGCCCGGTCTCACTTATCAGGTTTCGGGACGTGGCGGCCCTGGTGGCGGTAACGGCGGTGATATTGATATTGAAGTTTATTACGACGATATTCAGGTCACGCGTACCATCACAAACCGCATTAAACGTTATGCCATGACGCGCCCTGACATCTCCGAAGTCAAACTTTCCGTCGATGAACAGAAGCCGCAGATCCAGGTCGATTATGACCGCGAAAAAATGTCCGAACTCGGCTTGACGACAAGTACCGTTTCGACGCTCGTCACCATCTTCTTCCGAGGCATTGAGGCTTCACAGTATCTGGATGCAGGTGATGAATATGATATCGTTGTGCGCTATGACAAAGCCTTCCGAAAGGATATCCATGAAGTCGAAAATATGCCGATCCAGACACAAAACGGTGGCGTCGTTCCTTTGGGCACGGTGGCTCACGTCTATGAAAACCTGGCTCCGACGACGATCGAACGCAAGAACCAGCAGCGTTATCAGAAAGTCAGCTTGACGCTCTCAAATACCTATAAAGATGCCAACAATAAGACTGTCAAAAAAGACCTCAAAAAAACGACCGAAGAAATCAGTGCCTATTTGGATGAACAGATGAAGTTGGATGAGAAAAACGGCGTCGAATGGTATTATGAAATCTCCGGTATGGCAGAGAATTTCATGGATTCGTTCAAATACCTCGGTATTGCGCTCTTCATTTCGATTTTCCTCGTCTTTGGCGTTATGGCAGCTCAGTTTGAGAGCTATCGTGAACCGTTCATCGTTTTGTTTACGGTGCCGCTTGCGCTCATCGGTGTTGTCGGTATTTTCCTGATCACCGGTCGTACGCTCGATATGTCTGGTTTGATTGGTCTGATCATGCTCGTCGGTATCGTCGTCAACAACGGTATCGTTCTCGTCGATGCGGCTAACCAGAACCGAGAACGTGGCATGGATAAAACGACAGCGATTGTCAGTGCTGGACGTACGCGTATGCGCCCCGTCATGATGACGGCTCTTACGACGATTCTCTCCATGATTCCGCTTGCGGCTGAGATCGGTGAAGGTTCGGAAACGTGGTCCGGCCTCGGAACGTCCGTCATCGGCGGTCTGACGCTTTCGACATTCTTTACGCTCTTCTTCGTTCCTGTCATGTATTCCTTCTTTGCCCCTAAGAATTATGAGCTCAAGGAATATGAGGAAGAAGACGACGGCAGACCGGTTCCTGTGCAACAGCCTGCGGTCAGCGTTGAATAAATAGAGCTATCTGTGCTACAATATCCCACACTGGAATAAACACGTTTTCCCTGGTGTTACAGTGTGGGATTTTTTTTTGGTCTTTGAATCCCAATGGAGTTCAAATATGAAATACAGATACACGCACTTATTAAAACTTGCTTTCGCAGCCGCATTGATGTTTGGGAGTGCAAGTGCTTTTGCACAGGATCAGGCGGAAAATGCGGACGCAGCGCGCGCGACGTCTACGGAAACGTTGACATATAAAGATATTAATGCTGATACTGGCGTTCCGTTTTATGATCCGTCCGTGATTGATCCGAGTGTCGGCGCTCGGACGAACGAAAAACAGGAAGCGGCGAGGGCGACGCTCAATGCGACGCACGAAGCGCCGATGCCCGGACCGGAAGGTATTCCGGCACAGCAAGGACTGCCGGGCGAAAAGTTTCTCGAAGCCCAGGTCGATCAAATCAGCGAGCTGAGCGAAATCAAGCCCGGACCCGCGCTTACGTTGCGTGAGGCGCTCCTCCTCGCGGATGAGCAGAACATTGATCTTCAATCCGCTCAGACAAGCCTCGACAAGGCGCGTGCACAGTTGCAGGAAGCCTGGGCACTTCTGCTTCCCAATGTCTCGGCAACGGTGAGCTGGGCACATCTTGGTTATCCGACAGATGGAATGGCTTCCACCAAATCGACGCTTTCTACGCTTGGTTCGGCCATGGAACAGATTCTTGGTGCAGAAGCCTTAAGCGCTATGGACAGTATTGCTGCTGGTCTGCCATCTGCCAATGTTCAGGACGTCATCACGGTCAGTGGTACTGTCGGGCTCGCGATCATCAACGTCGCCGGTTGGTTCCAGCTTCGAATGGCGGATGCCGCCGTCGATGTTACGGCCATGGGTATTGAAGACGGGCGTCAGCAGCTTCTGGCTGGCGTGACACAGGCGTATATGGCTTCCCTTCTGTGTGGGGAAGTCGTCAAGGTGCAGCGGGTTCAGCTCAAATCGGCTCTCGATCAGCTTTCACTCGCACAAGGACGATACGATCGCGGCGCAGATGTCAAGCTCTCGGTCATTCAGGCTCAGTTCGCCGTCGAAAAACAACGTCAGGCATTGATTGACGCAATCTGGTCTTACGAAACCTCGCGTGATGCACTCGCAAACCTTCTCAACATTTCTGGATTGCCAGTCCCACAGCCGACGCATATCAAAGCCACTGGCATCTCGACAAACGATGAAGAACTTGAGAATGAAGCGATTGAACAAAATCGAACGCTCAAAATCAATCGCGCCACACAAAAAATTAACGAACTCAATTTGAATGCAGCCATCGCCGATTTCTTCCCGACGGTCTCCGGCTTCTGGAAAATGGACTATACCTATTCGGCTGTCGATATGACTATGCCCGGTTCCGATGCCGTCGATCGCTCCTGGAATGGCAGTTTTGCCTGGACACTCGGCGTCTCTGTCAATATTCCCCTCTTCGATTATTCAAAATTCGGCGTCCTCGACGAGCGCAAAGCCGCCATACGAGCGACAAATCTCTCGATTGAATCGACGCAGAATTCAACGCGTACTGCCGTTCGTAAGGCAAAACGTGAGTATTATTCCGCCCTCTTCAGCGTCGATAACGCTAAGCGCCAGGTCGAACTTGCACGCGAGGCGCTTCAATTGACGGAGGCCGCTTACCAAAATGGGGCTTCGACATTTATCGACGTCAGTGATGCACGAAATAATGTTGCTGCTGCTTCCATCGCTTACATTACCGCAGGGATTCAGTCCGAACTTTCACTCGTTTCGCTCATTTCAACGCTTGGCCGCGATATCATGCTCGTTGTTCATGAATAAATGCCTAAAAATGTGAAATGATACTGAGTTATGCTTTTTTCCTGTAACACGCGCCTTATGGCATTAAGGCGTTGTTTTAGGCCTATATGTGAGTATAATATTTTTTCCTCACATGCATACCTTATGATGATTTGATTGATATTTGTGCCACTATCGGCTTAAGCCGATACGTGGCACGGCTTCGGCTATGGCTTCGCCATACGCCTGCGCGAACGCCGCTATTGGCAAAGCCAATACGCGGCGTTTTTTAGGTGCGCAAGGCGAGCGCACAGCATTTTTATTCCACTCATCTCATCGTTTGCACAATGCTGCGTTTGGCAAAAAATGATATTACCAAACAACGAGCATGCCTTTGTTAAAATGGCCGTTTGTTTTGAGTGCCACGCCAGGCATCGAGTGTATGATGGGCAACACCTGTTCGTAGTTGCCGTATTCGTGCACCTACTGCAGGGACGCGTCGTATTCGTCGACCATGAGGATCGGTTTGATGCCCATGCCACGGTAAATCCAGTTGAAGATGCTTAAAAACATCCTCAGCCGCAAAGATATCGAGTTCCTCTACATGATTTAATGGAAAACCAACGCCATAAGGAGGTAGTCAGCAACAGCATGGCTCCAGTTAAGGTGTCACCAGATGTATTCGCTAACGTACCGCCCTTGGCTTTTGACAATGCGTTGTATCTAGTATGGGTAATAGTTGCTTTCCACCCGATTGCTCGTTCACAAAGAAATGCATCATCAAATGAATTTTACATGAACGCGGTGCATTTTTTCGTCATAGCGGCGTTCATTAAGGTAGTTTTCAACGATATTATAAGCTTAGGATGGAAGTGCAATCAAAATTGCACCACATACGATACATGTAATGCCAAGTACTTTATAAAGAGATATTTTCTCTTTTAACCAAATACAGGCGATTAGTATCGTCCAAATGTAGGTAATTGACGTTAATGGTAAGACGACCGAATAATCTAAGTAATGTAAAATACATATATTCAAAATAGCAGACGAA
>JAFOHE010000208.1 GCA_017421975.1 Pseudomonadota bacterium
ACGGCATCGACCACAAAACGACTTTGTACAATGGTATTTCTTGTTCCATAGTCCGCTCCATCTACAACATACGTTCTTCTAATTCTATTTCCAAACGAGTTACAAAATCATACGGTGCATCACCATATTGACCTTCTCGCACAAGTATCATGTTATCTTCAACAACGTTTGGCTTTAGATAATAAAATGGATTATGTATTTCTGGAGTAATATTATAATCAAACGCCTGTATATCTTTGACTTCAACGTCATCGCACAAATGGCTATAAGCGTGATACCACTTAGCCAACACTTTTTTCAACTGGTGAATATAACTTAGCTGAGCATGAATCTTGTCGCGTTTGGCATCATTGGTATCCTCGATCATGCGCACATTCTCTTCCAGATTCCGGCAATACATCAGGATATGAATAGCAGTAAAGTATTCAGAAAAATCACAACATAATGTCTGAGTACGCGTTGACGAAATTTCTCGAGATTTATGAATGACACCACGATTCTCCCCATTCTTGTTGTCACTATGACGACCTACCCCACGAATGCCACCCAGACAAGTCACAATAACAACAATGACTGCCAAACCTATCGACCATAACATAACCTCCTCACCCATCTGACAGGCATAATACAGATAAGATGCGAACCCCATAAGAACCACACTGACTGCAATCAAACCAACGATAATAATCGATCCCTGCGTATATCCTAAATCCTGATTCCACTTTGTTAATGTTCGATCCGCTTCTTCGCGATTTTCTTGATGCACGAATGCGCCAATGGTTTTATCCAGATTACCTCGCTCTGGAGAATGCAGCGTATTTTTATCATTCCATAGTGTATTTTTAGCACCTAGAAGAAACGTGTCATTACACGTTTCTTTGGGATGCATTCCCAAAACACACATCTCGTATGTCTGAATCTTTTGTTCAAGATAAGCATATTGGTACGCATCAAGATCAATAACCTCCTGATGATGTCGATACCCCTCAATACGTTGTCTCAAGCGAATAGCAGCAAGATCAATTTGCCGCTGCGACTCTGTGAGGGCACGCATACTGTCTTCAGGCACAACATTGGGATTGATACAATCCATCATTTCCCTGCTATCATAAGACGCTACATCCATGCGCAATTCGGGAATAAAATTCAAATCAGATGCCCCCGTCACTTCCGACAGCTCTCGCAATTGTTGCTTCAGATAAAGCTCCCCTCTTCCTAGACGTTGCATTTGTTCAAACAAGGTTGATGCAATCCTCGCTTTCTCAATTTCAAGCCATATATGATATAATTGATGCGGTTTCAGATCATCCGTCTGAATTTCATTTATACAAAATGTAATAATAGATAGGCAGAATTCAATGCAATCATAAAGATAGGCACTACTCTCACGTTTTGAAAAATCATACACCAAAAAGCAACTGTTTGACGGATATCGATTCCTTCGCCATTCACGTGCGCGTTGCGCTTTTGTCCGGAACTCCAAACTCGTCATACTATAAGATCGCGAATCACTCCGAGACCGCGTACCAATATATACAATGCGTTGGGGACGATCTCCGGGAAATTCATAACGATGACATAGTTTGTCGTATGCCTCTCTGTCTTCGGCAGAAATCTCCATCATTTGTGTATTTTTTTGAATGATGAGATTGGGATTTTCATCCAAAAGAGCATTTCTTCGTTCTTCAGTAAATTCATCCTCTGGAATAAACTTATCAGAATGTGTTATTTCATCAAAATATTGATATACTGTTCGATACTCTGGCTCCAAGGCAGGATATCCACACAATACATGCCCAAGACGAATAAACGCATTCGCGCTCTCATGCGGATGTACGTCATCTTCTGTTGCAGAAAAGTCAAATGGATGCGTCGCATCCGGGATCTCTCCTGAGGGATAGTTAAACACAGATTCCACAGATAAGATAATCGCCTGCCAGGTCTGATGACCACGAATACAATCAAAGATAGAGGTACTTATACCATCAACCAAACATTCTTTGCTTCGATCCCACTCACAAAAACAAAACTTACCTTTATTAAGGAAAGGCTGAAAAACAAAGCGATATTCATCCAAAAATGCCTTGACGTATCGATCTATAAAAATGACGCTAAACACAATTTGACCTGCTAAACAAACATAACGTCATGGCTCAATCGTTGGCTTCAAAAATTACCTGCTGCTGCTTTTAACTGCCATAGAAGGCGTGATGCAATACGCAAATCACGCCTTCCAAATGCAATCCGTTACAGCCACTGATGCAGCTTGGCTTCTTCTCTCAAGCTGACGCTGATATGGCTCTGATCTATCTCTTCAAGCTTCGTCATCACGACTTTGACAATCGTGCCAATATAGTTGGCAAAGCCATCGTCATAGACATCTGAATGTTTTGCAAAATGCTTAAATTGATCAAGCATAAAGCCTGCAAATACATCATCAATTTCATCTTTTGTCGTCAGACGGGCAACATACGCGTAAATTTCTTCCATGGCAGCTTCGACGATCTGCTTACCGATCTTATAATCGAAATCAGCCGCTGGCATCGAAATCTTCAAGAGTGACACAAGGTCAAACAAAGTCACATCAGGCACGTCAAACAAAACGACTTCACGACCATCAACACGTTCATATTCTGTAATGCGGAGTGGTTCGACAGAACCCATGTGTTCGATATCGCCATGAATACGTGCATGTAGATAACTCGATGCAAATTTTAGACGCGACGTCGATACGAGTTCTTTTTCAACCTTATCTTCTGCTACTTCGAGAATCTTTGTTACAAAACTTGGCGTCCAAGTCAGGGCATCAAGCACTTCATAAAGCAAATCGCAAGGCGTGCCGTTCGAAACAACGAGTTCCTCGGGCTCCATATCTGGCAGACATATCCGATATTCATGACGATTCTTGCCAACGGCCTTATAATCAAACAAACCGTAAACAAAGCCGTCAAAAAAGGCTTTATATATACGACGAATCTGTTCTTCCTGATAAGTCTCATCAAGATCGGGCATATTCGTGACAATATGCCAACGACGGTCGATATGGGGCGTAACTTCTTTAGAATCGACACTGCGTGGCGACAGACGATTAACGCGACCATAGTACGATTTGAAATATTCGCCTGCAATCTGACCAGGAAGATCAGGGCGGAATTTCGAAAGCTGGTTCGCCTGCAGACAATAGACGGCTTTATAAAAGTCTATCTGATAAATGCTAATGCGCTCAGACTGTACACCATCAACGAGTGCTGTCCTGATGGTATGGGCTCGCTCTGACTCATCCTTTGGCATGAGATAAGGGTGATAGGCACAAAGGCTAATCGGTTCATTGGCAGCCCCCATGACGCTTTCAATAAACGGTTCAGCAAGCTGTCGAGCTGTATTAAACGCACGTTCAATCGCCGTATCCCCCTGACCTTCTGTCTTAATACCCAGCGCTTCTTCGCGCTCAATCGCATCAAGAATATTAATGTCAATCTGTGAACCGTATTTGCTCATGAGCTCATTTTTATAATATTCAACAATACCTTTATAGAAAATGGCTTCAAAAGCTTCCGTGATCTCTTTTTCACGTTTTCTCGCATCCACAAAACCACTTGAGGCTTCTTTCTGGAAAGCGAATGTGCGCACGCGTTTGTAGATGCTCTCAGACATATTCGGATCGACACCGATCGTACTGCCACCTGTGGCCATAAAATCTTTGACCATGGCCTCAAGACATGCCTCAGATGCACACACATAATGAATCGTACTGCCACGAGCCAACTCATACTTTTTAATAATTTCTTTACGTTCCCATTCGATCTGCTTCAGACGATAATCAAACGAATCGAAGAAATCTTCAAAAGCACCAATCATTTTTTCTACATAATCCAAACCCGCGCGAAGCACTTCTGCAATAATGCTGTTCTCGCGATATTGTTTGATCATATCCATGTATTCATCAAAATCGTCCAAAAGTTTTAATGACATTTGAGGCAGATAATGGCTGAATCTGACTTTTAACTTACCCACTTTGGAAAGAGCATTGATGCGGCTAGGCAAGTCTTTGATCGTCTCGACAGCTTCGGTTTCAGGGAAATCAAAAATATTGCCTTCACCACCTTTTGTCTTATCACCATCACGCATCTGCGAAAGCTTGTCTACGGCTTCTTTTTGTTTGCCATTGAGTTCTTCATATTCGCTTTTCATCGCTTTTTTAAGCTGATAGAGAAAATAACGCGCAGCGTTCGGCGAATCAAACTTTCTATCACCATCGCGCATATACGTTTCAAGACAATGTTTGGCGCCACTGCCCGTAATATTTTCTGTCGTCTTATCAAAAACATTGAGCGCAATCGTGCGCGATTTTTCCTGACAGAACTGCTCTACGCTTGTACGATAGCCTTCGATCTGTTTATTAAATACTTCCTGCATTTTGTTATATATTTCAAGGCGTGCATTTGGAAGTTCTTTAATCTTTTTATCTGCCTGATCACGAAGTTCATTCAAAGTTTCATCATTGCTAATATCTGCAACATGATTCTTCAATTCATCGATAAATTCTTC
>JAFOHE010000209.1 GCA_017421975.1 Pseudomonadota bacterium
ATCGATATTCCGCAAAAAAGGTGATAAAAAGCGTCGCATTTGACCGCAAGGGGTCAGAAACGGGCTTAAAAGAGCCGCAATCGCAAGGAGTTTTTATCTATGAATTTTCAGGATCTGGTTTTGACGCTTCAGAAATACTGGGCGTCACAGGGGTGTATTATTCAGCAGCCATACGATATTGAGAAGGGCGCAGGTACGTTCAATCCGGCGACATTTTTCAGGGCATTGGGGCCGGAACCGTATTCGGTTGCGTTTATTGAGCCATGTCGTCGTCCTGTCGATGCACGCTATGGTGAGAATCCGAATCGTTGGGGGGCATACTACCAGTTTCAGGTGATTCTAAAGCCGAGCCCGAAAGATGTTTTGGATCTTTATTTTGGGTCATTGAGAGCGATCGGCATTGATCCGCTTGCCCACGATATTCGCCTTGTCGAAGATAACTGGGAAGCGCCGTCTCAAGGTGCCTGGGGCTGCGGATGGGAAGTCTGGGCTGATGGCATGGAAGTGACGCAGTTTACTTATTTCCAGCAGGTCGGCGGATTGCCATGTCATCCGGTCACGGCTGAAATTACGTATGGGCTTGAACGCATCTGTATGTATATGCAGAACGTCAACCGCATCCATGATCTTCAGTGGGTAAATGATATTAAATATGAAGACGTTCATCTTCAGGCGGAGATTGAACAGTCCAAATATTATCTTGATGAAGCGAGCGTCGAACTTCAGTACAAGTTGTTTGAAATGTATGAAGCTGAAGCAAAGCGTCTTTTGGATATGGGGCTTGCCTTCCCGGGGTATGATCATGTTTTGAAATGTTCCCATGCATTTAATATCCTTCAGGCACGTGGCGCGATTTCAGTGACGGATCGTCAGTCCTATATCAACCGCGTCCGAACGCTTTCACGCATGGCTGCGGAGTGCTATCTCAAGCAGCGCGAAGAAATGGGATTCCCGCTGCTCAAAAAAGCAGAACAACAGGCCTAGTTGAAACGTATTATGTCGGGGAGGGGCTCTCCCCGGCACACGCCACGTCAGCCCATGAGGTTTTATACATTAGGTCTTCATTGATCTCGTATGCTGTTGCGTGGCTCCTTCTATTTCAATATTTTTGAAATGTGCCTTTGACGGGCCAATGATCGTTGATGACAGGGAAACTTGGTGTGGGTAAAGGCTATACGTTTACCCCATAGGTAAAACCACGCTATTTATGATTTTATACGAAGCCGGTTTCGCTACCGGATGACAAACGGCAGTGAGATATACATGAATAGGTATGCGTGAGAGTGGAAGTGTCGTAGATGAAAATAGCTTGGATGAACGTTATGCATATTTTGAACCATGTCACGCGGGAGCGAGATGATGGTATCAAATATTCTGCTGTTTCTCCTGTTAGCAGCAGGTACGGTGGGCGCATTTTATCTTGTTCCACTGCGTTTGCGTAAAACGGTATTGCTTGTTTCGAGTGATTTTTCTGGTAATGACAATTTTTTTATGTGCTGCGTTTGTGGCTATAAAAAATGAATATGCACGCTGTCTGCCGTCCTCAGGCACGGGAATGTCCGAAGTCATTGAGACAAAGGTAATTGATCATTTGTTTAATGGCTCATCGACGTTCCGCAAGGGGCTTGATATACAAGGGGCTTGATATAGAGGAATTGGAAAAACTTGGTGGATATTCATATATTTTGTCGTACAATGGAAACGAGCCTGCATTGATACAGATGGAACTGGCGTATTTATTGGAACAAGGGGGCAAATCCGCAATTTGTATGTGGATTATTATCCGTTTACGGCGGCATCGCGCGTTTCATTAAGTGATACGCGGCTCTTGCTTGACACGGATACGAAATTCAAAATTGAGCTTTGGGAGCGGCTGAAATCATCCGGGGGCAAATCTTCGTCTTTATATGAACTTTTTGTAAGTGCCAACAATGCGCTTGTTCTGTGGTGGCCGGCATACATAACGGTGAACCGTTCGCGCAATCGTCATGGTGGTTTGATTGGCATGAAGAAAAATCATGGCACTACGAAAGCGCGGCTCGATGCACGTCCACTGTTTGGAAAAAGGGATGGCCTTCAAGAGGCACAGCTTGCTGCCTTTAGGCGCATCGCCGAAATGGCGGATGAACATGGGATGAGATTGTATTTTCTCGAAATACCGAAATACAGCCGCCTTTCGAACAATTCCGATTTTATTGAACTGCGTGCCGGCATGGATTCCGAATTAAGCGCTGTTTCAGGACGCATCATTCATGCTGCCGACATGGATTTTGATGATAACAATCCCGATTATTTTACGGATCTCGTGCATTTGTCTGGAATTGGAGCAAATACCTACACAAAAGCACTCATGGCCAATCTGGCTGCAGAAGTGCCTCGTCTGGACGAGGCAGAGTAGGTGTATGATTAATAATAAAATTCATCAAAATAAGCGAGTGATGAAGTTTTTGTCACTTCTGTATAAGAGACAGCACTCCGATGGTGTTCATATTGATTAAATTTTGTTTTCCATAAGGCATCATAATAGCCTTTGGCATTGGCTTTGGAATCAAGATTATAGAGTTCGCGCATGAGGGATGGCGAAGTGACGATTTCGAAGACGCGGTATTGCGCACTGTTGGCAGATTTACCGGCTTCAAGCATAATTTCATTGTGTTGTTCACGCGTGCCGACGACGTGGTGTCTGGGAAGATGGAGATACTGCCCGTAGACTTCCTGGAGCGCATAATTACCGAAAGTGTTTTCAAAGGAAAACGGTTTTGAATTGCAGACGGGGAGTTTGACTTCTTTGGGGTCGGCATCGGAATCGCGCAGATAGCCGATTTGTCTGATCTCTTCATCTGTCAGGTTAAATTTGAAATAGGCGGGCATTTTGCTTTTGTTGCCGCGAGCGGAATCGGGTTTCAGGACGTCGTCAGTGACATCCACATTATAGCAGGCACCATCGATATAGACCTGTACCCAGGAGTGGCCTTCCCCTTTGTTTGTGCCAGGAATATAGACGGCATCTATGCCGCTTCGCAGCAAAATATATTGAAATGCGCGTGCATAGCCTTCACATAAGGCTTTTTTGTCGATGAACACGCTATAAATGGAATGTCTGTAATTGGCATGATCGGTGTAATCGGTATGGATGATGATTTGATCATGGATATATTTTTCGATTTCATAAGGTGTTTGATAATGATGAATATTGGGGAACCAGGCATGAATGACATCTTCTATTTCGTCCTGGATATCGGCGATGGGTCTGCCGAAGTCCTCATAACGCAATTTGAGTGTCGTTTTGTAGGTTCCATTGCCGAAATCGGTGACGACGCTCTGATGATCCTGTCGCATCCAAAAGATTTCCGGATGATCGTTCATCACGCTCCAGACGGGGCGCGAAGTTTCGTCAATCGTGAATGGAAACTCGACGGTCGTTTCCCCTGCCATATAGGCGTCATAGACGAGGTTGTAGACATGTTTTTCGGCATCATCAAGCTGGTCGTAGTAAGGCAAAAAAGCGTTCTCATCATGGGCGGGTGCTGTTTGCGCCATGTTGCCAGGCGCTGTGGAAGGTGATTCGGCTTCAGCGCTTTTGTGGGCGATCGGTTCAAGGCGTGGATTGCGCCTGGCATTTTGGTATTTTGAGTGGCGATTGTCCTGGAAAGAGACGCCGGAACACGCTGTCATGCTGCATAGGACGAAGATTGGCAGAAAACTGCAGAAACAATAAAATATCAAATGCGGGATGGTTTTATGTGCCATGATTCAAACCCAATCATCGTGAGGGGAGCAGACCTTTTTTTGCCATGCAAAGCCATAGGATGCATGCTTATTAATTCTAACAGAAAGCGAATATGACGCAAAGGAAATGGATGGTGGTAAGGATTGGCGCGTATCCCGTGAGGGATAGCGCCGAGCGCGCGTCGTATGCGCAAAGCGCATAGACGCCGAAAAAAGACATAGCGGCGCGTATCCCGTGAGGGATAGCGCCGAGCGTGCGTCGTATGCGCAAAGCGCATAGACGCCGAAAAATATAAACACACATGTGTATTTGGCAATGTGATGGAAGCGGATGCAAAAATTGGATCAAAAGCGTCGTTGTGGCTTGCCGTATGCAAACTGTGATTATGTTGAATGTCTGTCAGACAAAACACCGTCTGTAATTGTTATAAATATCGGGCATGGATATGCCTGAAAGGAGATATGATATGAGATTAGATAAATTGACGATTAAATCGAGAGAAGCCATAGAGAGTATGCAGAAAATCGCCGATCAGCTTCATCATGGTGAGCTCTCGTCGCTTCATTTGTTAAAAGCGCTTTGTCAGCAGGAAGGGACGGTGACGTCGCTTCTTGAGCGCGTGGGTGTGAAGACACAGCAGCTGATGCAGCTGATTGACAACGAACTTTCGCGTAGGCCGAAGGTTCAGGGTACGGAAGCGAGCGTCGGACGTGAATTGGGGAGCGTTCTGGAAGGGGCGCAGGCCATTGCGAATGATATGCGCGACGATTATGTTTCGACGGAACATTTTATTTTGTCGATGGCAAGCCGGAACTGTGATGCCCGTGGCCCACTTTCGGAGGCTGGTGTCAAATATGATGATTTGCTCCATGCCCTCGTCGATGTGCGTGGCACACAGCGTGTGACGAGTGAAAACCCCGAATCGACGTTCGAGGCACTCAAACAGTACACGCGTGATTTGACGGAGGATGCGGCAAAAGGAAAGCTCGATCCTGTGATTGGGCGTAATGAGGAGATTCGTCGTACGCTTCAGGTCTTGTCACGAAAGACGAAAAACAACCCTGTGCTCATCGGTGAGCCTGGCGTCGGCAAGACGGCTATTGCTGAAGGCATTGCTCAGCGTATTGCTGCGGGCGATGTGCCGGAGTCGCTTAAAAATAAGAAGGTGCTTGCCCTTGATTTGGGCCTTCTCATTGCGGGTGCAAAATACCGAGGGGAGTTCGAGGAGCGTCTGAAAAGCGTCCTCAAGGAGATTTCGTCGGCGAACGGAAGTATAATCCTCTTTATTGATGAGATTCACACGCTCGTGAAAGCTGGCGGTGGTGAGGGCGCGATGGATGCATCGAACATGCTCAAACCGGCACTGGCACGTGGTGAGCTTCGTTGCGTTGGTGCGACGACACTCAAGGAATACCGCATTATCGAAAAGGATGCGGCGCTTGAACGGCGTTTTCAGCCGGTCATGGTTGATGAGCCGTCGCCTCAGGATGCGATCACGATTCTTCGTGGTATCAAGGAACGCTATGAGATTCATCACGGCATTCACATCACGGATGCTGCGATTATTGCGGCTGTCAATCTGAGCCGCCGTTATATTGCTGACAGATTTTTGCCGGACAAGGCGATTGACCTCGTCGATGAAGCAGCGGCGCAGCTGAAGATGGAATCCGAGAGTTTGCCGACGCCGATCGATCAGATCGAGCGAAGCCTCATCGAATTGGAGATTCAGCGCCAGGCACTTTTGAAGGAAACAGATGAAGCATCGAAGGAGCGCCTCGCACAGACCGAGCGTGAGATCGCGGAAATGCGTGAAAAAGCGACGGGCATGAAGTCGCAGTGGCAGCATGAGCGGGAGATGCTTGCGGATCTCAAGGCGGACCGCTCAGAACTTGATTCGCTCCGCGTTGCACTGGATACGGCACAGCGTCAGGGGGATTATAACCGTGCGGCAGAACTTCGCTATGGCAAGATTCCGGCGCTAGAACAAAAAATCGAGGCAGCGCAGAAGGCTATCCGCGATTATGGCAATGACCACGAATCGTTTTTGCGCGAGGAAGTGCGTGCGGAGGACATTGCGGCGATTGTTGCCAAATGGACGGGCATTCCTGTGAAGAAGATGATGGCCGGTGAATCCGAAAAGCTTCTCGAACTGGAAGCGCGCATGCATGAGCGCGTCGTCGGTCAGGACGAGGCCATCCGGTGCGTCAGTGATGCTGTGCGTCGATCGCGTGCGGGACTGCAGGATCCAAAGCGGCCGATTGGCTCCTTCATCTTTATGGGGCCGACAGGCGTCGGTAAGACGGAACTCGCCAAAACGCTTGCCGATATTCTGTTCAACGATGAGCAGGCTATGACGCGTCTCGATATGAGCGAGTACATGGAAAAACACAGCGTCAGCCGCCTTGTCGGCGCACCTCCGGGGTATGTCGGTTACGATGAGGGCGGACAGCTTACCGAAGCCGTTCGGCGCAAACCCTATTCCGTCATTCTCTTTGATGAAATCGAAAAGGCGCATCCGGATGTCTTCAACATGCTTCTTCAGATCCTCGATGATGGCCGTCTGACCGATTCGAAGGGGAGAACCGTCGATTTTCGCAACACGGTGATCATCATGACGAGCAACGTTGGCAGCGACATTTTGCAGCAGACAGATCGCCCGCTTGAGGCACGACAGGCCGATGTCATGGCGCGTCTGCGTTCGATGTTCAAGCCTGAATTCCTCAACCGCATTGATGAAATCATCACCTTTGAGCCGTTGAGTGCAGACCAGATTGGGGCGATTCTCAAGATACAGCTTCGTGCACTCGAAGCGCGCCTGGCCGAACGTCATATCACGCTTTGCCTGACGGATGCAGCCTTTGAGGCGCTTTGTCAAAATGGTTGCGACATTGCGTATGGTGCGCGTCCGCTCAAGCGTGCTGTCCAGCGTGATCTTGAGAACCCGCTTGCGCGTTATATGCTGGCGCATCCGATCGAAGAGGGAACGACGCTGACAGCAGACTGGCAGAATGGTGCGATGGTCATTTCCTAAAACGCATGTTGTTGCGCCGGCTATCCGCTTGCGGCGGATACGCCGGACGCAGCGCCGCTATCCGCTTGCAGCGGATACGCGCGCTTTAAGCCGCTATGCTTGCGCATACGCGGCTTTTTTTGTCTCTAAAAATTGGGCGGAAAAGAAGGTGCGTATTTGTGAGGCAATATGATAAAAAAACGTTCCACTTTAAGGCAAATTAGCATACAAGTAGAAGGCGTATTTTTGCAAAACGAAAATATGCATACAAAAGGATATACTTGAAAGGCTGAGCGTGCTGTTTTACGAAGATTCAGCTTTTCTTTTGAAGGAGATATTTTTTCATGAAAAAAGTTTTGACGATTTTAGCGTGTGCCATGTTGCTGACGGCAGCTGGCTGTAACAAGAAAGTAGAAGAACCAGCCGCACAGAACAATGCACCAGCCGCTGCAGCGCCCGCCGCAGATGCCGCAGATGCCGCAGCGCCCGCAGCAGCGCCCGCCGCAGATGCCGCAGCGCCCGCCGCAGATGCAGCTGCGCCTGCAGCCGCCGCTGATATGCCTGGGCATGAGGGGCATCAGCATGATGCGAATGATCCTGCTGCGGCATACAATGTTGATCCGGCCACGCTCGCCGTTCCCGATAACGCGACAAAGACAGCTTCCGGTCTTGCGATTGTGAAAACGCGTCCAAACGATGCCGGTAGGGCTATTCAGGAATCCGATTTCATCGAGGTGGCTTATACGGGCTGGACGACGGACGGACATGCTTTTGATGCGAGTGCACTTCACGGGGATGAACCTACGATTTTTGGTATTGAAGGCCTTATTCCTGGTATGAAGGAAGCACTTTCTTTGTCCAAAGAAGGTGAGCAGATTCGCGTGTGGATTCCGGATACACTCGCTTATGCTGGTGTGCCCGGGGCACCTCAGGGAACGCTCGTCTTTGATTTTGATATCAAGAAGATTGTCACGCCGACGATGCCGCCGAAGGATATCCCAGAGGATGCTATCAAACTTGAGAATGGTGTCGCCTATCGCGTGATCAAGTCAAATCCGAGTGTGGCTTTGCTCGATCAGAATGACGTCGTCACCTTGAGTTTCTCTGGTTGGAATCAGGAAACGGGCAAACTTTTCCATAGCTCTATGATGGGTGAACCCCGTCGAGCCCCCGTCAACGCTTTCTTCCCCGGTTGGAAGACCGTTCTTCCTTCTATCCGACACGGCGAAACCTTCCAGGTCTGGGTACCACAGGAACTTGGCATTTCCCCGACAGGTGCCGATGGACTTACGGGCACGCTCATTTTTGAAGTAAGCGTGACGGATGTCACGAAACTGCCTGCAACGCCTGCCGATGTTGCGGCTCCGCCCGCCGATGCAGAAAAAACGGCTTCCGGTCTTGCGAGCAAGGTGCTTAAAGCTGGTACAGGTACGAATCATCCCAAGGCCAACAGCGTCGTGTCTGTCAATTACACGGGATGGACAACGGATGGAAAAATGTTTGATTCAAGCGTCATGTCGGGTGGACCTGCGCAATTCCCGCTTAATGCCGTCATTAAAGGTTGGACGGAAGGCCTTCAGCTGATGGTTGAGGGTGAATCGCGTCGCTTCTGGATTCCTGAAGATTTGGCCTACAAAGGCCGGCCGGATGCGCCTCAGGGAATGCTTGTGTTTGATGTTGAACTGCTTGAGATCCTAGGTGAACTTCCAGATGAATTGATGCCTGCGCCGACTCCTGCCGCTCCGGCTGCGCCAGCGGATGCTGCTGCCGCTCCGGCTGCGCCAGCGGATGCTGCTGCCGCACCGGCTGCGCCAGCGGATGCTGCTGCCGCTCC
>JAFOHE010000210.1 GCA_017421975.1 Pseudomonadota bacterium
TGAAGGTAAAATGCTTAAAATCGTTGAAATCGTTGATAGATTTTCATTTGCAGAACAATATGTTTGGGAACTTTTCAAAAAAGCTCCACAAAACTTTCCTTCCCTAACCATGCTCCATTTTAATGATACTGAAGAACTTATCGATTGTATAAAGCGAAAACTAAAGCATAATTCGGATGCATTTGAGGGCTTACTAAAACTTTATTATTTTGAAAATAATGGATGGGGTCTTCCGATTGATGTTTTATGTATGAGTGACTACAGAACATATCTGAGAGTATTCGCTATTTTATTGTATGCACAAGACCAAGCTTTCTACGGCGGAGAAGCGTTATATGAAGATGAGGACAATCAGGTGTATGTTCCAGACTTATCAACACTTGTACTTGTATTTTTGTTAAAGATTGATAAAGTACTTGAAGTGATTAAGGGCGATCTGCTTGTACCAGATAGTTATATTGTTTTTATAAAGGATTTGTTGGATGCTGAAACACAACATGATAATAATTTAGTCGGCTCAATTGGTCTGAATGGTGAACAGCTGATCTCGAATAGTCCAGATGATTTTAATGCATCAATCTTTAATAACATATTAGAATTTTGTCAGTCCTGTAAAAGAATGACTGTTTCTTCCGAAGAACGTAGCAACTTCAAAATTTTAGATAATTACTCGTGTGAACAATTCTTTACTACTCTTAATATCAGTCTTATTCATCTTGATGCACTTATACTGACAAAACGAGAACATGCTTCTTATTTGTGTGATGATTTGTTCTTTCGAAATATGGCAACAAGAGAGAAACTTCGAAATGTCAACCTCCTTTCTCTAATTTTGCATTTTCATAAAAAAATGGATCTGGTAATTGAATTGATTCTCACATTTTCAAAAACAAACTACCTTGGTGTTCCAATTGTTTTTAGAGATATTAACGAATACAATCAATTGTATGACAATTTAATGTGTGGCACTAGAAAAAAGCATTATTATAATCCAATATTTAAACATTATTATAATGATAAACTTATTCAGCTTAAACAATTATTTGGTAATGATTTAGCTGCGCAAATACTGAGAGATAGTGGTTTTCGAAATCCTGATATGGATGTCTCCAAAGATGTCAGAACAGATCCAAACACCACCCATAAGCCAGGAGCTCAACCATGACCATTGACGAACTTATCCGCAGAGAATCCAAAACCGACGCATTTTAGTATCACTCGCCCTGGCGTATCGCTTGCGATAGCCGGGGCGCAAAGGCGCGTATGCCCGCAGGGCATAGTGCCGAAAGCCGTGCGTATTTCGCCGAGAGACGCGCGGTCAGCACGTCTCTCGGCGAAATAGCACGGCCACAAAAACAATATCCATTTTAAACTGCTCATCGAGGTTCAGCATCACGTAAACACTTAATTTGCTCGCTTAAAGCCGTGTCACGGAGACTGTGAAATAATTGTCGGTCAAGGCAATTCCGATTTAAATCATTTTAATTGACGCGACCTCCATTCACTGCGAAAATCGTTATGGTCTTGCAATAAACGGAGGATGCGATGCCACTGTTATTTAAAACGCCTGAACCTAAAAATCAGACAAATCATAAGCGTAAACTAAAAAGAGATGGCACGCATCCAGCAGGAGGTGCGCGAACTGATGCAGCGCGAGAAAGACTCACAGAAGATGCTGGAAGAGGCGTTCCGGGGAATTGACTATAGCATAGAATAAACAAAGCGTGAGAAGCATCATGGCACAGAAAGAAGAGAATCAATACATACTAGGACTCGACGAATACATCCGTCAGGGTGAGCCACAAGAACAAGAAAGGTGCAGAGCGTGGCAAACAGCCATTGGATTGCAGGAGGTTGATGGACTAAAGACATCGTCCTATCTGTTGGAAACTGCCCGTAGGCATATTGAGGGTGACATCACCATCAGCGAGGCCAAGCAACTAATTGACAGCTATTATAAGTCATTGGCGGGACGCAAAGAGACAGAAGGTGAACGAACAGAAGAAGCCGATAAGGTATCTACACGCATCACCGAACTGCTGCAAGAACAGACGTTCAACTTTTCACCAGCACAGCTTACCTCTATCCATCGCCGTCTGTTTGAGGGTATCTATAAGTTTGCTGGACGCATACGTGACTACAACATAACCAAGCAGGAATGGGTGTTACGAGGCGCAACTGTCTATTACGCCAGTGCTGATACTATCCGTGAGACTCTGGAATATGACATGGGACAGGAGCGTAACTACAGCTATGAGGGCAAGAGTATCGATGAAGCCATCAGTCATCTGACTCGCTTCTGTGCTAACCTCTGGCAGATTCACGCTTTTGGCGAGGGAAACACCCGTAGCACTGCAGTCTTTATGATTAAGTATTTGAAGACATTGGGCTTCAAAGTGACCAATGACCAGTTTTCCACTAACTCGTGGTACTTCCGTAATGCACTTGTACGAGCAAACTATAGTAACCTGCAGGAGGGTATAACAGAAACTACGTTGTTCCTGGAACGGTTCTTCCGTAATATGCTACTTGGCGAAACAACACCACTACGCAATAGAGAGATGCACTTGGACTGGAAGCCTGAAACTGAAGACCAAAGTGCAACGGACAGACCCAAAGGTGCAAATTTAGGTTTTCAAAGTGCAAATCCCGCGCTGTTGCTACCTTCAAAGTGCAAAAATTGCACTTTGGAAGAGATAGCTGTGCTGCGTGTCATCCAGCAAGAGCCTTCTGCCACCCAGAAACACATCGCCGCAGAAATAGGCAAATCAGAGCGGACAGTCAAGTCAATCACCGTCCGGCTAAGCGAACAGGGGATCTTGGTACGCAAGAACGGCAAGCGCAACGGATATTGGGAAATCGTCAAGGAATAAAGAAAGTTTGATAAAATGAAAACGAAAGAGAGTTCCTTCGAACTGGATATGCTACCTGCTTACATCAAAGGGACTGGCACTATATGACGAAATCACCAAAACGAAGATATAACGATATGGGATTGAGTAAGTATAAGATAAGCAAATTGATTTCTGTTTGCGACGAGCGTAATTCTATCATCATCTTCAAATGACAAACATAGATCATATTATGCAAACCACCGGCCTTTCGCTTTCTTCAGTTTGTATTTCTGCTACGCTTCATTCTATATTTAATATATGCTACATGAGTGGTCACCTCATCAAATTCCGTTCTCTTATTAAGGTTATTAGATCAAGAACGCCTTATTTAAAGCGCCTCGAGCCATAATCCACTTATAGCACAGAACGATACTTACCCCATCATTATTTGAACTTAATCCTCTAAGCACCCGCTTAACTCTAAGCCCCCGCCCGGCGTATCGCGCAGCGATAGCCGGGCGCAAAGGCGCGTATGCCCGCAGGGCATAGCGCCGAAAGCCGTGCGTATTTCGCCGATAGAGACGCGCGGCACGAACGTCTCTCGGCGAAATAGCACGGCCACAAAACTCAATCCTATAGAGGTGCTTTTTTATATAAACAATGGCAATATATGTAGCCACAAAAAAGGCATCTCAAAAGAGATGCCTTTTACTATATTCATTAATCGTCAAGATCGCCGAAATCGTCGTCATTATCTTCGAGGTCGTCGAATGAATCGACATCCATTTTTCGCAAGATATCGGTCGATAATTTTTTGAGTTCAGGGTGAATGAATTTTTTGTAAACGCCCTGAATGACGTGAATTGTCGGTTCGTCACGTTCGCCATCTTTTATGAGTTTGTAGATGATGCGCAGGGAGAACTTGCGGAGCGTGACTGCGTATTCACCACGGCAGCCCGGGTCTTCGATCAACGCGAGGAGACGCTTTCGGAAAGGCGAAAAATCGAAGTGGATGGTACTGCTTGTCAACATCTGGAGCGTAGCGACCATGCATGGGAATGAGACTTCCGAGGAGAAGCACTTTGCGATACCCTTAATCGTTTCGGGAGACGGATCGTCGCGCAGGATGCGGATGACAAGCGGTTTATAGCGAGCGGGTTCTGCCGCATAGAGCGCAATGAGGTTATTAATATGTGTCTGGCTGCCTTTGATGATATCGAAATAGTAGGCGGCGAGTTCGCGGCTTTCGACAATACCGACGGCTGAAACGAGCGTTTTTGTGAGTTCGATGGGATCGCCTTCAAAAGTCTTGTCATAAGCGAGGGACGCCGCTTTGCCGATCTCAACGTTTGAAGTTTTGATGTACATGACAAGATTCATGCGCATGGCCCCGGAAGCGTGTCCGGAGACGCGGATCAGGTTGAGGGCATTGATGCACGTCTCGACGCGGGCATCGTTGAGGAGACGCATGATGTCAGCTTCGGGGATATCGAGATACTTTTTGAGGGCGTTGTCGTCGAGCAACTGCGCATAGAAGGGATCACTGCAATCGAGTACAGGATCCATGAGATCCACAGGGCGACGCTTGGGATATTCAACAAGTTCAACGGGCGGCTTGGGTGGCTCGAAGAAGTGGATGATATCGAGTCCAGTCTGCTTATCGACAAGCGGAATGAAGCCTTTGAGAATCCCCTCGATGCGTTTTTTGGCATGCTGCGTGAGGCTTGGTGTTTTGAACGTCGTCTGTAGCGCATCAAGATAGCGCAGCGGGGAAGCATTCATAAATTTTTCGACAGCCGAAGCCGTGGCATCACTCTGGACATCAAGCAGCGAGATGAGCGGCTGATAAGCATCATCTTTGAAGCGCCGGATGGCATCGAAAACGATTTGTTTTTTATCTTCGTGTCGGACGTAATAATCGATGAGTGCGGGAACAGAGAGTTCGGGGTAGAGCGCGAATTGTCCAATGAGCTGAATGAGGACGAGGGCTACTTTTTCGGATTTGTCGCGCAACAAAATGAGGGAAGCGACGAGGGTATTGACGGAAAGTGTCGGCTTTGTCATGTAAAAGCGGAGCACGGCGATACGGACACATTCCGAAGAATCGTAGAGCAACTGAGCCACGCGTTTTTCGTCTACAATGCTCAAAAGGCGTGTGAAAGCGGGAATCCAGGCTTCGGGCTCCTCCTCATCGTGCCCAAACTGATAGAGGAAAGCGCTTACAACGCGCTGCAGGAACGCCTGAAACTCATCATCATCCTTATAAGTAGCGGACATACGGATGACATTTTCGACGATATCGTCGGCAATGCTTCTGTCACAGCCAAGGAAACTGTTTGCGAACCCCTGTGCATTTCTACGAATATCGTCATTTTTTGCGTCGAGGAGCTGAAGGACTTCGGGCTGCCAATAATTGTTTCGACTAAGGATTTCGAGCGTATTAATGACGAGAAACGGCTCATTGCTCAACAAAAGGGACGCAATATCGAGATTGGCATCAAAAAACGACTGCGAGACACGATAAACCTCGGCAGCCGACATTTTGCCTTTTCGCATCGTTGCCAAAATCGAGTTATCTTCTGCCTCGTCATCAAGCGATAGACACTCCGTCGAACCGGACGTATCCGGACTGTCTGAAACGCTTGTTTCATCAGAAACAACCGCATCCGCGTTCTGTTCATTTTCAATGCATTTTTCCTCGGAAGACGAATCTTTGTCTTTCAACTTTTTGTTTTTTTTCTGCGTTTCTTCCGCAGGAACAGCCTGCTGCATCTCTGCTTTTTTCTTAGCCATGCATTTGCTTCCTATATTATTTGCAAGTTCGTGCTAAACCATTTAACCATTCGCTGATTTTGGCAGTCACGCGCCAACATTTCAATGAATTCTAATCATAATACGAAAAGGAGTCATTATGCAAGCATGTCATGATCAAACGCATACGATTTGTAACGCAACGTCGTATCCCGTCATCCGCAAGCGTGGCACATGTCCGCAAGGGAGCACGACCCCACTTGGCGTTTTACTTCTTCACGGTTTTACCTCGCACCCCACGTGTGTATCCGATCTTCTTCCTTTTTTAGAAGCATCCCACATCGACTACGAAATGCCATGTCTTCGCGGCCATGGCGGCGTACCAGAAGACCTGATCGGCGTGACATCCGCCATGTGGTATGAAGACGCGCTTGAAGCCCTACACAAACTTGAAAAACGCGTAGACCGCATCATCGTCGTTGGCCTTTCGATGGGAGGCGTCGTCACGTTGCAGCTGAGCCTTGATGCAGCGTGTTCCAAGATTGTTGGCTGTGTCACGTGGGCGGCAGCCCTGGATTTCAAACATCCCCTTTCCCCGCTCGTCAAACCGCTTTCGCATATTTTCAAAATGTGGCCTGGCCAGGAGAGTTTTAATGACAAGGCATGTAAAAAGAAATGCCGCAATTATCCGAAATTTCCAACAAAAGCCTTCGTAAGCCTATACGACTATGCCAAAAGCATGCGTCCGCGCCTTCACGAGATCAAAGTACCGCTCTGTGTGATTCATTCCCGTCGAGATCAAGTCATTCCGTATGCAATATCGGAGCATCTTTTTGAAACGGTTTCATCTCCCTATTGCGAACTCGTCACGCTCGAACGATCCGGGCACGAACTGGGTCAAGACTGTGAAGCCCAGACGGTCTTTGAACAGACGATGCGTTTTATCCATTATTTTTATTTGCAGGCGAGCGACACGTCATCGTCCGAAGCCTGAGGAAAATAAAAAAGGCGCGGCCAAGGCCGCGCCATCCGCAAGGGGGGCGTTGCGGGGTGAAACCCCGCACGGGGGTAGGCGCGTATTTGCTTGCAAATAGCGCCGTAGGGGTTGTCCCCCACCAAACAGATTATTTTGAGATTACGTCGTGGATCGCCGCGAGCAAATCGTCGATATCGTACATATCGACGGCGCCCATAGTGGAAATCTGGAAAATTTTTCCTTTGAGCGGTCCTTTTCCGCTGTAGACGATGAACCCGCGCTCGCGCAGCCCCGCTCGGAGCGCTTCAAACTCAAGTCCTGTGGGGAGAAGCACGCTCGATACGGCATTGGAGAGGACGTGATCGGGGTGAAGCAGGTGCAAGCCCATGCCGTCAAGTCCTTCGCGCAAGCGGGCCACTTTTGCCGCCTGGAACGCGAAACGGTTCTCGACACCTTCTTCGAGGATAATGCGCAACGCTTCGTTGAGGGCAACGAAGAGAAGGATCGCGGGTGTATTCGGCGTCTGTCCCAGGCGCTGATAAAAGTCGTAATGTCTGGCGAGGCTCAGATAGTAATTGCGCACGGGCAGCGTTGCAGCCCGTTCGAAGACGGCGCGCTCCCCGACGACAAGTCCGAGTCCTGGCGTCATGCCAATTGCCTTTCCCGACGAAGTCGTCATGATGGAGACGTTAGCACGCTGAAGATCGAGCGGATCGGCCATAAAACTCGAAACGGCATCGACAAAAAGCCTTGCACCGTATTTGGCACACAAGGCACCGACTTTTTCGACAGGCTGAAGTTCGCCCGTACTCGTTTCGTGGTGTACCATCGTGACCCAATCAACATGTTGAGCGGCGAGAATCGCCTCGATGGCATGAAGATCGAGCGGCGTCGCCCAATCCTGATGATGGCAAATGGTATGTGGGTTATAAATTTTGGAAATATCGCCGAGCCTGCGCCCGAACTCACCGGTAGCGAGGGAGAGCACAACATCGTCGGCGCCAATGGCGCTCGTCAGAACGGCTTCATTGGCGGATGAACCGCTTCCCGAGATTGCCACGAAGGCATATTTGTCTTCCGGCAACCCCATGATATTGAGCCAATTTCTGTGTATTTCGCGAAGAAGCACTGAAAACTCCTCTTCACGATGACCGATTTCCACCCTCGTCATCGCATTCAGCACGCGTTCCGATACATTGACCGGCCCCGGACACATCAGGCGATATTGCTTCGCATAATCCAATTTAACTTTCTCCGTCAAAAAAAGATCCCCCGGAATTTTGCTCAAAACTCAAAATATCCGGAGGACGTTTACACGCAACAATCATGCCTTGCAATCATTTTTTTTGCGCACACAAACCTACACACGGCCAAACATGGTCAATTTTATGACATTAAAAGTGTCATGCATGGATCAATTCTCTTTTTTTGATTTTTTATTTTTTGAAGCATTTCGAATGGCGCGTATTGTCAGTGCGCAGATGCCTCCGATACCGACGCAGGACGCCCCGCCTAACATAATGAAATAGGCGATGCGATTGAAACCGCAGATAATGAGGCACATAAACATGAAGGTATAGAAATCGCGTTTTGCGACCCACGCGAACCCCCCGGCGATCATGTCGAGCGCACGTCGGACGGGGCCACGATGCTCATCCAGCTTATTGGATTTATTTTCTTTCTCGAAGCCCCATTCAAAGTGGTTGTGACTGGCGATGCCGAGTTTGAGAAACTCGCGATAGAACCAGCAAACGACGACCGTCATGAGTGCGCAGACGATGGATGTGACGATGAGATAGGGAAAATGGAAACCGCCCTGTGCATCAAAGAGCGTAATGCCATCCGAAGCCTTTGACAGCAGATGAAGGGCAGAATCCAAAATCGCAGCAGGCCACGGCATCGAGACAGGCTCAGGCAAAGGATGAAGCATCGCATTGGCAAAGCCCAATCCGAAGAGAAACGCAATATTCGTCACGTCATCGGCGACGGTATCAAACCATTCCCCGCGGTGGCTAGGGCTCATGCGCATGCGTGCGAGTTCGCCATCGACGCCATCGACCATCGACGAAAACTGCCACAGGATCACAGCGATAGCCATCAAAGCCCAGCTGTTGCCGCCATTTTCGTGCGTTGCCCCGACATAACCGCCATAAGCGATGAGGACGGCACCGGCCAAACCGACGATAAGCCCGAAGAGCGTCACCATATTCGGCGTGATTGGGCTATTGGCGATGCGCTTGCTAATCTGCAAAGAACACGGGCGGTTGATGTAATACGCCACAAGACCGTCGGCATCGCGGCCAAGTTTTTTGCGTAGCGAACGCGTCAATATATTCTGCCCAATCTTGAGATCCTCGGAACTCAAAATGCGATGATAAATTGTCTTTTCGGGTGCATCAAGCGTCTCGTAGGACGTGCTTGACAACTCATCGAGCGATGTATCGCTCAAAATGGCTTTCTGTACCGACATACCGGTCAAAAAATAAATCCCGGATTCCTCACCATTCGCACGGATTCTGACATCCCCGCCCTGGGGGCGCATACTGATGGCCACGGAACCGATCATTCCGTCAACACGGCAGATACACGCGTCTTCATCCCCCATCAGCTCAGCAAGCTTCGTCTTAATTTCCGAAACCCGTGTCTCATAATCGAGCCGCGTCACCGGAATTTTAACGAGCGGGTCGTCCGCAAAATTCACATTTTTGGGACCGGCCACAATAATTTCGTCAAACCGTGCGTTGTTAGCCGACCGACAAGCGCGTTCATACAAAGTAAGACCGCCGATGCGTACCTGTGCAATATTATCGACGTGCGTACCTTCCACCTGAAATGGCGGGATATAAAGTAGGATTTTCATAGACTAAAACCCTTATAAAAACCATCAAAGAAACCAGCAACCATCTTTATGCCGTCGCAGCGTCCTGCTCTGCCTTCGCCGAATCATTCGACACATTCTCTTTATCCGGCGTTTTGGACGTCTGTGTCTGTGCGTTCTCGGCCGCTTTTTGTTCGGCCTCATGGATCTCATTATATTTATGGACATACGTCTTCATATATTTCACGGCCGTAATCCACTGAAGAATGATACCGACGACGACACCGGCAAACGCAATCCAGTAAAGTCCAAAGCCGACCCACCATGGAATGTTTTCCGCCACCCACGGTGCAAACTGGTACACAGGATGGGTCTGTGGATAAAGGTAAAAATGCGCCGTATCATGGCTCGTCAGAGCAAACGTGATCGGCATGAGGAAGAGGGAATAGTAAATGACAGCTGAAGCCAGTTTACCAAGATAAATCGACGGAATATCAAAACCGAGCTGCGCTGCCGATGCACGCATCGACAAAACGCCAAGGTCACGAAGTCCCCACGCCCAAAGAATCCAAATCGGCCACACGCCCATGTAGGCCGCAACCGAGATGACCAAAAAATTGAACAAAAGATCGGCCACCTGGTCAAGAAGTGCCCCAAGTCGCGTACACATATTGTGTTTTCGCGCATATATGCCGTCGGCATAATCCGAAAGTCCCGCAATCAGACCGAGCGAAGAACCGATGATCGGAAAACCACACGCAAAAAAGATGACGCAGATAAAAATGAGCGCAATCCGAAAAACGCTGATCTTATTGGGAACGTTGGAAATATCTATTCTAAATTGATTCACAGCCATTGAATGTCTTTTACTTAAACAAAAGTTAGATGATGTAGGATGATGTCGTTTTCTTTATCGAAAACGCTTCCTTTTCCCCACATTGCGCTCTTTTACACCTAAAGCCAAAGTTTTCAAGTCCAAACGCAATCCCTGCCTTTCCATTACACACTCAAAATTGGGGTAACGCCCCCCCAATTTTGCTTTTTTTGGTGTAACAAATGGTCAACTTCGCATTTTTTTCATCTGAATTGCGCATTTTTTACCGCACTTGGCCTGCGAGAACTGTGTACCTTGTTACCCATTTTTTCGCAAAAAA
>JAFOHE010000211.1 GCA_017421975.1 Pseudomonadota bacterium
GTGTTTCTTTCTCTTCTTCGGTTTTCATCAATGCCATCGGAGCATTTGCCCCGTCGGCGAGGGTGGCTTATACGCGTTCACTCCCCTCTCGTCAAGAAGTTTTTTATTTTTTTTCACTTCATCATTCATTACATTCAAACGCATTCCACTTCGCCTTTCTGCGCTATAAATCATAACACCTTACATCTCCGTTTTCTGCTCTACAAATGCCATTGGGTGTTTGTGCACACCTAACCACACCATAATTTGCAACGCAATTATAGCCACACTTAACTATGCCATAATTCGCGAGACATTCAGCCTTTTGATCAGCCCAATACGGCGGATCCCAACATACGACCTGACCATAATTCGCAGCACATGCACCCTGTGGCGTGAGTGAACATCTTACTTCACCATAATTCGCAATGCAGTTATATCCACAAACAACTTCTCCGTAATTTGCAAGACATTCAGCCTTTTGGTCAACCCAGCGCGGTGGATCCCAACAAACAACCTGACCGTAATTCGCAGCACATGCACCCTGTGGCGTACTTGAACAATTTACCACTCCATAATTTGCAGTGCAGTTATAGCCACAAGCAGTCTCTCCATAGGCCGTTTTGCACGTTGGCTCCTGCGCATACGCCTGACCCACCATGAATATCATCATGCCCATTCCCAAAAACATTCCTAAAACTTTGCGCATCATCATAATCGTACCTCTAGCCTAAAATGTGTGATTCAATCTTACTTACGATGGATTGTGACCTTGATTGTAAAACTTCATCAACACGTTACTTAACAGCTGCCATGATCTTCCATAGCGTTGCAACATGATTTTATTAGCAATAACCGCGCCATATTTTCTCTAAAATTCCTTTCTCATTTTTCTGACTCTCACTATCTTTACTACAGCCAAGATCAGGCTTGATTACGCTTGCATTACCCACATGCATATCCATTTTACCCACATGTAGGCCTAATTTTGTGCCCCCTTTATGGATAATGCCAAACAAAGCGTCTGCGTTACGAAAAAATCTATTTGCTCATATAAAATAATTCAATTTTTTACTTTTTATGTAAACAAACTTCGTTACCAACACTATGAACAAATTAAGAAGCCACCCACTTACGATACGGAGAGCCAGAGGAATTATGTGTACACAAGGGAGAACGAGGGGGTAGTGGCGTATTTTCGCGACACCATAGAAGTTCGACAGAACAATCTATGGTGTCGTGAAAATAGCCACGTAGGGGGAGACTTCCCCCACCAAAAAACGTTTTTGAACCCAAGATTTGAAATAAAAAAGGCACGCCTGAGCGTGCCTTTGTCGATTAGAACCACTTGTCTTAGAAAATGCCGAGCGGAATATTTGTCGTATCGCTTGACTGTTTTTTGTTTGACGGCTTTGAGGTCGAAGAAGTCGAGGGAGCCGAATCCTGAGCAGGTTTTGTGGATGCAGGTCGTTTTTTGGAAGCAGCGGCTTTTGATGCTTCAGCCTTTGCAGCTTTGGCATCCGCAGCAGCTTTTGCCTCAGCAGCGGCCTGTGCTTCAGCAGCAGCTTTTGCGGCTTCGGCGGCTTTGACAGCTTCAGCGGCGCGTGCAGCTTCGGCGGCACGTGCAGCTTCGGCGGCACGTGCAGCTTCGGCGGCACGTGCAGCTTCGGCGGCACGTGCAGATTCCGCAGCGCGAGCGGCTTCAGCTTTTGCGGCTTCGGCTTCAGCTTTTGCCTTATACATCTCGACTTCTGCAGCAGCTTTTGCCTTAGCGGCTTCGGCTTCTGCAGCAGCGGCTTCAGCGGCACCAGCATTTGCCTGATTATTGGCGCCATGATCGCTTGTTCCGAAGATAAAGCCTAGCGCCAGAGCGACGAGGATAACGAGCAGGATAATGAGGATCGTGACACTTTTACTGTTATTCTGGACGACGACGGGCTGAATGCCGAGTCCCGTATTGACGGGCAACTGCAATCCCGTATTGACAGCCAAGCCAAGTCCGGTTGTGGCATTGAATCCAGGACCGGTAATACTTTTTTCGCGAATCGACTGGAGGTATTCAGCTTCGCATTTAGCGCGTTGCTTGACTGCCTCTGGCAGAACCTCACGCAATTCATTAATGACGTCACGCGCATTATGATAGCGGTCGGTTGGTTCTTTTTCGCAGCATTTACGGATAACACGAGCGAGACACTCGGGGATATTTTTGGGGACTTCAAGGGGTTCATGTGCCTGTTTGAAAGCGATCTGAACGAGGCTTGAGCCGGAGACGGCGATAGTACCGGTAATGATTTCGCACAGGACAAGACCGACGGCGTAGATATCGCTTTCAGGCGAAGCCGAGGTTGTTCCTGAGAAGAGTTCAGGCGCCATGTAAGAAGGCGTTCCGCGGACGACTCCGAGTTTTGTTTTCATGAGTTCGCCGAGAGCGCCCTCAAGCAGCGTCGCGATACCGTAGTCAATGAGGCGCACGACAGGGGGATCTGAATCCTGGATCACCATAATATTGGCGGGCTTAATATCGCGGTGAATAATGCCGAGGCTATGTGCTTCTTCAAGTGCTTCAAGCACCTGACAGACGATATCGACGCCATATTCGAAGGGAAGCGCACCGAAATCCCTGAGGAAAGTATCGAGTTGCTGTCCTTCGACGAATTCGAGAACGACGCAAGGAGCACCGCTGAACACACCATATTCAAAGCAATGCACGCTATGTTCATTTTTGAGCGAGCTCAGAATACGCGCTTCGCGATAGAACCTTTTTTTGGTAAGTTCTGCTTCAGACTTATCCAAATCTTCAGGAAGCGCAAGAACTTTGATGGCCACATGGCGCCCATCTTCGACGCGCCATGCATCATAAACGACAGAACACCCACCAGCACCCTGCTTGGCCACGATCTTATAATTTTTGGAGATCTCGCGATTCTCAGCCTCAGTATAATCAATGGCTTTTTGTTCTTTTGCTTGTGATTCTTCCAACGATCCAGACATACTTTTCATGCCCTGTAAACGATATATTTAGTACCAAATTTCGACGCGGACACGCATAATTACATCGTGTCGGCTTCAACATACACAACAAGGACGGTGTTTTATCACGCGAATGCCCCCACAGACACCACACCCTTTTTTATCTTAGATGATTTCCGCCATTTCCGCAAGATACCGTTTTTACATATTTTACGCGCAAAACAAACGACACAAAGCAAACATATTTTGACACATTAAAATACCGCCGGACGCATTTCCAAAACCGTTTCAACTCGATCAGGCACCATGTGTGTGGCGTCAATGAGTCCATCCAAGACATCGACGCATGTCTTGACCTGATCAAAAACGCGCTGCTCAATCTTCTCATACTTTCGGAAAATGTCGAAGCGCATCGGTTCAAACAGATCCTCACCATCATTTTCGACGCTTCCGAAGGCTATGAACAAATAATTACGCTGTACGTGCAAAAAAATACCGCTATATTGTTCACGCAAAGAAACGAGAAAGCGTGCAAAGTCATCACTCAAAAGCTCATCCGGCGTATATGTGTTGCCTGGCAGAAGACGCGTCTTCTCCGACTTTTCACTATCCTCAAAACCGTATTGACTGAGGGCGTTGAGCATACCTGCTTTTTGTTCTGGATAGGAAAAGACGAATTCTTCCTTAAACAAGTTATTCTGCATAGCAGCCGTACTATCGAAATCGTGCGTCTGATTGACAATTTCTGTCTGAATATCAAACGACCGCCAATTGATGTACTTAGGAAGCTCTACCACAAACATCTGACCTTGAAAGAGCGTTTTAAAACCGCCTTTGAGGTATAAATCAAGCAAAAGAAAACGCAATCCCTTGCGTATGCCTGTCACCTGATCGTTCACCCGCATTTTTCCCCAATCGCGACAGCAAACGCCGGAACACCTTATGAGTTGCGCCAAATTGCGCTTATACGTATATGCATCAACGTCAAAATAACGCTGAAATCCCACACGCGTGAATGCTTTTTTAAAAATATCGGTTCGATGCGCCAAAACATTTTGGACAATCCATTTGTTGCCCAAAACGAGGCCTGCCAGCAAAACAAAACACGGCACAACAAGGATGAGCAAACCATTCATAATATTTACGGTATGCCACACCATCCACTTGGCAGAATACATGAACCCCAAACCGGAGAGGGCAATGACCAAGACAATCGACAGATAAAAAAGGATCGTCCATAGCACGAGGGCACGCATCACGCGTTTTTTTTGTTTCGGATCAGCCTGCTGAAATGAAGGTAATGGTCCGTTGGCTTGTCCATTTTTCATATTCACATAAATTCATAGCGCTTGCTGTTCGATAAAAACGCCGTGTTTTCAAATTTCAAACGTTTTTTGACACTCATACAAAACATCCCCATTCCTACTGGAAACGGGGATGTTTCATGCACATTATTCGAAAATAATCACACTAATTTGTAGAACATTCATAGCTGTATGAAGGACTATCCTGTCCCCAGAAAGCACATTCATTATCCGTCTTCTCAAGCGTTCCTCCAGCTGCCTGACAAGCATCCTCCACTTGCTTAAAGAGATTCAGCTCAGCAATGTCGGTGATCGTCAACGTGAGGTGACTTGTCTCGTTCTTAATCAATCCGCCATTGTCCTTAAACTTAGCATAGACGCTGACGACACACGAGGTAAAGGACCCCCAACCAAAATCGGCAGGAACAATCGTGAAACCGATATTTTTGGTGCCACCAGCTTCAACACGCGTATTACCCAACGTCGTCGTATAATTCGACTGACCATCGCAGGCGTCAACATCGCCATCGATAGAAACGCATTTAAAGACGAGTTCCTGGAGATAAACCGAGTTCAAATCTGGCAGTTTGACGTCGAGCGTAGAGCCGGAACCACCCGAACCACCGCTTGAGTTCCAAGGAGATGACGTTGACATATTGTTCGTCAGATTCATCCATCCAGTATAACCCACCGTAATACCGGAGTCATAAACAAGTTCTCCGATATAGCTTTTGTCACCACTGGCACTGTCACAGGAAGCTGATTTAGGATTGATGACACCGTTCAGGGAAACGGAAGTATTTTCATCGACGCAAGCCACACAAGTCATGGCACAGCAAGCGGCGAGGGCAAGAAATTTCATTGTTCTCATATTATTCTCCTTTGAGGACTTGAATCACAGAATCTCATGCGTCCACGCACTACTTCTTACTTTCTTTCTCCTCGGGCGGAATGAACGATCCCGGTCCGGAAGCCGCAATGGATGCATCACGATTAATGATGCGCGGTGTAATGAAGATGAGAAGTTCCGTGCGGTTATCCGTCTCGCTTGTGCTTCGGAAGAGGTAACCGAGGATTGGAATAGAACCAAAGAAAGGCACCGAACTCATGGATTGAGAAGCATTTCGTGTATAGATACCACCGATAACAGTCGTATCACCGTCAGGGATCAACAATTCCGTATGCGCCTCCTTTCGGATGATCGAAGGATCACCGTATGCGCCTGTATTACCGAAGTCAGGCTCGTTCTTCGAAATGTCTATCTTAAGATAAACATTGCCGTCGCGCGTGACATGTGGCGTCACCTGAAGATTCAGTTTGGCATCGTAGAAGACGGTATGAGCACCAGCTGCAGAAACGACGCTGATCGGAATACTCGTACCGGATTCGATACTCGCCTGAATATTATCAAGTGTCATAATACGTGGTGCAGAAACGATTTTCAAGAAGCCCTTATCTTCCATAGCAGAAAGACGAAGGTTCAGGTTAATCGCACCACCGATGGAACCGAATGTGAAACCGATCGCACCACCAGCGCCAGTACCGACTGATGCAGGAAGATTGACTGCGAAATTCGGGGTTGCCGACGTACCGGCGTTATTTTCACTCGTCGAACCACCGGCGACGCCAATCGTAGACGGGAACACAATGCCTGTTGCATTGCCCGTTGCAGCGCTGGCAATACCATCACCACCCCACTGAACACCGATCTGCTTCGTGAAGTTCGCCTGTGTTTCAACGATGCGTGCTTCAATCAGAATTTGTGGTGTCTGAGTATCAAGATTCGTCACGAGAATTTCAGCGGCATCAAGGTTCGCCGCAACATCCTTGAGGATGAGCGTGTTCGTACGTTTATCAATATTGACGGTACCACGACTTGAAAGCAGAGATTTGACATTCGCAGACAAATCATCAGCCGTAGCATAGTTGACGGGAACGAGACGAACCTCAAGTGGTTCAAGTTTTTCGCGCACTTCCGCAGCTTTGAGCGCACGTTCCTCTTCCGCCCGGAAGGTTTCTGCTTTTGCAACCCAAATAATGTTGCCCTCATATTTCATGCCGAGATCATTCATGCGAAGAATAAGATCAAGCGCCTGATCGAGCGGCACACTCTTGAGAGAAAGCGTCACACGACCTTTGACATCGGGACTTACGACGATCGAAACATTAATTTCATCCGAGAGAAGGCGAAGGAGATCTGTCACTTCACCATCGCGAATATCAAGCGTAATCTTGCGCTTAGCAAAAGGCGTGTCCGCAAGCGTGTTACGTTTACCATACGTCGCCGCCAATTCGCCATCATTACCTGATGCAGATACCATGGCATTGGCGCGTCTATCGATCGGCGTGGCATACGACTGATATGTGCCAGGAAGCGTGCGAAGATTCCAGATGATCGTATCACCATTCTGTTCAACGGATTCCACTGTGCGCGATGTTGATTGTGCAATCAGCTCAATGTTACCATTGTTCTCCGTTGAATCGACGAAACGAACTCCTTTACGGAAAGCCGACGTATCAAATTTCTTGTTAAAGCCATCGGGTAGCGAGGCATCCGATATACGAAGCACGCTGCGCTGGTTACCGATGTCCATATTTTCAACTTTGGACGCCGGTGACGACAGTTTAACGATGACCTGCATATTGTCGCCCTGATCGCGGAACTGAATGTCCTGGACGCTCGTGTTTGGCACAGATAGATCGAGCGGCGCTGTCGTCGCAACTTGAACGCTTTCTTGCGCCATATTGCCAACCTGATGATCAATAGGCACTTCACGGGCCTTCGCAGCCTGAGCACGAAGCTGTTCATTTTCGGCTTTTAAAGCTTCAAGCTGTTTCTGAGCCGTACGACCTGTTTTGACCTGGCGCTCAAGCTCTGCAATCTGTGCACCGCGTTTGGCAATGGCTTTCGAATCCGTAAGTGCCGCATTTTCAAGTTTTTTGATCTGACGTTTAGCTGCACTAGCCTTCTGGATCTCAGCTTCAAGACGTGCCATTTCGGATTCCTGCGATGAGAGCTTGCTGCGAAGCTCCGCATTTTGTGCCGAAAGCGAAGCATAAGCCGAATCCGATGCATTGGCACGCGCATTCGCAGCATCGCGCTGAGCGATGGCTTGCTGCTCACGTGCAAGCGCTTCCGATCTGGCTTTGTTCAATTGCTGAAGTTCTGACTGGGCACTGGCAAGCTCTGTTTCTGCCTTCGCAAGCTGCGCACGTGCGGCACTCAATTCACGCGCATTCGACTGATGATCCGTCTCGGCATTACGGGCAAGTGCCTGCTCGGCTGCTCGCGCCGCTTCCGCTTCTGCAACAGCTTCTTGAATACGTTTGCGTGCACTATCCTGAGCCTGATCAAGTTTCGCAAGTGCTTCCTGCTCACGCGCCAAGGCATCCGTTTTGGCCTGATTCAATTCTGCCATTTCACGGCGTGCATTTGCAAGCTCTGTTTCTGCCTTCGCAAGCTGCGCACGTGCGGCACTCAATTCACGTGCATTCGACTGATGATCCGTCTCAGCGTTGCGGGCAAGAACCTGCTCAGCAGCTCGCGCCGCTTCCGCTTCTGCAAACGCCGCATGAATACGTTCCTGCGCCTGAATCTGTGCCAAATTAAGCTCAGCAACTGCTCTCTGTTCACGTTCAATGGCTGCACTCGTTTGGGCTGCCGCTTCCGCTGCACGCCGTTCAGCTGCTGTCGCTCGATGATCCGCTGCCGTCGCTCGGTCATTCGCTCGCGTCGCATCTGCAAAAGCTGCATTCGCTCGTGCTTCTGCTGCATTCGCTCGCGAAATTGCTTCCGCTCGCGCCGTATCAAGAAGCTTCATCTCATTCTGAACTTGCGCAAGCTCACGTTCCGCTTTCGCAAGTTTCTCTTTTGCCTGCGCAAGCTGCGTCGTCGAAATATTATGGTCATTCGCTGCTACTGCTTCAAGCGCCTGTGCTGTCGCACGCGCCTGATTGGCTTCCGCATTCGCTGCTGCAATGCGATTCTGGGCTTCAGCTTTGGCAGCATTGAGTTCGGCAAGCGCATTCTGCTCACGCATAAGCGCTTGATTCGCATCCGACAATGCCGCATTCGCTCGCGCTTCTGCCGCTGCTGCACGCGCTTTTGCATCGTTCGCATCTGCTAATGCTGCATCCGCTCGCGCTTCCGCCGCTGCTGCACGCGCATCCGCCGCATCACGTGCTGCCTGCTCTCGGGCAATCACACTCTGCGCTTGCGCTAACGCTGCATCACTCGTTTTCGCTTTCGCAATATAAGAATCAAGGGCTGCATCGCCCATTGTCGGCGCACCATTAACTGATAATAAAATACGACCAGAACTCGAATCTACCGTGTACTCTGTATCGTGATCAAGAGACAAAATCACTCGACATGTCTGATAATGATTGGATTTGGAAACGCTCAGGGCTGCACTATCAACAACGCCATTGCGAACTGAAAGTGGAGATATCTTCTGAGTCGTATCACAATCAAGAATCTCAACTACAACCCGTGATGGATTATTGAGTGTGTATACAGAAAATGTCGGTTCGTTCGTTACTCCAATCTCAAGAACAGTTTTGTCCGCTTCCTGAGTATAGTTCAGGCTCGTAACGCTGTTCTCGCTCGGCGACGGTGTGTCATCCCAAGCAATGGAGCCACACGCACAAAACGCTACACATAAAAGCGCAAGTCGTTTTGCCAATTTGGATGCTCTACTCATTTTTTTCTCCTTCGTGTTCTAATCTCTATTGCAAGGTAAATGTTATGTCAGAATCGCTCTTCTCATAAAGCTGAATATCAAAATAGACGCCCTCTCCAGAAACCATTTCAAAAACCTCAACACCGTCTCGACGTATGCTCGATACACTGCCGTTGTTATTGCCGATAAGAGAGCCACGGCGAAGAACAAATCGATTGCCTGCTGGATCAATCACAAATGCCTTCGGTTCCGCTGTGCCAGTAATGACACCCATCAATTTATAATCCTTGACGCTGTAAAGCTGCTCTGGAAGCTGCTCTTTATTATTACCAAGCGCTGCAAGCTGCTGCTGCTGAAGTATCTCCGCAAACATCGTATCCGTAAATCCTCGAAACGGATTGCGCGGAGCAAGCTGAACTTCCCAGTTCTTCACTGGCTTCCAGTTGCCATCCGCAACCTCAAGCATGCTGCGATCAATCGATGACTTGCGATGCGTCGCCTGCGATGCACTCGACACCGTACGTACCGGCACACCAGGATCCGGTTCACAACCGGCGAGTACAGGAAGACCGATTACAAAACCAAATAGTATGATTTTAATCCAAGGGGTTTTCATGGCTCATGTCCTCAATGCGCTATTGCTGATTTGTCGATGCTGCCGATCCACCCGTATAAAGATACGTCTCGGCTACACAGATCACTTTTAACATTGTATTCGTGTCTTCTTTACTCGAATTACTCGCTCGCGTGATCTGTACATCCTGTATGTTAATGATCTGCTCGCGACTGTTATTCTTCATCCCATCGCCCATATTCGCAAGATCCCAGAAAAACTGTATCGCCGCTTCGTATGTCGCTTCAAATTCCATGCGAATCGGTATCGCCGAATACTCACCATGCGATATCTCGCCTTCCTGCTTAAACAAAACCCACTTGCTCACTCGACTCGTCCGAGCACGCTGAACGACACTGTCAAAAAAGTAGTTCAATTCATCCGCTGTCGACGGTATCTTGGCTCGCAAAATATTCAATCGAGATTCAAGACGCTCCTTCTCCTTGCGGATCTCTACAAGCTGTGATTCCTGCTCCTGAAGCTGAACTTTCTCCTGACGAATCGAATCTATGCGCTGACGCGTATTGTTATACTTCGTCGTAAGATCCGAATAAATCGCAAAGTAAAAAATGACCGGAACCAAAATCACCAGAAGGACTAGGACTACAACAACCACCTCTGGTGGCGTCTGCTGTTTGCTCGCTGTCGTTATTTTCGCCATACTGTCCTCCTAACCCTCATTCTCTGATCCACCCGACGGCGCTTCTTCGGCTGACTCATTCGTCAAAAGATCAATAAGCGCAAGACCGTCCTGCGTCTGATAGTTAAAGTTGACTTCTATCGTAAACGAAAACGATTGCGTCGTAATCTTCAACGTCGATTCATGACCATCTTTCACTTCCCCAAGACGCACATTGCGCATTAAAGGACTCGACTTCAGACGTTTCCAAAACTCACCAATATCATCGTTCGTCCGCGCCGTACCAAATATCTCTATCTCCGAATTTCCAATGTCCGAAAACTTCGTCAAAATGATATTCTCAGGATCCCAAGTCAATGACCATTCCGCTTCCTGAGCTGCCCTGCGGGCTACGACATCACGCGGATTCGATAAAAGACGCGCCAGCTCATTTAATATATACTGCGGACCCGTCCTCAATGCTGCCAACTTCGCAAACGTCATCTCGCGATTGCGAAGCTCCTCTATCTGCTTCTTGATCTTGTCTACATCTGCAAGTCGAGCTTTTATCTCATCACGTTCCTGCGCTTCCCATCGCTCCTGCGCAACGAGCTTCTTTACGCTTGAATCCATCTTGCTATAAGCACCGATACAAGCAATAATCTCTACAAGAATGACGATCCCCAAGATAACGCCTACGGTTTTAAATGGACCAGACTTCGATTTCGCTTTTCGATCCGGGTGCAGGTTTATGCGTACTATCATTTGTTAACCTCTCTCATCGTGTTTCATTTCGCTTTTGATACGAGCGGTTATTCGTTCGCCGACCGCAATGCAAGTCCAAGCGCTACCGTCAGTTCAAGACCTTTCTCTTCAAGAACGTCATGTTTGCATTGTTTACTATATGCCAAATTCTTGAGATCAATCAGCTCCACAGGCGCATCAAGCGACTTCTCAAACAATCGTCGTGTCGTCGGACTCTTCACTGCACCACCGCATAAAAATAACTTGTCAACACGGTCACAGCCCGTCGTCTCGTAAAAGAAATTAATCGAACGCCTAATCTCACCTACGATATTTTCAACAACGGCTTTCGTCACATCGTCTACATCCGCTGGGACTACGCCTTCTGACTGTGATTTGCCCGTCTTAAAGGCTTCCGCTTCCTCTCGCGTAATGCCAAATTTCTTCTGTATCTCTTCCGTGATCTGGTTGCCGCCAATCGTAATGTCTCGCGTAAAACTCGGTACCCCGTTCACAATCATCGTCATGGATGTCATCGCCGCACCAACGTTGATCACACCAACAACCGCGTTTTCCGTCTCCTTCGGATAAAAAACTTCTATCAGATTGTGAAGCGCAAAATTCACCGTATCGACAATCTTTACTTCAAGACCTGCATCACGTACGATCGATATATAATCTCGAACAACGTCCTTCTTCGTCGCCACAAGAAGAATTTCCATCTTCTTCTGCTGTTGGTTGCGCTCCAATATAACCGTGTCAACAACGACTTCCTCGTAATCAAACGGTATATGTTGCTCAACTTCCCAACGAAGATTCTCTTGAAGCTCTTCCTCACTCATCTCAGGCATACGCACGCGTTTGACAATAACATTATATCCCGAAACCGCTATCGCACACGCTTTTTGCTTGATGCCATTCGAACGAACAAGCCCTCGAATCACATCCGTGATCTCCGATCCATTCAAAATCGACCCTTCAACAATCGGATCATTCGAAAACTCGGCACTGTCAACAAGCTGTATCTCATAAGAGCCGCGCACTTCTTTAAGCAGACATATCTTTGCACTGCTCGATCCTATATCAAGGCCTAAAAGCAATTTTCCATTCGCCATTTCCGTCTCCTTCTGTACGTTAAGGCTCAAAACTCCAAGTTTGAGTGTGCCACATTTTATGCAAATGTCTAGTTTTGCATGTTCTTATTCGCTTGCTCAAAAAAAACATGTTTTTTTAGGGCGGGGGGACGCCCCCCAACGCGGCTATTGCTAACGCAATACGCCGCGCCCCCCGTGTCAGTTCAGCTTACAATGCTCTCTCGCACATAACGATTTCGTTTCCTTCTGCTGCATCAGGTATCATCGGCTTCGCTGCTCACAAATCCGCTTCAAAATACAAACAGTTTCCACATCTGCCGTCCGAGGAAACATATCTACATAATGAAAACATTGTGGCGCATACATCGGCTCAAGACGTTGCATATCTCGGCCAAGACATGATGCCTCACACGATATATAAAGGATATAGTCCGGTGACAGCGACTTCAATGCTTCACACAATGTAGGCGTCATGCCGCCTCGCGCTGGATCCGCTATCACAACTTCGGCTTTCGGACACCCCTCTGGAAGACCCTTCTCAAGATCATAAAGCCTCAGCTGAACTCGGCCAATATTATCCCCTCGCTGACGCGTTTCCTCATAGCCTCGCGAAAATGTCTCGCGATCACCAAAAAACTCAATACCCAGTACATCCGGAACTTCCATCGCTGCGCGAAACGTAAAATTACCTGCACCACAGAAAAGATCAATAACACAAGATGGTTTGGTTTCCCGCAAAAATGTCTGCACAATCCTGTGTAGATGCGCATTCGCTTCCTGCGTCGCTTGCGCAAATCGACCAATACGGCGCCATGTCACAACATCCTGTCCTTCGAGGGAAACAATATCCCGAATCGAAGCCTGACCCCACACGCGGTTCTCATATAATGCTCCCGCATAAATGCCACGCGCAACTGCGTCACTCAAATATCGCATCACCTGCTCATGCTCATATCGACCCATAAAAGGACGATGAGCCGAGCGCTTGCGGCGTGCATCTCCAAAACGCTTGTCCTTCAGCGGCGTCTCAACTTCCGCATTGACCTTCACTTCCGCATAAACGCGATCCTCATCGTCCAGATCCATCTGTATGTCAAGCACCGGATCGCACTTCCACGTAAAATTCGAAACGACATCCTCAACAGCACTACGCAATGCCTCTGGCAACATCAGACACTTGCAAATATCGACGATCTTATGTGTGCCTGAAATAAATAAACCTGCTTCCTGACGCGATAAATGAATACGTATCCGACGACGCGTGCCATCCAAAACACGAACTGGCCAATATGTCACAGGTACACCACTGTCCACATGCGCTTGGCGACAAATATTGTCATGGACTGCTTTGGCCTTGAACGCCAAAGCAACTTCCGGGGAAACATGGCGAAAACCACAACCACTACATGCCCGAACGGGACAATGATCCTTCACGCGAAAGTGAGAAACACGGTCACACTTCACAACAACACCGCGGCCAAACCCCTTCTTTTCTTCTGTAACGCGGAATTCTCCACTCTCACCAGGAAGCGTACGCGAAATAAAATACGTCTTCCCATCCACACGCGTAATGCCTTCGCCCCCTTTTGCAAGACATTCTATGGTATATCTCATATAATAATCGCTCTAAAACCCAGCAGTCGCCCATCGTTCGGCTGTAATTCCCGCTAGATCGGATGAGGCTCAGCTAAATCTGCTTGCGCTGAGCGGATGAAAGAATACCCAACGCCTCGCGGTATTTCGCAACTGTGCGCCGAGCAATATCAATATTCTCATCCTTGAGCATTTCAGCAATCTTCTGATCACTTAACGGTTTCTTCGGATTTTCACCCGATATAATCTGTTTGATTCGATTTTGAACAGCCGTACTCGCAAGATCTTCGCCTGAAAAAGCATCCATACGGCTGATCTTCGATGTAAAAAAGAATTTGAGTTCGTACGTACCCTGCGGCGTATGAACGTACTTCTTGTTCGTCACACGGCTGATCGTCGATTCACTCAATTCCGTATCATCCGCAATGTCTTTCAATACCATCGGCTTCAGATACTGGACGCCTTTTTCAAAAAATTCCCGCTGTCGAGCAACAATCGCTTCCGTCACGCGGTAAATCGTCCGCTCCCGCTGATGAATTGATCGTATAAACCAACGGGCACTACTCATCTTCTCACGTATATATGACGCCGCTTCCGATGCATTGCCAGAGCGAACGAGGTCGCTGTAGTATGAACTAACCTTGAGTTTCGGAAGACCGTCGTCATTCACAACAACATGATATTCCCCATCCGACATACGCTCAACAAAAACATCCGGCGTGATGTACTGCGGACGCTCATCCGAATACTTTATGCCAGGACGCGGATTCAGCGTCGTAATCACCTGCGCAGCACGACGCACGCGGTCTGGCGTCGTTTTTAAAGCACGCGCTATCGCATCGTAGTTCTTGCGCTCAAGCAGCGATATATGCTCGTCTATGATCGAACGAACCAACGTGTTGTCCGGATAAAGAATCTCCGCTTGCGCCAACAAACATTCCCGAAGATCACGGGCACCAACACCCGTAGGATCAAACTCCTCAATCGTCTCCTGAACAAAAACGACGGCATCCAGATCCACTTCGAGCATCTCCGCAATCTCTTCAAGCGTAATCCCCACAAGATAACCATCTTCGTTAATATTGCTGATAATCTCACAAGCGATTCGCCGCTGCGTCTCATCCATATTCGAAAGCTGTACCTGACGAAGAAGATGTTCCACAAGCGTCGGCTGCGCAGACAGCGTCGCTTCATAACTCGGCATTTCCTCTCCAACATACCCCTGGCCAGATGTGTCCGGTAACGGCGTATGCGTCTGGTACTGGTTCAAATACGCATCCCAGTCAATCGAATCACCTTCCGCAATCGATTTATCCAGATCACGGAGACTGTTGTCGAGATCCTCGCTCTCGTTCGGTATGGCCGGCGGTTCCCCTTCTTCAAGCTGGACAAATGTACTCTCTGAATCCGGTGCTTCCTCAAGCGTCGGATTCTCCGTCAGCTCTTCCTGAATCGTGTCGATCAGTTCCAATCGGGAAAGCTGCAATAACTTAATCGCCTGCTGAAGTTGCTGCGTCATGCGCAATTGCGGCTTCATCGTGATATTCAGCGACATTTTTTGTGCCATGATGATTGCTCCTTACACTGACGTCCGATCGAAATGAAATGCTTTGAACGACTGAATATGCGAAAACATAAAAGCCAAGACCTTGTTCCGTATCAAGGCACAGCTTTTGCTTAGTTTAGAATAATCCTCAATTTTTCTCAACAAAATCGCACGAAGAGTACTCAATCAACGATTTAGTACCATCTGAAAATGTCGCCATCCTGCTTGCTGATACATCGGATCATCCAAGCTTTTGTTCCAACATGATGGATTCAAAAGTCCACTTGCCACGCCTTGCAAAGCGGGGATTGAGGAAATAGGGACAAAATAAGATGGCTGACTCGTTACAGCCCTTGCGCTGAATTCACCAGAGATTGAAAAGACTTCTTTCCAAAACAACGAAAAAATCACCGGAAACAAAACAGTATGACAATTTTGTCGCGAAAAACAAATTTTGCACCTTTTCTGCGTTGACATGGCGAGTAAAGGGTGTTTATAAGACCCTCTCATATCAGGGGGCTTAAACTTCATGGAGATACTTCAGCTATGGAAACACCCGGCATTATGCTTAAACGCGAACGTGAAGCCCGCGGCTTGACGATCAAATATATCGCATCCGAAACGAAAATATCCGAATCCTCAATCGCTGCAATCGAAGACAATAACTTCAATGCCTTCCCGGCAGAAGTCTTTGTTCGCGGTTTTCTGCGAAATTATGCACGCGCACTCGCGTTGCCTTCCGAAGAAATCATCCTCGCTTACGAATCCTACAAAAATCAGACGTCCCAGACGCCAGAACACGTCTCCGTCGCCGATACCGTTCAGGATGCCATCTCAGCCGAAAAAGCTGCCAATAATGATGAAGCCATCGCTTCCCATTCCTTCCGGTTTGCTTATCTCGCCATCATTCTCCTCGTCGTCGCCAGCATCGGCCTAAGTGTCGTCTTCACTGGCACCGGTGAAGCTGAAGAAAGTAACGGGTACTATCCTGAAGCTTCACAGGATGAAGAAGAATCACCCTTCCTCATAAGCAATACATCCGACGGTTGGTTACAATAGCCGACTTCTCGATTTCAAAAAAAGTGCGTCTCTTGACGCACTTTTTTTATGCCCAACATTTCTTCAATCACGACAAAAATAATGGCCGTGTTCAAATGAGCTTTATCGTGGCAACAATAAAGCTCAATCTTGAAAATCCAGGCTTCCCGTATGCAAATACACCAAAACCCAAGCTTTTCCAACAGGATGTGTCGTAAACGTTCCCTCACGCCTTTGAAAAAGGGGATGTAGAGAATAGGGACAAAACAGAAAACGCCATCGTTCCCGCTATGTGAAAAAAATTGGCGTTTTTACTTGCCTTCAAATGTCTTTTGATGTATTAGACCGCCCGTTCAGCGAAAGCTGAATTTGTGGGGTTGTAGCTCAGTTGGGAGAGCGCCAGAATCGCACTCTGGAGGTCATCGGTTCGATCCCGTTCAGCTCCATACATATAGCGGCTTTTATGCCGCTTTTTTTATGCCCAAAATCAGCCATACGCTTTTCAGCGGACGAATCCTTTGACTTTCCTGACATACGACTCATGCCACGGGGGCGTTGCGGGGGATTCCCCCGCACAAGGGGTAGCGGCGTATTGACAAATAGCCGCGTAGGGGGCTTGCCCCCTCACACAGACACAATGTAAATTGCCATCGACACATCACACAGACACGTCTTTTTGCACAAAATTATAAAAACAAACGTGCCTCTCCCAAAATGGTGTATATGTTGATGGTTGTTCCGGCGAATCCGCCGAAATTCAATTCAACACGATACGTAAGGATGAAAATTCTATGGCCAGTAACAATGTAATTCATCTTGATGACAATAATTTCATTTCCGAAGTTGCCCGTTCCGACAAGCCTGTACTCATCGATTTCTGGGCAACGTGGTGCGGTCCCTGCCGCGCTTTGGCTCCGACCATCGATGCCATCGCCGATGAATATGCGGGACAGATCAAAGTCTGCAAAGTCGATGTCGATAAATCCAATATCGCAGGCAAATACGGGATTCAGTCCATCCCCGTTGTCATGGCAATCAAAGACGGTACCGAATTGGGACGCGTCATCGGAAATTATCCCGCTAAAGTTCGTGACCTTCTCAACCTCCTGAAATAATCATGCTTCATCATTTATTTATCGCTTTGCCTGCAACATTGGCCGAATTTAGTTGGTCTAACTTCTGGCGCCCTGAATACATCAATCGATGGGATCTCCACATGACGACTTTCTGGGTACCGGCCATTCTAGGCATCATCTTCTTCGTCCTCTTTTTCCAGGCTTTTACCAAAAAGAAAATCTTCCTCACCATCGTTTATCTCATTCTCCTGGCTGCATGCATCTTTTATATCGGTACGGGTGAACAATCCGCTGCGATTAATGCCCTCGAAAATATCGTGCAGAGCTGATAAAAATGCGTAAAATGGGTATCCGTTTTACGCATTTTTTTTGTCGTTTTCACGGCAACTCACCTCCTTTTTACCAGGCAAAATATGAAACACTCCTTCTCGATGGGACTTATCCTCTGTATGATGAGTCTTCAGCCTGCATGGGCACAGGATAAAGACGACGATCTCAAACCCGAAGAAACGCGCCATCTTGAGGCTTCGGACACGACAGCGACCAACGTCGAACAGCAAAATCCTCAGGCGGCTGCAGAAATACGACAGTTCCTGACCACGCATATTGCGCATGCCAATGCAAAAGATATTGAAGCATATCTGGGAGATTTTGATGCAAAACAGCTCAAACATGCGGATCAACTGCGCGAATACACAAAGCGTGCCATGGCGCTCAAAGCACTCAAAATCGAACTCCTCGCCGTCGAATTTGCCCAGATTCAGCAAAAAGCTGCCACAATACACACGCGTCAACGCTCCGGCTACATCAATGACAGCGGACAAAATGTCGTGGATGACGTCATCCTGAGCTATCGCCTCGTGCGCGACGACAACCATGCTTGGAAAATTCTCTTCACCGAACGTCGGAGGCTTTCTGCACCATGAGTCTTAAATCTGCCTTCTTCGCGACATGCCCGATATTTCTTTTTCTCGCCACGTCCTGTGCGGCGCAAAATCACGTTCTTCCCGATAACCTAAACGATACGCAGACAAAAGCCTTTCACCGCATCGCACAAAATATTCCCAACCCCTGTCCGGAAGAAAAATACCAGGCCTACACCACGCTTGCCGACCTCGTCGACGGCGACCAGGTATGCCACGAATCCTGGCTCGTCAGTGAAACCGTCTCTTTCTTTGTCATGGCCGGTTACGATGAAGATGAAATCGCTACCATCGCTAATGCTGAAGCACGAAACCTCGCTGCGCCCGCCGTGTTTACCATCGACAATCGCCCCAAAAAAGGCCCAGATACGGCCGCCGCAAAAATCGTCGTCTTCAGCGACTTCCAATGTCCCTTCTGCAGCCGCGGTGCCACAACTTTCGAAAAAATTGCAACGCAATATCCCGATGACGCACAACTCATCTTCAAACATTACCCTCTCATCGAAATGCACCCTGAAGCCCTTCCTGCCGCCATGTGCGCTGTCTTTGCTCACAACAAAGGCAAATTCTGGGAAACGCACGATGACTTCTTTGCCCACCAGAGCGAACTTTCGCCAAACTACATCGTAAAAACGCTCGAATCGCTCGACGGAAAAATTGAAGACGTCTTCAATGCCGAAACAGGCCACGACTATGCCGCTGTCATTGCACAAGACATGGAAGAAGCCAGAATCGCACATGTCCGCGGAACACCGACTTTCTTCGTCAATGGCGTCATGCTCGAAGGCGGGCTTTCCCCTGCACGCCTCGCACATAGAATCGAAGCTGAAAAAATGGCTCCTCCTCGCGCTTCCGATGAAGTTCGCGCAAAAGCCAGAAAACGTATGCTCGAAAAATGTCCCTACGCATCCGAAAAATTAACCGTCCTCTACCAACTCCTCACCGATGATGGCAAACTAAAAAGCATCGATATCGCCAATGCCATCCCATGCCCTTGCCCCAATACCAACGGAACGCTCCACGAATGTCTCGCGCTCAATACGACATGCGATCAGGCTCAACCCCTCATGATGCGCATCATGCAACGCATTAATGAAGGCACTTCGGACGATGCTATCATGGACGAAATCATGCATATCTTCATCGACGCAAGAATGAAAAAATAATCCGTACGGGCGGGCGGGCGATACGTATGCCCCTTCTTCTGCAGCCCCGCCCCTTCTTCTGCCCCGCCCCTTTTATTTCTTCTTTCTCTGCTAACAATTTGGGGAATAATTAAACCGACATGTCGGTTTTGTTAATGCCTCCTGCCGGTTTCGCGTGACACATGTCACCGATTCCGGCACTCCTTACTTTCAAAATATGATCGTGAATATGATGAAAAAGTTTTCTGCCTTATCCTGTTTACTTCTCACGCTTGTCGTGGCTTTGCTCACTTCTGCCTGCGCATCCGTAAGTACCATGCAGACGCCAGGCGTCGTACCAGAAGGCGAAGTCCGATGGGCCATCAGTTCATCTGCTGCCGGTGGTGAAGGCGACGTCCACGCATCCGCCGACCCTAACTTCGAAGCTTCCGTCCGTTACGGTGCTGCCGAAAATTTCGACTTGGGCTTCAAAATTAACTTTGCCGGCGCCGGCGTCGGACTCAAATATCAGTTCGTACGCGGTGACTTCGACCTCGCTCTCGGCCTCGAAGCTGCCTACCAGTACGTCCGCACAAGCGGCACAGACACACCCGCTTCTCACGTCGTCGTCGCTCAAATCCCACTCCTCATGGAGTATCATTTCAACCCCTACGTCGGACTCGCCTTTGGTCCCAAAATACTCGGCCTTTACAACGCCGAAATCGATAACAAAACGACAACCGACGACGGAAACGGAAACGAAATCACCATCGAAACCAACCGCAGCGACATCTGGGGAAACGAGCGATCTGGCCTCTACGTCGGGCTTATGATCGGTCTACCGCTCCGCCTCACAGAAGGCATCTGGTTCATGCCCGAAATTAACGTCTATGCAAACGCCTACGATAAAGCAGAAGACTCTTTCTCAAATGCACTCTGGCAGGCCAGCGTCTCCGTCTTCTTCGGCGGCCTCTAATCCATAAATCATTTTTACTAGCCTCTATATAACGCCTATAATACTTATAGGCGTTTTTTTTTGAGATCGCGGGCTATTGTTTTTGTCAGAGACATGCGCTACGCGCGTCTCTGGCAAAAAACAATACGCCCGCAGCCGCCTCGCTATTTCTTTTTAGAGACGTTCTATAAACGTCTCTAAAAAGAAATACGCGGGCGGTTTTTATTTTATTTATCCAAAATACATTTCCAATCCCTACCAAAACGTTCCACATTATAAACATAAATGGCACAATAATTTTGTTCCTCACAACTCAGATCTTTTGATCATGCATCCATCGGAAAATCCACTGAAACATTTTAATATATATAATAGATAAAAAATAAAGTACTGCATTTAATAAAAATGTGTAACAAAATGTTTTATTTACCTTCGTGCTTATGATGCTCGGAAGTATAGTTTCGACTTCGGCTCAAAATGTTTCCGAAAAGCGTATACACCTTCTCCATGGTTCTGCAATATGACAGCACGCCACTATCTTATGCAACAACTCAACATCCCTTCATATTATATGTGTGATAATTCCCATGCGTGGCACGGCTTTCAAATCGATGATCATTGGTATGCCATTGATCCAACAACGTCCTTGGATGAAACTTATAAATTAAAAACTCAGGATGATATCCGTCGATTTGAAAATAAAAACGCTTCGGGATGATATCCGTCGATTTGAAAATAAAAACGCTAATGTAGAACATAGTGACGCTTCAAACACACCTGTTGTAAATTTTTTCCTCAACGATCGATTGTTTGATATAAATTTATATCACATCATATCAACTATACAACAAACCAAGTTAAACACAGCATAGACAAACATTTACAATAATAACAAATTTCTCTTGCAACAAAATGCCATAAATGTTCAAATCATCCGGACAAAGCTACGGCGTTTGGCTTATGCAGACAACGCTATGGCGTTTGTCTGTGTTTTCATCTCATAAAAAGGCTTGGTGACCATGAAGAACTTATTAGTATACATTGTCGTTGCTTTCATCAGCACTGCCTGTATGGCATGTACAGAGATGTCCGTTCAGGAATTCTGCGACCACGTCTCCGAATGTGCCCCCAAGCTCTACGGCAGTAGCGCTCAGTGCGTTTCACGCATCAACAATGAAGCGCGCTTTTCACCAGAATGTTCCGATGAAGTCGTCGCCTATTACGAATGTGTCGGAAATGGCGTCTGTAATGGCGATAACACGGCACCAAACACGTGCTCTCGCGCTGCATTGGAAAAATGTAGAAAAGATTACGGTTACGGCAATTATTACCTGTATTAAGCTTTTGAAACCATAATCTCTGCCTTAAAACGCCATACGTCATAAAACGCGTGCCTTTCAGCTTAAAATGCGGCATCCTTAGTGTCGGTTTTGGGCGCACTTGTCGGTTTTATGCCTACAACGCCTTTTCATCGCTTGCTCCAACACTGAGGATAACGCAATGCTGACGCTATCTCTGAATATGTATTTGACGACAGCGCTCGCTGTCGTCGTGTTGTATATCGGTTCAATGCTCAAAAAACGTTTTCGCATCCTGCAGACGTTTTGCATCCCTTCACCAGTCATCGGCGGCCTGCTGTTTTCGATCGTCTCCTGTATCCTGCATTTGACCGGCCTCATCGAATTTGCCCTCGATGAAACACTCAAAACCGTCTGTATGGTGATGTTTTTCACCTCCGTAGGCTTTCAGGCAAACCTCAAGGTTCTCAAAAGCGGCGGGGTTGCCCTCCTTCTGTTTCTCATCTGCGTCGGTGGATTGATCATCGTCCAAAATCTGACAGCCGTAGGATTATCAAACCTCCTGGGCGTCCATCCGCTCGTCGGCATGAGCACGGGATCCATCGCCATGACCGGTGGACACGGCACAGCTGGTGCCTTTGGGCCTGTCCTCGAATCCCTGGGACTCGAAGGCGCCACAACGCTATGTACGGCAGCCGCAACCTTCGGACTCGTCGGCGGTTCACTCATGGGCGGACCCATTGGCAGAAAACTCATTCAAAAACACAACCTCAAACCAAAAGATTCAAACGCCGACGAAAAACTCCTCATTGAAGACGAAGTCAAACACAGGCGCTCCGTCAAAGGTTACGCACCAGCCGCTTATCAGCTCGTCATTGCCATGGGACTCGGAACCATCGTCTCGGAACTTCTCTCCATGACTGGCATGAGCATCCCCATCTATATTGGACCCATGCTCGTCGCTGCTGCGATGCGAAACATCGGCGAAATGTCCGGAAAATTCAAAATCTACATGGGTGAAATCAACGACATTGGCGGCATCTGTCTCAGTCTCTTCCTCGGCATTGCCATGATCTCACTCAAATTGTGGCAATTGGCCGACCTCGCTGTGCCACTCATTCTCCTCCTCGCGGCTCAGACCATACTCATGTTTGTTTTCGCCTATTTTGTCATTTACAATGTCATGGGGCGGGATTACGATTCCGCTGTGCTGACTTCAGGCACATGCGGCTTCGGTATGGGCGCTACACCCAATGCCATGGCCAATATGCAGGCTGTGACGGAGCGTTATGGCGCTTCTGTCAAAGCCTTCCTCATCGTTCCCATCGTCGGAAGTATGTTCGCTGATTTCATCAACAGCCTTTTCATCACTCTTTTCCTCAACCTCATTTAACCATGGAGAAGCGAAATGCCGCAAAATAAACCTATCCATATTCGATATGAGGACGTCGCCGTACCAGAAATTACCATCGATGACGAAGAAGACCTGGAAGATAACGGGGAACGCAATCCAGATGACGAAATCGCCTACGATGATGTCGCCCTCCCGGAAATTCATCCGCATAAACATAACACATAATATTCATATACATTTTGACATATTTATATTTGCTACATTAACCATTTGTGACATATTTATATATCATTCTAACATTTGTTTATATATTTAATTTAGCATTTTGAATGATACTTCAGCATTGCCAATTTCAATGAATCATACCAATATCATCGTTTTCTGTTCCACTGGTCTGATCGATCATCACATGACTCAGCCTTGCGCGTATCGCTTGCGATAGCGCAAGCAAGACCGGCGTATTTCGCCCCCGCGAAATAGCCGGTCGCGCAGATCGTATGCCCCAACGGGGCATAGATCGCGCCCTATCAACATCTACACATCAAAAGATTTTTCTCGACGTGACAGCGTGACAACCGTCTCCAAGTGTGCCGTCTGCGGAAGCATATCCACAGGCTGTATGTTGTGAATCCTGTAGCCGTCCAATAGGAATTTTTCGAGATCATTGGCGAGAGATTCCGGATTACACGACACATAAATAATCGTATCGATGCCTAAGCGCATGATCTGCTTATAAGCCGGTGGCAAAAGACCTCGACGGGGCGGGTCGATGACAAGAAGATATTCCGAAAACTTCGCGTCGCGGTCGAGAAGCTGTTTGAGCGTTTCCGCTGTATCGCCAGCATAAAATTCCACGCTGTCCGAAAGACCGTTGTATTCGGCATTGGCACGCGCATTCTCAATGGCCTGAACTTCAATATCGACGGCAATCGCTCGATGACCATGGCGGGCAAAACTAAGCGCAATTGTCCCCGTGCCGCAATACAAATCAAGAACAGGCGTATCCGGCTTCATAAACGGCTCCGCCTGACGGCGCACGATGTCATACAATCTTTCAGCCTGCAACGTGTTCGGCTGAAAAAAGGCGTGCGGCAATATCTCAAACGCAAGCGCATGCGCTTCATCCGGAACGTACATCACTTCGCGAAGCACGGATGGGCCAAAAATAAGATGATCCTCCTGAACCGTCTTACAACCCTTTACCGTCACGATCGTCGTCCAATAAAATGTGTCGATCGCATGCGAAAGATTGCACAAAACATGTGCCGCATAATGATCTATGATCTCGCGCGCCGTTTTCGTGCCATCGCCAAAAGGCAGATTGTCCTCGCCAGATGTCGTCAAAATAACCATGTTTTTGCCCGTGCGTTTGCCTTCACGAAACGTGAGATTGCGCAAAAATCCGCTGTTTTTGCGAAACACATAATACGTCACACCATTCTCCTGTGCCCATTGCGTCGTTCTCACGCACAATTCGGCAATGAGCGGCGAAAGCGTCTCACACTGACGAAGCGTAATCACTTCGTGCTGAAAACCGGCTGGATGAAGCCCAACACCAAGTTGGTCAGCGCCATCAGGACCAAAAGTAAGCTCCATCTTGTTCCGATAAAACCACTGGTTCGCACACGGCAAAACGGGATTCGGTGTGGCTTCGACGTGATTGCTCTTCAGACAGCGCTGAAGAAGCGTATGCTTCAAATCGAGCTGCGTCTCGTACGCAATCGACTGAAGCGTACAGCCGCCGCAACCCGTATCCTTGTCCCGGCGGCAACCCGCATGACGACAACGCTCCGCGACTCGCGCATAGCCATGCGATACAAATTCAACGACTTCAGCTTCAAAACTGTTTTTTTCGATGCGTCGAAGCTCCGCCAAAACACGGTCCCCTGGCAAGGCATTCCGCACTTCTACACCATACTTCTTTTCGTCTATGCAAAGCGTACCGCGTCCCCAGCCACGAAGCGAAAGCCCCTCGATAAGAATCTCATGACGCGTCATAATGAACTGATACATGCGTTTATTTCTTGGCATACACTCATTCCAAGCTCGGCAAACATTCGTGATAAAACATCCTGCGGCAAAGCCGATCATGCCACAAAACGTTCGGTGATGCCGTCGTCAAGCGCCTCTTTCACTCAACCTCACATCCCCTTGTTTCCAGGTGACTCATTCTATATCACAATTTCGGCAGCTTAAACTTGACGGAATACACCAAAATGCGCGAAACTCATTTTCGTGCCGAAACGGCCGTTTCCGAAACGCAAAGGATTGTCATGTTAAACGCCTACAACAACGATATTGAATACAACAAACGTTGGTACCACATCCAAACTGAAGACAACGGACTGACCAATGGACACATCACGACGACAGTCTTCCATTCAGGCCAGACGCTTGATTCCAAAACCATCTCTTATCTTGACTTTGTCAAAGGGATCTCCGATGAAAATGAGATCAACAACATCGTCAAAGAAAAAATGACGGAACAACACAAGTTCTTCTACCAAAAGCTGTTCAAAGGCGAATATGAAGCACAGGTAGCCGCGATCTACAAAAAATCAAACCAGATCTCCAAAGTCCCAAGTGCAAGCATGCCACGCGTCACTTCACCGACCATTGCGCCTGCTGTGCATCGCTCCATGCCGTCGATCAATCCGCCAAAATCGCCGATCGTTCAGCCAGTTATTTCTGCTGGCAAACAGGATGGAGGACGCTCGGTTTTGCCACTCACTCGTAAACAAAGCGGCACTTTCGCAAACGATGCGTCTCATGTCGCTGGCCTCACAAAGCCTCTCGAACGCTCCAATGCCGTCGCAAAAGCAAGCCTTAGACCTGCCAATCGACCATGGGCTGGCGTCGCCTGGCCAAAAGACGACTTATCGCTCGACATGCTCGTCGCCAATCTCCTTTCCGGTCAGTCGGTCTAATCCATTACACCGTTTTATGTCCAAATTATGATAAGATGAGCCTGGTCTGACCAGGCTCTTTTTTTGCGCCGTTTTCCAAACCCCCGTCTCAAAGGAATACACATGATCTCACTTAGCGGAATCAAACCCACTTCTACACCTCACGTCGGTAACCACCTCGGCATGATCCTCCCCGCCATCGCTCTCCAGGATCAATATGACTGCCGCTACTTCATCGCAGATTACCACGCCATGACGACCGTCCACGATCGCGCAAAAATGCGCGAATATTCACACGGTATCGCCGCCTATTTCCTCGCCTTCGGCCTCGATCCAAAAAAATGCGTCTTCTACAGACAATCCGACTTACCACAAGTCTGTGAACTCGCTTGGATCCTGAGCTGCGTCACCAACATGGGCTTCCTCGAACGCGCTCACGCTTGGAAAGCCGCAAAAGACCGCGGTACCGCAGGCGACGAATGTCACGGACTCTTCGCTTACCCCATCCTCATGGCCGCTGATATCCTCATTCACGATGCTGATATCGTCCCAGTCGGAAAAGACCAGGTGCAACACGTCGAAATGACGCGCGATATGGCCGAGCGATTTAACTATGCCTTCGGCGAAACGCTACATCTGCCAGAAGCAAGATTCAATGAACGCATGGCTACTATCCCAGGACTCGATGGCAGAAAAATGTCCAAATCCTACGGAAACACGATTAACCTCATGTACACGCCAAAACAGCTCCGAAAACAAATCATGAGCATCGTCACCGATTCAACACCCATCGACCAACCCAAAGATTACGAACATTGTAACGTTTATAATCTTTACAAACTCTTCGCAACGCCCGAACAAACGGCGGAACTCGAAGACAAATACCGAACGCCTGGCTTCGGCTACGGTCACGCCAAACTCGCTCTCTACGACCTGCTCATGGCACAAACCGAAGAACCGCGCAAAATCTATAACGATTATATGGAACACCCCGATACACTCGAAGATGTCCTACGTGATGGTGCCGCTCGCGCAAGCGTCAAAATGAACGAAGTCATCGCCCGCGTCCGCGATGCCGTCGGCTATATCAATAAATAATTTTACACCCTCGCATTTTGACGCGCTTTTTTCTATGTAAGAAGGGGGCCATCGCCCCCTGCGCGGCTATGGCAAGCCATACGCCGCTACCCCCCATGCGGGGTTCCACCCCGCAACGCCCCTACACGCTGGCTCGCATGCAACGTGGCTCTCTCTTTCCTCTGATCTGACAAGGAACATCATGAAAAAGATTTTATTTGTTCACCTCGTACTCGCTTCTGCAGCTGCCATGACTCTACAAGCTTGTGGTGACGACGACTCTGATACATGTTCTCCTGCTTCATGTGATAAACCTGAGCATGCCATCGAAATGATGTGTTCCGATAACGGAAAATGTCAGGTCAAAGTCTGCGACGCCAATTTCAATGTCAGCGATGACATGTTATCCTGTGAAGCTGTCAGCACTACTTGTGATCCCGCAAATTGCACCAAACCGGATCACGCTTCCGAAATGGCGTGTGTCCAAAATAAATGTGCCATAAGCAAATGCGAAAATGGCTATCATCCCAATACAACACAATCCGAATGTATTTCAGATACATTCGTCTGCGACGCTGATGCATGCACTAAACCGGCGAATGCCACGCAAATGACGTGTATTCAAAATGAATGTGCCGTCGCGCAATGCAAAAATGGCTATCACCCGGATGCCCAAAAAACATCATGCGAACCAAATGCAAACGGCGGTTACACAAATACAACCGATATACCGGAATGTTATGCAAATACCTTCAAATGCCTCAATAACAATCTCATGGCATGCCAAAATGGCGCTTGGACGATCAAACAGGCATGCAATACACAAATTTGTGACGAACAGAATAAAAAATGTACCGATGGCGCAACCAATCCCGAAAGCGTCGATGTCGTTACGACACAAACCTGTGATTATAATACCCAGGAATCTTGCGAGGGCTCTGTCGCACACTTCTGCAATGAAGACGGTTTCATGACCACACGCGACTGTTCTGCCCTCTCAACAGAAAATCGTCCGCTCACCTGCCAAAAAATGGCGACTGACAACTTCGTCGATTGCGTCAATACCTGTGATCCCGATGCGTGGATCGATTACACCGTATGCAACGGAAAATTCGTCGAAACGCACACATGCGTCAAAACACAAGATGGCAATTATCACGAATTCGCCATGACCGATGCACCTTGTGATTATGCTTGCCACAAAGGAAAATGCGTGCGCGAAGGCGAAGCGCCCATCGACGGCGAACCTTGCGATGCGCGTTTCGAAAAAACTTGCTGGAACGGCGATGCTTACATTTGTAGAGACGGGATTATCACGCGTACCCCATGCCCGGATGACACTGTCTGCGCAATGAGAAATGGCTCGCACGAACCCGTTTGTACCACCAAATGCAAAGGCGCTGCTTACAGTACTTACGGCTGCAAAACTGAAAATAATGTCGTCAGATTAGACAACATGATCTGCGAACTCGGCCATGATGCCGCGTATTATCTCTTCCCTGAAACCGATACCTGCAAATCCTCTTGCAATCAGGGACTCTGTGATCGCGACATCCCCGTCGAAAATGAAACCTGTGATCCCGACAAATTTGAAGATGTCTGTTTCCAAAATGCGCTCTACTACTGCCATGTCGAGAAAAAAGTCATCCAGGCTGAACACTGCACCAATGCCATGTGCCGATATTTAGATAAAAGCTATGGGTTTTCCAGTCCTTACGCTGAATGTGTCAACCCTTGTTCCGAAGGCGAAGAACCTCTCCTATCATGCTCCGGAAAAGGCGCAAAAGCTTACGAAACGCGCTATGAATGTACACTCGGCTCTGATGGCACATTCTATCGCTTCTATTTCGAAAATCGTTGCTCCGAAGCCGGTTGCAATGGTGATGTCTGCGCTGAATAATAAAGTTCCTGGTCAAAAAAAAGCGGGCGAAAATGCCCGCTTTTTTTGACCTTTAACCAGTTAAAAAACCTGAGCTTCGATCACAGAAAATTGTGCGCCTTCGCGCCAATCATCCCGCTTTAGACCGGCTTTAAGTGATAAAGCCGTGAGCGTTTGCTCTATATTCCAGCCTTGTTCCGGCGCAACCTGTGGCAAAAAGACCGCCTGGCGACCATTTTTCTGCAAAATAACGCCGTGCCTTCCAATGACAATGTCATTAGGACCATCCACCGGTTCGGGAGGAGTTAAGATAGATATTTCATAATGAAGCTGTGACAATTCATCGGGCGTGACCGGATCAAAACGCGGATCGTTCAAAGCCGCATCTTGAGCGCGTCCCCAAAGACTCAGCATCAAATTCTGATAAGGCAAAATGTTGCCGATACATCCACGAAGCATCCCTTCTTTGTGCAGTGTTACAAAGACACCGAATTGCTTCTCAAAAACTTTGGGCAACCGACCAATCTGAACTTCAATATCCTCTGGAACATAAGGCGTCTCATGGCCTGCATTCACTGCCTGTGAAACAGCCATACGAATTAAGGCATGGGCCTGAGTCTGAGCCAACGCATCCAAAACAACAACGGGAGCATCCTGTTTTGCTTTTTGCGTGATCGCCGCTGCACCATCGCGCATTTTATCCCAATTGACGCCAAAAAGCGTTAATGCAACATAAGAAACGCTCGTATCAAATTCGCCTGTCTTGCGCCCACTCATGGTATAATCGAGCTTACGAACCGATGCATCCGCGTTTTCAAACACATAAGCCATGACGCGCAATGCATTGATACCACAGGCTGCGTGATCATTTTCTTGCGCAAATTCGGCAAATCGATCGCCATCTATCCACGAAATGGCTTCAACCGTCTTCATATCAAATTTTTCAATGTTGGCTTCAACATCTGTCTTAAAAGGTACAAAATCGTAAGCTTCACCATAATGGACAAAATCGCTCGATATCACGACGAGGTCATCCGAAGTCAACATGGTTCTCAAACGCGATGCAAAACGCTGCACCATTTTATCGCTCATCTGCCCAACGATCAATGGCACGAGCAAAGCATCCGGTGCAGCCACCTTCATAAAGGGTAACTGGATTTCGATGGCATGTTCCATCTTATGCGCTGAAGGCTGCATCCGCACAAGACCAGCATCAATCAAGGCATCGCGCGTCTCCGTATCGACCCGTATCGGGCCAAGTGGCGTATCAAACGCATCAGAATCATCGGCCACAACACCGCTCACTGGCATGCGATGGTTCGGACAAAGCACGAAAATCCGCTTATAACCCCTGTTCTGAGCCACACACCACGCCTTCCCCGCAATATCGCCAGACCAAACATGTCCGGCGTGAGGCGCGACTATCGCCTGTGGACGCAATGCTTCATCACACGTGCCAAGCCACTTCTCTACATTTGCACGCAAACGCGTGGCATCTCCTTCGTACCAACGTCCTGCAAGGATCGCCGGACGAACTTTCTGAATTGACATATCCATGACCTCCTGCTTTTCAGCAATGCTTTGCGATGAACCAACCGCATTGACCTGTTCCGATTCACCACGATGACAACCACCGAAGAACAAAATAACAAGTATCCACCATCCAACGATTTTCAACAACGAACTTTTTTGCTGAACAAACACGTTTATTCTTACCTTTGGAGATAGTTATCCACGTGTTCCCATGGGTTTTCCACGCGTTATCCACCAACTTATCCACAGTTATCCACAAAGTTATCCACAGACTGCGTCTTTTTTGCACACGATTTTCAAAAAACAGCTGAACAATAGTTTTTCTGTCTTTGAAGCGCCTTTATGCCAAAAGACACACCATCATAGTTCGGGCGTATTGACGCAGTCAATAGCCCGAACGCGTGCCGCGTATCTGAGCCCGCAGAGCACAGCACTGCGGCTCTGATAGCGGCCGCCACAAAAAAAACTTAAAGCATGCCGAGCATTTTCAATCTCAAAACGAGATCCTCGCGCCTGACGCCAAAAAATGCCATCAACGGCTCCAAATGTTCATTCAAATGACCCAATACCGATGTACCTTCGAGCGCAATATAACGCGCAACAAGCGCATTGGGTATGAGAAAAGCAAGGGCTATCGCACGCGCAAGACGGTCTTTCTGCGCCATAAATGATTTCAGATTTTCACCCACGATGCTATCACGATGTGCAATCACCAGACGTGCAAGACCATAAGCAACATAATAATTCTTTTCTTCAAAAGTATAGGCGGATTTTATAAATAACCATGATTCTGACGTCATCATATCCATAAAAACAGCACAAGGTGTGGTGATGCTTCCTTCACAAATATGAATACCTTCCCATTGAAGATGATCGCACCAATCCAATTTTACAATATGTTCACAACCAAATACATTTCTCAAATGACAGGCAATATTTTCTGCTTCAGTTTCATTATATTCAAACGTTAAATGCGGAAGCGAAACGATGTGGTATCTGGCAGTCTTAGGCCATTTCTGACATAACGTGATGCATGATTCATCACCATATATCGAACGGATGGATGAAGCTTCCGATGATTCTTCGGATACAGTAACACCTAAAATTTGATCGGCAGGAACATGAAGAACCTGGCTCAGTTTCATCAATACACGCGTCGAAGGAAGACATTTGCCCTTTTCCAAATTACTGAGCGGTGCCTGGCGAATACCTACCAATTTGGCAAGCGATGTCTGAGAAAGATGACTCTCATGGCGATAATACGCGATGCGCTTACCTATCTCGACAGCAAGGTCTTTTTCTTCTGAACCGCTCATTGAACTCACCTCCATGGTATCCATTCTTCACAGACACGGTCACAAAATAACATAATATCGCTTTTGATCATCCAATCAAATTTATGATGTAACCCAAGAACCATGGAGCGCCGTTCCAGGGACGAACATTATTATACGCCCCTTGGAACAGCCATTATGAATAATACAGCCATTATTTATACGGCCAACAACGACATAATATTATGATCGCGTATATTGAAGCGTGCGATTCAATGTCTTAAGTGTCATTTCAAGTTCGCTCTTCTCAACCGTAAGTTCATACATCTGCGTCATAATTTCTTCGAGCTTTTTATCATTGCTCTTTTGACGTTCGATTAACTGATTTCTCAAGGAATCCGCTGTCTTTGATTTAATATTTTTAAGTCCCAGCAAAGTATCCGAAATCGATTGCTGATCCCGCTTAATATCCCATGATTGAGAATTAAGTTGATTATATCTCATATTAATATCGGAAAGGCGTTTCTGAGATTCCGTAAATTTTTTCAGATCACTCGCAAGCTCCTGCGGCAACAAATTCTGCGCAATTGCAGCATCGACAGCGCGAACACACGCATCACTTTGTAATTGTTCCGAGCGCGAAATTTTTTTCTGCATCGTCAACGGCATATCCACCGATTCACCTGCCGGAACGGGCACTGAAACCATATAGGCGGTATCGTTTTTCACGACGTTTTCGGGGAAATTCACCGGTTCCCAGCCAGAAAAACGTTTGAGCGGAAGAATGGCCGTCGTCGATGCATCCAAATGGCTCTCAAATTTAAAATGATTCTGCTGCGTCTTGATCTCTGTATATTTACAACGCCCATTTGCGACAGAATCCAGCTGCCAATCCGATTTCGCATGATTATCACTTATACGCACCGAAAGACGCTCTTCAGCTGCAAATGTAATATATGCCGTCGAATCTTTGGCCGTGCGCGAAAGATAGCCTTCACCAATAATCGCACTGTCGCGATAAATCGTAATCGGACCTTCATCCAATGCCACTTCGCTCGAATTCTTCAATTCCACCGTCTGAAACGATTTTTCATCGTGCCATGAACGCGGTATCTCATCGAAATTGTAATAAGGCACTTCCTTAAATAAACGCGTATCGCGTGCCGAAAGCGTATTCTGAACGAGATTGACGAGCGCCGTATTACCATCGGCAACCGTCAAGCCGGATTTGAGTTTATATTCATCAAAAGAACCCAATTGTGACGTCGATGCAAGATCCTGGAAATTGGATAGAATTTCAGAATCATCTATGACATCATACATCGGCTCGGCTTCTGCTTCTGCAACATCTGCCATTGCCGCATCCTCATCCATAGCATAATCCATCGCCATCATATTGATGCTCTCTGACGTTGCACGACTTTTTTTGGCAGCCGAAGCCGATTTTTGGGCAAACGCGGCACCACCCGCACGCGCATACGAAGGTTCAGACACCCTTTGCGGCGCAGCTGTCGGACGCGTAGAAACCGCCGATGCCGTCACTTGCGGCGCAAGCGCTTTTGTCCGCGCCTGTCCCGTCAAATCAGGACGATCGAGAAATTGCGGCGTATAAAGGTCATACGTAAAACTCATCGGTTGGCCAGAGACAAGCGAAAATGATATATTATTCCAATCCGATCCCGTCACATTACTAATAATCGCCCATCCCTGAAGCGTACCCTGCTCTTGCTTGTCCAAAATAAGACGATACGCAGGCTTCCAGGTCGGCATCGCAATCAAATAACTCAAAGCAAGCTCACGCTTCTTCGATGAATCCATGCGGATGCGAAGCTCTATCTGCTTCCAGCTCCCCTCATTCAGACTGATGTTCAAACTCTTCGTCACACCATCCGAAATCGCTTTGTCATAAAGTTCGACCGAGCGAATATCATCAAGCTGAATCACATTGACGATGCTCTCGTTTGTAAATAATGTCAGCCTGCCACTCGTCGGTTGATTCGTATTGATATTGATTTGGTCATTGTCTCCGTAAGTCGGTTCTTCAATGCCGATAATCCGACCTTCAAATGCGCCGTTTTTCGCTCTTATCTTTACATTCGCTCCCCTGAAAGCACGAAGCATTTCTGTCAAACCACCCTCGTGTATCTGCTCAGGAATCTGTGCCAGACGATCAAGCGTCGTCTTATCGACCGGAAGCGAAATCGAAACGGGACGTCCATTGCCTCGATCAATCACCGTCAACGATTTGAGAATATCATTAATCTGATCCGGGCGAATGCGAAGAACAAATTCATCACCCTCAATGTTGGCTGTTCGCTCAATATAACCAATGCCACTCTGGTACATCACCACGCGTGATACAGGCAACTCAGGCACTTGCGTTGTTTGCGCCTGCTGACTCGCACACGCTGATAATATTCCAACAAATAATACCGATAAAATGGCTAGCTTTTTCATCCTATCCTCTCTCGAACAATTCCTTATTTTGGCGCGCTTTTGCGCATAAAAAGCAACTGTTCATCTTAGTCTCCAAACGCGCTTTTTGCCATATTTTATTTCTAAGACAGGCGTGATACAAGCCTGCTCCACAACCCAACGGGTTGAGGTAGGAAACGCTGTTATCATCATCTTTGCTATGCGTCTGTATGCGCATCGAAGATCCTTGATCAATGGCGTTGCACCTTTGATCTCGCGCTTTCCAAAAGTCTGGCGTCCTTCAAATGCCCTCCACATGAGCAAAATTAACCCCCATGACAAGAGAGAACAACAATGCCGCTTCAAAATGAAATCGAATCCATCCTGAACAGTGACGCGTGGAAAGAGGAATGTGACGCATGTGAAGCGGAATATCAGGTTGAACGCAAAGAAAGTGAACGCGCTGTCGCCGAATTGGAAGCTTATCAAAAAGGTTACACCCGCGGAAAAAACGAAGGACACGATGCCGGATTTCAGGATGGACGGGACTTCGGTTTCAGAGAAGGATTAAAATTAGGGCTAAAAGACGGACTCCTCGAAGGACTCAAAGACGGCATCAAAGAAGGCAAAAAAATCGGACGCGACGAATTCCGGCTTCAGATGATTCAAAACCTCCGCCAGGCCGGACGATCCGAAGACGAAATCAAAGCCTGGCTTCCCGACGAATAATATGCTTCAGAGTAAGCCAAGTGCTTTTAATCGCGCCATGTCATCTTCGCTTAGCTCAAACGGATAGCCGTCGCATCCGTTGAAATTTTGAAACGTCGTCATGAGATTGAGACGCGCTTTCGGTACATTTTGGTGCAGCCAATCCACACATGGTTTGGTGCAACAATCCACATGGCCAGGCATGACGAGATGACGGACGATCAAATGACACGCACTTTGCGATGCCGCCTTGATATTATCACAGACAATATCATAATAATCGGGGGCCGGACCTACGATCGTCTGCGCACAGCCGCGACTCGCCTTAAGATCAAAGACAAAGCCATCCATCATCTCCGTCAAATAAGGCGTCAATTCAGAGGCATAATAACCATTCGTATTCAAATAAAAGGGAAGCTTTTTATGAAGTAATCGCTTCATAAGCCGCGTCGCTTCATAGACAAATGGAAAATAAATCGACGGCTCACCACCTATCCACTCAAATGACCGAATATTCGCTTTTTCAAGCCTCGGCACCATTTTTTCGGCATATTCTTCTGCCTCTCCGCACCACACACGCGTTGCGCTCGTCCAATGAATACGCTCACTACAAGTCGGACAGTGTAAATTGCATCCCGACATATTGACAATAAACGCCGGTGACAGTTCGATTTCCTCACCACAATGTATAAATTGTTGATAGATCACGGCTTTTTCACCGGCACCACAATACCCGATTTGACCTGCCATGCGCTCCGCACCACACTTCCTGCCGCACAAACAACAGGGAGAGATCAATGGTAAAAACGATGCCTTCATCATATACATTTACCCGACATAAATATGAGAAATGAGTTCATTGGCTGTCACAACAGAATGATGCTCCGCCACGCGACGCCCTGCCTTTGAATGTGTACTTACGGCAACGGCTGCAATGCCTGCAACATCAAGCCAACGAACAAAAGCATTCCCGCGTGCTTGAGATGCGACGGCTGCAAGAATACCCGCAAGAACATCGCCAATGCCGGCTGAAGCCATCGCCGGATTCGGATATGGCAATATTGCAAGTGACGGTTTCGGCGTCGCAATATGCGTCACATGCGATTTCAAAATCACATTGGCACGGTATTTCTGCGCAAGCTCAAGCGCGTACCGACCTGGATCGCGGCTTAACACATCGTTCGAAAGGCCTAACAAACGCGCGGCTTCGCCGATATGCGGCGTCAAAAACAAATCTGAACACGCAAACGTCGGCACCGTCTCATACTGCCCCAAGGCCCATAAAGCACCCGCATCAAGAATGAGCGTTTTGGTGTACGACGTCACCTGCCTCACAATCGAAAGCGTTTCCTCGTTCTGCGCAAGCCCTGGACCGACAAGCATAACTGTCGCCTTGTCAAACAACGCACCAAACGTTGATTCGGCATCCAAACCCACCTTCAAATGCGCACGCATAATCTCTGCCGGTGAATCTATCTTGCTCAAAGATGCCAGGGTCACAAGGCCGGCACCGGCATGAAGTGCCGACAAAGACGCTAAAACCGCCGCACCAGGCATTTCTTCCGATCCACCGACGACGACCACGTGACCACACGTCCCCTTATGAACGTCGTGGCGACGTTCCACAGGCCAACGGTTGCGCACATAATCGTCACACAATATGGTCCGGCGCATACCCGTGTTCGGCCACGGCCCAAGCCCAATATCCACACACGAAAGAATGCCCGTATGCTCCGGACCCTCGCCACAAAAATGACCGATCTTCGGCGATCCAAATGTCACTGTCTCCGTCGCATGAAGCGCACGCGGCGGAGATTTGTCTTCTGCTGAACCGCGAAAACCATTCGACGCATCTATCCCTGACGCAATATCTACGCTCAATATCGGACAATTCAATTCCTCTATCGCCTGATAAACGCGCGTCATCAAAACACTGTGCGAGGGCCGGTATCCCGTTCCGAAAATGGCATCCACGACAAGAAGATCACGTTGATCCTTCCAGTTCAATATATCACAGGCATCATTCGGTTCATGCAAAACCATGCGATGAATATCTTGAACTCGACCAAAAACAGCAAGCGCATCCGGCGTTTTGACCACGGCATCGTGAAACGCAAAAATATGCACATCACACTCTGCATTTCTCAAATAATGCGCCGCAACCAGGCCATCACCACCATTGTTCCCTGTACCGCAAAAGACAAGCACCGTCTTCGGATGGTACCGAAGTGCCGCCATCGCTACTTCTCTTCCCGCTACTTCCATCATCGCCTGACCTGCCTCCGGCCGACGACGTATCTCACTCGCTTCCCACACCTTCATATCGTCCGGATGAACGCAAGCATTGCCGTCCGGATGCAGGGGTGACTTCCAACAAAATGCCATAATTTGCCGACTCCGAAATATCGAGTAAATGACGCCTTAAGAGGCAATACACCTCTCAAGGTATCATATTGACAGAAAATGGACATAATGTGAGGCACAGGATGGCCACAAAACAAAAATTAACGCTCTATTTCCCACCCGAATTGCTCGAAGAAGCCAAAGAAGAAGCAATCCGACAAGATCGAACCATCTCATGGATCCTACAAAAAGCATGGCTCTACGCCAGACAAGAGATCCGACGCATGCCCTCGGCTGACGAACCTCAGATCAAACGAAACGACGAAAAGAGCGCATAAATGATGCATGATATCGCTCAGATCAACGCGCGTCTTCCCTTACGCATCGATTGGAAAAACACGCTCTGCCGCGTCTTAGGCGTCCATGCACAATCAGACTTGACGCAATGCCTCGCCGACTTCGCACAAAAGCACCATGTCGCACACCATGGACTGCTGACACCCGAACTCAGACTGACACTTATCCAAACCTTCCCCGATCTGCGCATACAACTCCTTGGCACCAAAACTGCCCCACGCTTACTCTTCAACACAAACGACGAAACACAACTCTATGACAACGTGGCGACGATCGTTCGCGCACGCGACGGAAACGTCTTCGATTTACCTTACGTCCCTCAAATACTCGCCATCCGCGGTGCCTCGCACACAAATGACGGACGCATCTTTCAAACCGATTCCGCGCACGCTTTCGCAAACACAACCTACGGACATCGCACGCACTTTTCTTCACAAAAAACACCTTTTGATGATACCGTCTTTATCCTCTTTTGGCGCGATCCGCAAAAGCACGCACGCATCTTCACAGGAACCTCCAATCCAAACATGATCTGGCCTCACGGTACCGCACACCTCTGCGACGGCCAATATACTTTCAAACTCGGCAAACACCGCACCTTCAGTCAACCACACATCGACGCCGTCCTTTCCAATGCTTCAACATGGCCATCCGATTGGCTCTACGAACGCGACGACAAACACGTCCGTTACATCGCCCTCGAAGGCATTTCGCCCGTCAACGTCATACGAAGCCACGACGATTCACTCGATCTGTCGCACGAGGATATCATGCGCGCTGAACACGGCTTCGCATATTATGATCCTGCATATACGAATACACAATCCATCAAAATTAATATTCACACCTGCCCGCTTCACGAAGCTTCCTCACTCGGCTGCCAAAATATTTTGCCCGATCAATATGCCGATTTTATTGCACACATTCAAATACTCGAAACACAATCGGCTCAGGCTTATGGCTTCGCATGCGAAACGTATTTTACATTAACAGACGCTTCAAAAATATAATTTTTTTATTTTTGGGGTGGGGGAAGTCTCCCCCTACGTGGCTATTTTTCTGTTTGAGGAACGTTCCATAGAACGTTCCTCAAACAGAAAAATACGCCCCTACCCCCCACGGTGTACGCAAAGTCCTCATATAAAAGTCTGATGAATACAGACAGACGCCTTTTGTTATTCTGCCGTCATTCGGTCATGTCGTCGATAAACCAAACGCCGTTCGGTAATGTAATAACCATGACACTCAAGATAACGCCTCGTTTTCAGTGGAATGCGAAGACGATATTCAAGGCAATACGCAACTCGTCTAATCATCATTCTACGATACACACGACTTTCAATAATGATTCCATCTGCCTCTAAAATACCCCAGATATTCATTCTGCTGTGAAACACATGGAATACAGTGATTGTAGTCGTATCGCCACTAGAGTTTATGCTGTATATAAAGCAGAACATTTTACGAAGTGTGTTGACATTTGCCCTGTAAACAGCAGTCCCGTCCAAATAATGTCCGTAAATTGCAGATGCCTCAACCCAATTATTCGCATTTGAATAAATGTAGGTATTGATCTTTTGGATTGTTTCATCACATAACTCTTCACTGAGACCGAGACTGATCATTCCAAAAGATTTGATCCTTGCATAGTCTCGAATGAGTTGATTGGAACACTGAATAACCATAACCCCTCCTAATGCTTCAGAATGTCTTTAAGTTTTGCATTCATTTCGACTTTGGTCAGGGTTCGCCCTGCCTTTGCATCAGCAAACCCCTGTTTTACGGCCTCAATCTCTTGCCTTTCCAAGTCACTTGGGTCTGAAACAAAGTCATAAGGGTTAATATCCCATGCATTTTCTGGGGTTACTTCTGTTCCGGCTTGACGTTCGTTCCTAATACGACGTACTGTCTTTCTGATCAGTGCCATATTTATACCTCATTATTCTACTTCCGCTGGGTAATGACAGCGACAGTCGCTATCATCATGTGCTCTTATAGCACATATAATTTACGTTTCACGTCTCAGCACCACATAACCTGTGATAACAGTCTTTTGCTTTGATACGTCAATGCTTCATATTGCTCTTTCAAAGGCTTGTTCCAACACATCTACGCGGTATTTTAGGTCATTGCGGCAGTGAGTTCGTTTCATGCTTACAGTCATGTGCTTCTTATCCTCATGCTTACGAAGGATTCCGAACACCAAATGCCGAAATACCACAAGGTTTTGTGCATGACGCTTTTGTCGTGACTTACAGACATCCTCGTTGAACGTTCCGTCCAAAACAGCATGAAGCCCTGCCTCAATATGCCAATGACCTCGCACGGTTTCGGAGGCTTCCTGCGCTGTCATGGGTTTGTTTGAAACATAATACCGCGTGTGAGTAGTTTCCTTGCCTGTCGATTTCTGCTTCTGATACGACTGGACTTCAATCAGACAACGAATGTACGCCCAACTCTGATGCAGGTAATAGGGCAACTCGCTCGACAACACCCGATACTCACGCCGTTCAATGCGACCATGACCTCCTTTATCATCGACAAATGTTGTCAGTATTTCGGGTGTAGCACGGTCAAATTCAGAAATCAGACTTTGCTTCAATAACCGTTGATTATCCTTGACTTCAAAGCAGAAATCACCGCCTTGCTGTGCAATCTGACTTGACAACACAGCATTGCAGAATCCTGCATCACCCGTCACCATTTTGCCATGTAAATCAAGTCCTGCAAGCATATCCATTGCGGAATGCAATTCACCGCCTTTATCTGGCATGATCTGTTGGCGTACAACCTGAAATGCGTTGCAATCGAACACAGACACGACATGAACACGGTTCTTTTGAGCTTCCTTAAATTCAGATTCCCAGTCAGTTGTGCGTAACGTACCATTGACAGTTTTACCGTCAATGGCGAGATGGCTTGAACATTCAGGACAACACTCACAAATCCACGACACAAACAGGCTTTCAACGGACTCTACAGGTAATGCACCGATAACACGCATAAACGTATCATGTGACGGTATGCCATGCGGCAATGGCATAATTTGTTTTAGTGTTTCAAACTCGGACTTAGCCCAGTCCTCGACGCGCACAAAATCGTTCTGATCACACAGCAGGGCAAGTACAAATATGGTCAGGACAATATCTAATTTGTGACGCACGCCGCGTCGTTTTCGAGGGTCTGGCACATTCCGAGCTAAACTAAGGAGCTTTCCTACGGCGCACTTATAGCTCTGAATGAGGTCGGACATCTCCCACCTCCGTGATTGCCCCTTAGGTTTTACTCTTGGAGTATATCACGGATGTTTTCAAAATCTAGGGTTCAGCACCATGAAAGCCGCATGTTTTCTATGTGTTCCTGAAATCTGTGATGTTCTTATCTAACACATCAGGACGCATTGTTTAGGATAATGGATCGTCATGTCAGAAATTACAGTTACAGCAAAAATCAAGCTATTGCCTGATAAAGAAACACAGGCATCACTGCTTGCTTCGATGGAGCAGTACAGGCTTGCGTGTAACTTCATTGCAGACAACATTTCTGAAAATCATTCGTTGAACGGTAATAGCGTTCATAAAGCCGTGTATGTCGATATCCGAGAACGGTTTGGACTTACGGCGCAGATGGCTTGCTCTGCCGTCAGGACGGTTATCGCCAAATTCAAAACGATCAAAGCCAATCTGAAACGAAAGCCGAAAGTTCGGAAAGGCAAAACCGTTGATCAGTGGGATGTGAAGCCAGAGTTCAAACAGCCTCAGTGCGATTTACTGTGGAATCGCGACTATGCAATTCCAAAAAAGTCTGACGGCATATTCAGCATTTCGACGATCAACGGACGTGTCAAAGTGCCGTTTCAGAATAATGGCATGGAGCGGTATTTCGACAAGTCCAGATACAAGTTCGGAACAGCACATCTGACACAGGTTAGAGGAAAATTCTATCTACTTGTATCTGTGACGGAGACTGTTGAGGAATGCAAACCAGAAGAGGTCAAGAACGTTGTTGGCATTGATCGTGGTATCAGATTTATAGCTACGTCTTATGATTTCGACACGAAAACAAAGTTCTTTAGTGGAAGTGAGGTCAAACAGAAGCGTGCAAAATTCAACGTATTGCGTCAAGAACTCCAGAAAAGGGGAACGGCTTCTGCACGAAGACGGTTAAAGACAATAGGTCAACGAGAAAACCGCTGGATGAGCGATGTGAACCATTGCGTAACAAAGACACTCGTTGAGCAATATCCTGCCAAGACCTTATTTGTGCTTGAAGACCTTTCAGGAATTCGAGGCGCAACAGAACGTGTCCGCAGGAAGGACAGATACGTGCAGGTCAGTTGGTCATATTACGATCTTGAGCAGAAGCTGAAATATAAGGCTGAACGCAAGGGAAGTAAGATGATCAAGGTTATGGCAAAATATACGTCACAATGCTGTCCTGTTTGCGGACACGTTCAAAAATCCAACAGAGACAAGAAGCTCCATTGCTTCTGTTGTAAACACTGTGGTTATCGTTCAAACGATGATCGTATCGGCGCAATGAATCTTTACCGACTTGGACTTGAATGGCTTGAAAACCCAACGATTAAGCCAGAAAAGATAAAGATTAAAAATATCGACAGGAATAAACTTTCTGTCGATGGGGCGGAATCACGCGCCCCGCGATGTAACGCCCCGGTTCGCCCTACTGGCGAACCGAAAAAAGGCAGGAGGTATCAAAAGACCGTTTTGACTACCGGGCAGTTACAAGTGTTACGTCAAAGTTCTATGACTTTGCGTACACCGTGACCATACTCTCCATTCCCTTCGACGCCCACGGCACACTCGACGAACAGATTGCCCTCAAAGCCCAACGCGACGAACTCACCAACCGCATCGCTCGCCTTGAAAAACAATCCTGGTCCGAAAAAAGCCCCGCACTCAAACTCGAACTCATTCGACAAATGCGAGAACTGCAAAATGAACTCGAAAACCTCACGATATAGCTCATTTTCTTATGGGGCACGGGCTATCGGCTTCGCCGATACGCCTCGCGTGCTCGCCTATGCGCCTACGGCGCATACGGCTCGCCTGCCGTGCTGTTCAATTGGTATGCTCAGTCAATAAGCACAGCGATATTTTATAGTACTCAAAATCATTTTAACTGATTTAAGGAGATTATAATGCCTAATATTGAGGTCTTAAGCATTGCAAAGCTAAATTCAAGACTTGCAAACACAGAACATTTAGTTCCACAAATCAATGACAATGATAAAGAACCTAGTTGGGACGGACACATTCGTATTTATAAAGATATTTCTGACAAAACTCATGAACATAAAAAAGATAAATTAATTGGTAGAATTCCAGTTCAGGTAAAAGGTAAAGAAATTGATATTTCTCCAGTATCAAAAAACACAACGAAGTTTCCTGTTGAAATAGCTGATCTTAGGAATTATTTAAACGATGGTGGAGCTCTCTATTTTGTAATCGAAGTATTTCAGAAAGAAACAGATGATTCGGACGAGTTTGATTTTCAAATATTCTATAATATTTTCACACCTGAAAAAATTAGTGCAATTCTTGAAGCGCACGGGACTCAAAAAACACATAGTATCGACTTTAAATTGTTTCCAAAAAATAAAAAAAAGATTGAAACCATTGTTCGAAATTCTTATGAGACATGCAAACGACAACATTCGAACAATGGAAAGTGCATCTCACCTGCTTTAATTGACCTTATGCATGACAAACTTCATATTCATGCATTTGAATACGATAAGTCAAAGTTCTTCTTAGAAACACTATTTGAAAACGGTATTCATGCTTATTGCATTAAACCAGGTGGATTTGAACTGCCATTGTTCAACTATGATAATTTAATATCCATTGAAAGTAAGACCACGGCTGACGTGCGCTTTTCAAATAGACATTTAGTGCTAGATTTAAATTTCAAAAAAACTGATTCTGAATTTACAATCAAAGTTGGTAAAATAATAACAATAAAAAAAGAAAGTGAAA
>JAFOHE010000212.1 GCA_017421975.1 Pseudomonadota bacterium
ATTGCTGTCTGAAAGTTATCGTCACTATTATCGAGAATCCAGGATACGCACCTCAGATATGTAATTTTGTAACTTAATAAATTATGATAAAGATTATTCATGTAAATAAACTTAAGAATCAAGTTTTTCACGCAAATTCAAGTGTTGCCTATAATGTAAAGGTATGTGGCTAAAAATCCCACATATATCACGCTGAAACCGTGCCAGGTGTAAGCCAAATGGCGAAACCTCTGGAATAAATTGAAAAATAATAATTTGTGATTTGAGTGTATTTTAATTTTGTTCAAATACAAATCATATCAAATAAAATGTTCTAACCACGACATAGAAAGTAATGACATTTATTGACTATGTACAAAATGATGAGGGTGATGGTGCACACCCTCATTGTTTATTCATCAATAACTTCGATGTCAGGAATCTGGTCGATTGAGCCTTTGCCAAGACGCAGCAATCGCGGCTGGTCTGTCGTGAGATCAATGACCGTAGAGGGTTCTGGCGCAATCAGGCCACAATCAATAATGGCATCTAAGAAAGGCAGACGTTTGGCAATCATTTCGGGATCGTCAAACTGCGTTTGCTCCGGACTTGGAACGCTTGTCGTTACGATGGGATTGTCGAGCAGACTCATCAGCATTTGTGTGACGGGGTGATCGGGGATACGGATGCCAACCGTCGCCGTTTTACTCTGCATCAGGCGGGGTACTTCACGTGTGGCCGGAAGAATGATCGTGTAGGGACCCGGAAGAATACGTTTCATTAAGCGATAAGCCATGTTCGAGACGATGGCATATTTTGCGATATTTTTGAGGTCTGGACAGATAAAGGAGAGAGGCGTTTTGCGTTCTTTGCCTTTCATCTGATAAACGCGTTCGACGGATTTTTTCTGGGTAATATCACAACCCAGACCATAAATGGTATCCGTAGGATAAACGACGAGACCGCCTGTTTTTATAATTTCGGCGGCGCGGCCGAGTTGACGTGCATTCGGCCATTCTGCATCAATCGTGAGGTGAAGCATATTTTTGTCTTCTTGTTACGATAACGTGGTTAGGGCAGGAAAAAGCATCTATTCTGCTTGATTGCCGAAAACCATTCCATATTTGAGGGCTTAACTGTTGGTGCGTTTGCCTGTTTCATTGAGGGGATGCGCGGTCAAAACGATTTTGGGATCGTCCGGATTCGCCTTGTAAAACACAAGAATATGGCCAATTTGTTGAACACATGCAGCTTGGGTGGCACGCGTCAGCGACGTCGCGACGTCTTCAATGTCACCATCATACGTACCAATGACTTTGACCTTGATGAGTTCATGATCGTAAAGCGCCTGGTTGACTTGGGCTATGACGGCATCTGTCACACCAGCCATGCCGACGTTGACGATAGGGTTTAAGCCATGGGCAAGGCCTCGAAGTTCGCGACGTTGCGCGCCTGAAAGTTTGGGAGATAAGGATTGAACAAGTCCTCGTTGCATAGATTGCCTCGCATTTCGCGTATTAAACCATGACACGCCTAAATTGGCACGCCAAAAAACAACGCTGCACAGTTTAGCCGATTTTATCCCATAAGTACAACAACGATCATGCGACTAAAAGCGATTCATCGCTGAATATCGTATTGGTTCAAAGCCGATTTCGTGGTAAACAGTGCCGCTTTGCGTGCGGTCATTGTGACCGATGACGCGAATAATGATCTCTGACCATGGTAGGAATAAAACATGAAATTAGGTATCGTCGGTCTGCCAAACGTTGGAAAAAGTACGCTGTTCAATGCCATCACAGGAACGGCAAATGCTGAGGCAGCCAATTATCCATTTTGTACGATTGACCCGAATGTAGGTGTCGTCGCTGTACCGGACGAACGTCTCGATAAACTTTGTGAAATCTGGGATCCCGCAAAGCGGACGCCTGCAGTCGTCGAATTTGTCGATATCGCCGGCCTCGTCAAAGGTGCTTCTCAGGGCGCCGGCTTGGGTAACCAGTTCCTCGGCAATATCCGTAGTTGTGATGCCATCGTCCACGTCGTGCGCTGCTTTGATGATGATTCTATTTTGCATGTCGTTGAAGATGCCACTAAACCTGTTGCCGTTGATCCCGATGGCGATATTGAAACCATCGATACGGAACTCATCCTGGCTGATCTCGATGTCGTGACAAAACGCGTTGAGCGGACGACAAAATATGCACGAACGAGCAAGGATGCCAAGGCTGAACTTGTATGGCTCGAACCGTTGGCGGCACATCTGGGCGACGGAAAAAGTGCGCGTACCTTTCCTTTTGACGAAAAAGATGACGCACAGTCCGCTGCTCTTAAAGAAATGGGCCTTCTCTCTGCCAAACCCATCATTTATGCTTGTAACATGGACGATGCCGGTGTCGCTGATCCCGAAGCCAATGCCTATTACAAGCTCGTCAAAGCACGTGCCGATGTCGAAAATGCTCAGGTCATTCCCATTTGCGCCAAAACCGAACAGGAACTTTCTGAACTTGACGATGAAGAACGCGCCATGTTTATGGAAGAACTCGGCCTTAAAGAATCCGGATTAGATCGCCTCGTCCGCGCCAGCTACACTTTGTTGGGGCTTATCTCTTTCCTCACGGATGGCAAAAAAGAATGCCGTGCCTGGACGATTCGTCGTGGAACAAAAGCACCTCAGGCTGCCGGAAAAATTCATTCTGATTTCGAACGTGGTTTCATTCGCGCACAAGTTTGTAATTTTACAACGCTCATGGAATGTGGCGGAAAAATGTCCGAAGTTAAAGCGCGTGGTCTCTATCGTGTTGAAGGTAAAGAATACGAAGTCAAAGATGGTGACATTATCGAATTTTTGTTTAATGTCTGATCGGGCCAAATGGGGCATTTTTTGATGGGACGTGCCATTATTAATATTTGCACGCCCCTAAAATTATATAAATGATATAGGGACGTTCCATGGAACGCCCCATTAAAATTGGAACGTTCCATGATATTTTGCACGTTTCCAGAATTATATAAATAATGTGGAAACGCTAATAATGTGGGAACGTTCCATAAAACGTCCCATTACATTTGGAACGTTCCATGATGATATGAATATTGTATTTTCATGGAACGTTCCTTTGGCATTTATGCGTATTGATAAACGATGTGAGTTTATCGTTTTTTCAACAGATATAAGGATATATTTTAATATTCGTCCTCAGCAAGTATAAGTCCTCCCTCTAGCAACCATAAATATGTATATTTTGCTTCCACAATTTCTTCTAATTTCCCATTCATGATCCCCCATTTGGAACCTTTAACCTCATGCTTTCTTTTGTCTATTTTCCCTCCTATACTATAAAAAATGAGGTCATCAGCTTCCAATTTAACATCGTCAAATTTAGGAGAGATCAAAAACTCTCCTTTTGTATTTATAAGTCCCCATTTTCCTCCATAACTATCCTCATAATACATATCAGCCCTAGAATCATATACCTTATAACTTCGTTCTCCAACTTTAACAGCTGCAATACCATTTACAAAATCATACGCCATATCATATTGATTTTTTATTATAAGCTCTTCTTTTTTATTTACGAAACCATACTTACCATCTTCATATATCTTAGCTAAATTATCATGGAATACATCTTTACCACATTGAGCTTGCAGCCTTAGTTCCTTAGCCTTTAATTTAATTTTAAATTGAGGCTTATAGGGTTTATTTAGACTAGCAAACTCAAATTTATTCATCAATAATCGTTCCTCTATAACAGGTTTCCAATAATTCCACTCATCAACATTATTAGATTTCCATTTCGAAAAATTTACTCTCGGGCTATTAAATACCAAATTATAAGCAGAACTCATATCCCATTTCATAATATAGTCTTTCTTCTCTTTCCATTTTTTAAGTTTATTCTCTGCCCAACTTTCAAAAATCTTATAATTATCTTTATCAGATAACCAAGAATACCACAAATCAATGCTTTCTGCCATTGATTTATATTGAACATACTCTTTTTGTAACCATGTTTCCCATCTTCTTTTATGCATTTGCTTCCATATATGGAATTTATCAATCGGTTTATAGTTAATTGTCCTAACTTCACTTTTCTTCCATAAAAAACATTGCAACCACGACCACCACTGTTTTTTATGCGTTAATCTCCAATATTCTTCTAATTTTCTTTTTGCATATGTCTCTGGTGTTTCTTCAGATCTTTCATAATATCTGTTGTCTGATTTAAAGAATAAAGATATCATATCTTCTTCCGAGCATTGTGTTTCTATAAAATCTTTTTTCTCCGGATTACCCTTATAACCTTTATAATATTCCTCTACCAATATTCTATGCCAATCAATCTCATTAGAATAGTTATAAGAATTATGCTTATTACGAGGGTCATAAGGAATACCTAATATTTTTCCTAAAAAAATGTCCTC
>JAFOHE010000213.1 GCA_017421975.1 Pseudomonadota bacterium
ACCCCAACACTCCTCATCCATTTGAAACAGTTCAATCATTCTCTGGTACAGCAACAAGTCGAACTGGATGCTCACGGGTGTTATTCCCTCGCATATCCACACATAGATGGTACTGTTCAGATCCACGTCGAGTATCCAGGTAATCCATGGTCCATGAGCGCCACTCTGGACAAAGAAATCGTGTTATCCACTCAGAAAAAGCCAGACCCCTCTCAGTTACCTGGACAAGAAAATTTTGAAAATGCATGGTCGTTTCGTCAACGCTTAATTATGGCGGGGAAGGGCTGTGCCATGCTCGTCAGTTTGGCCATCGTTTACCGATGGCGAAAATTTTTTATCCGTATCCTAAAGCGTATTGGAATCCTTCGGCCTCCGATGCCGGCGCTTCCCAAAGACCTTAAGTTGAATTCAGTACATAGCGAACAAGACAAACGCGACATGGCAACGATACCTTCGACGGCCAGACAAGCATATACTCAAACGACAAAAACGCTGTCCAAAGAAGTACTCAGAACACACATCATCGCCTGTTTTGATGCCGTCGTGCACGTATGTGACACGCAGAATGGTTGGGGGAGAATCACGCCCGCACGTTTTGCACAAGACTTTGGGCCTTCTTTATCCAAACAAAACCAATGCCTTTTGGAAACCTTTTGCCAACGTGTCGAACAATGTGCCTTTGATCCCGACGCAGAACCGTCTGAAAATGATGTCATAGAAATCCATCATCTTGCTCAAAAACTCGCAAGAAAACTCCAATCATCGATTACATCGTAAAAATATCTTTTTACCTGAACATTTGCAAAAAAACCGTAACACTGCCTACTTCAATGGCATAACCAATGATGGGGATATTGTGCAGACCTACATGTAGGTGTTACTTTGTGCCCCCACTTAATATAATGCCAACAAAACCATCGGCGTTACGAAAATTTCTGACTGTTCAGGTAAAATAACATATTTTTTAATTAAACTTATGAACATGTTATATCATGTATGGCAGACGAATGACTTAAAACATTGCGATACATGTAAAAATAAGAACGATGATTTGTAAGAACACAAAAACAATGGACGATATGGGGGCTTGTTTTTGGCGTAACGCCATGTATTCCATTTGAGATGAAGGCAATGAAAAGGCAAAAATAGCTGCGGAGCTAAGAAGCATGATTAAGCCAACAAACGCGTTTATGCCAAATAAAAGAATGGCCAATGAGACTGGTAGAAAAGCTGCAGCAAGGGCGGAGAATCGATGTACGGTTCTGACTAAAAAGTTCGGCAGGGGAAGTGCGGCATCTTTGGCAGTCACGGGACACACGCGTTTACGTTGCTTTTTGGTCAATTTTTTTCGCTTAATCTCGTCGTTCGTGTAAGTAATGCGTTGTTTGGCCGCTTCACGGCACACGCGCCATTCGGCGTTATTCGGTTCAAAGCGCAAAAGCTGTGTATAATACTTCTCAAGTGCGTCATAATCATCGATTGGCGTAGCATCAATCGCAAACAAAATCTCAGATTTGAAACCATACGTCTCGAATGAAAATTCTGCGCGTTCCTTCAAGATCTTGAAATCCGGATCATTCGCTGCAACTGAACCATATTCTTTAAGAATATCACGTGCCGTTTCGTTATCGAGTTCATGCAAACTCGTCTTGAGGTTTTCGAGGATAAAATCGCGATTCGTATCGTATTCGACAGAGCACGAAAATGCTTTATTATCCTCGTTATCTCCCGAAGCGTGATCAGGAAGCAAAGATTGCTGAACAGCTTCAAAAGCGTCATGTCCAGCGAGCATTTGTTTTTTCTCAAGGGGTGATGTCATGCTTTAGCCTGCAAATAATTGCGCAATCATCAGGATTAAGCCCATGATGCCGAGTGTGCCTATAAAATAAGTGATCGCAATGAACGGTGGTTTTTGTTGAACCACAAACGTGCCAGGATATGTCTTTGCCTTAGTCAGATGGCTAAGTTTATAACACCCTAAACCGCCTGCACCCACGATGAAGAGAAGTAACAACCCACTCACATGCGTCATTGCTCCGACTAAACAAAGCACCAGACAGCTGAAGAGAACAAACAGTTTCATGAGCGTAATGTCATGTTTTCGGCAACCGTAGATCGTTTTGTCTTTTTTCTGGATAGCACGATTGGAGAACGCGAGTTCTTCTGAGTTCACATCGCGCGTTTCATCATCCGCCGTTTGTTCTTTTTGTCGTTCGAGACACGTGTCGAGTGCTTTCTGATACTCTGGCGCTTTTGGCGCATTGCAAGCAATCAGCGCACGATAGATCTTTATGCGCGTATCGTATTCATGATCAGGCGTGGCATCAAGCTGCAGAAGAAGCGTATGCTGTTTTGCATAATCTTTGGCAACAGCGTCCGTCTTTTCGGCAACGATCCTGAATTTGGGATCCGAAGCTGCCACGCTTCGATAACGGTTCACAAACGCAATCGCTGTATCGAAATCGCGTGTTTTTAAGGCGGATGCGATCGTTTCAAGAATATAATCCTTATCCTGCTGATAATCGTCCATCAGGGTTGCCGACTGAAAGACACCATCAAGCGCATTTGACGACATCTTTCGAGAACTCTGGCTGGCTGAATACATAACAATACCTTGTGATTGCGATGATTAACGTAAACTCCCCATCTGGTAACAGCGATCTAGGTAACACATCGCGTGGCGATTTACGATAACTTTATATCTTTATATATTCAATGGTGTGCGATCGCAGGGGGCGTTGCGGGGGAATCCCCCGCTTGGGGGGTAGCGGCGTATGCCCATATCGTATGATATGGGCATAGCCCGCGTAGGGGGCGTCTGCCCCCTCAAAATTAAACACGAAAAAATCGTACTAAAAAAATATCAAAATAATTACAACGATTTATTCGTGATCAGAAATATATTGCGCAATGCCGTCGCGGACAACATCACGGACGTTGGCAAGCGAAATTGCATAAAGCTTTTCACCATTCATGCAAGCTTTAAGTTTCGAAACGATTGCCTGCGAAGCCGTCGGAAGCGTGTCAAGAAGCGTTTCGACGGGATTATCGACGCCATTGAGATCGAGAACATCCCACGCCAAAAGTCCAAGACAGACGGCGAGGAACAATTCAGGTTCTTCATCGAGATTTTCGGCAGCAATTTCCGCGATATTACAAGCATCTTCCCACGAGCATTCGAAATTGCCGTCGCGGCCATGTACGGGATTTCCACTAAGTCCCCACACAAAATTTTCCCAATCACAATGTTCAATATCATCATAAGAATCGAGATAGAGAATGATCTGTGTGAGATAGCTGGCCACAGGATAGCCGGAACGAAGCGTCAGGCAATGAAGCGCATGTTTGGCGAGATCGCACATGTCGTCTTCAGGCATGAGAATGGACGCACAATAAAAAAGTTCGCCCATGAAGCCGCCCTGCGTAGCCATAAGGTCAAGGCCCGTCAAATCGAACCGTGCCGCAAGATTCTCAAGGTAAGATACTGCCGTCGGCGCAAGATGTAGCTCAATCCGTTTATTGGCAAGAATTTCAACCTTTTCGCGACATTCTTCAGGCACTTCCGCCAAAACACTCGAAAAATGAAGCCGTTTGGCAGGATCTTCCGGAACAAAAAATGGCTGAATACTCGGCGGATTAAGCCAGTCAATGAGTTTGTGACGCGGCAATTTAATGTCGTAACCATCCGCAGAAGGCACTTCATCCTCGTCGGAAATATCGACCGTGTCCGGCGTACTCATGCCATGCGCCTGGCGATACTGATTCATCATGCTGCTGAGCATCGGATTGTTCGCAACCATCTGCTGAAACATCGGATTATTCATGCTTTCCTGAATCTGTTTCTGCATCTCTGGCGTTTTCGAGAGTCTGTCGATTTCGGAAAGCATTTCCGGATGCTTGAAAAGCTCACCAATGAGCCCAAACGGGTCATTTTGAAATTTTTCGACGCCGCCGAGTTCGTTAATCATGTTGATCACTGACTGCATATCCTTTTCATTGGGCATGTTTTTTTTCCTTATCAAATGGATAATGGGGGAGCAGAAACCGCTTTGCGCAGTTCTGCGATAAAAAGGCAATCAGACGCGTTTTTGCATAGATACCTTAAAATAGCAAGATACACGACGCTAGGTAACAATCTAAAATGGATGGGGGAAGTGTCCCCCTGCGCGGCGATTTGGCAATGCGCCGCGACCCCCTCTGCGGGGGGAATCCCCCCGCAACGCCCCCCAAAAGCAAAAGCCATATTTTGGCAAAGACTGGGGCTATCATCGGGAGGAAAAATTCAGCGCGTGAGAAGGGGTAGCCAATTAATCGACGATTAATTTAAGGCTTGGCGTCAAAGCCATGCCATAATCACGAAGCGTAACAAGGATGACATAGCGGTCATCATCTTCAGAATTATTATAAATACCAGTGTCTTTGAGAATGGATGGGACAAATTTCCAGGGCGTCTTGACGACTTCTTCATCGACGTGAATGGGCAGAACTCCCCAATAAAGTGCCATACGGGCACAAATGCGTGGATCCGTCGAAAGACCCATGATTGGTGCAGGCGGACGTTCTTCCGAAATCATGCGACATGTCGTTCCGGTTTTGGCGCAGATGGCGATGGCTTTGGCATTGAGTTCACGTGCCATTTTGGCAGCACTTCGCGATAAACCTTCAAGAATCTGGCTCGACATGGAATCTTCAAAATCGGACGTGTGTTCGTGGGAAACGAAGGAGAGGAAACGATCCAAACGACACTGATAACCTTCGATCATGCGCACAATGCGATCCATTGTTTCAACAGCCTGAACCGGATACTTGCCGACGCTCGTTTCACCCGAAAGCATGACGGCATCGGCACCGGCCATCGCTGCCCACGCGACGTCGGTCACTTCAGCACGCGTCGGTGTACCAGCACTGATCATGGATTCAAGCATCTGTGTAGCCACGACGACAGGACGGTTCATTTCGATGGACAGGCGCGTCAATTCTTTTTGAATAAGTGGAATTTCTTCGGCAGGCATTTCGACACCGAGATCACCGCGGGCAATCATAATGGCATCGGAAGCTTTGATGATTTCTCGGATATCGCGGATGGCTTCAGGCTTCTCAATTTTAGACATTACGGGAATGTCGGCTCCGCGTTCTTCGAGGAAGTGTTTTAATTCCATGACATCTTTGGCTGCTCGTACAAACGAAATAGCGAGATAGTCCACGCCGAGTTTGCACGCGAAATCAGCGTCATCGCGATCTTTGGGCGTAAAAGAAGGTGCTGAGATGGCGACATTGGGCAAATTGATACCTTTTCGGTCAGAAAGCTCTCCCCCGCGAATGACGGTACAAAGGATTTCGGTATCATTGACAGAATCGACACGAAGTTCACGCGTGCCGTCTGCCATGAGGATTTTGTCACCCGCTTTGACATCTTTTGCCAGATGTTCGTATTCGCTTGGAATGAGATTTTCGTTGCCAAGTACTTTACGAACTGTGATTGTCACCTGATTGCCTTCGATCAGGCGAATGGGACCATTTTCAAAATGGCCGACGCGGATTTTCGGCCCACAAAGATCACCCAAAACAGCGACATGCTTACCGCATCGTGCAATGGCTTCCTTGACGAGGCGAAATGTTTCTGCATGGGATTCATGGGAGCCATGGGAAAAATTCAGACGAAAAACATCAACACCAGCTCGGATCAGCTGATCAAGGACATCGGGTTTGGCTGTTGCCGGTCCGAGCGTGGCAATGATCTTGGTTCGACGAAACGATAAAAGATTCTTTGTAAATTCAAGATTATGCGAAGACATTACATTTTCTCCTCAAGGATGGAACGCTATTCCATGTAAAAAACACAATCCATGAGATTTGTTGTATCAAAACACATCTCAAACAGGTAGTTGTGTATAACATTGTGACAAAAACTCCGATACGCAAGTTTCCTGTCTGTGGATTAGAATAAAATAATGATAGAAAAACAGGTATTCACCTGTGACACACATTGTGTGTCAGTGTAGGTTTTAAGACCTGTCTATTTTTTTGTAAAGAATAGAAGTACGGCAAAAAAGATTATTTCACAGCTCTCAGTCGGCCGGAGCTAATAATTTTTCCAATGGCTGTGGCAGCGCTGTTGAGCGATTTTCTTCCAGGATAACCACTCATGACGACGATCCATGCCTGATTGTATCTAGGATCGAAGATATAGACATTATCCGTAAACCAGTCGTTTGAGAATCCAGGTTTGGAGTAGAATTTAACGCGCGGGTCTTTGAAAATTTTGGCGAAGATATCAACCATTTCAGTGCCTCGCGTTCTATCCTCGCTGCGCATGGCGCGCCTGAGCATGAGCAGATCCGTCTGAGCAAGCGAAAACGATTCGGCAGGATCGAGTTGTTCCTGCAACATGAGGCGCCGCGTAATCTCGCCAAGATCCTGAAGGGTAGTGCATGCTGTAGAGGAACAATTGACAGGCGCTTTGGAAGTTGCGGCAGGGAGCTTCACAACCTGTTTTCCTTCAGTCAATGTGATGGCTGGTGAGACGCGCAAAGATGGGTCTTCTCCCATTTTTTCCCAGTCCTTGAGCTGATACCCGCGGTTAAGTGCCGTTCTTGCAATGCCGTACTTTGAAGTCAGAATATCGGTATGCAATTTTTC
>JAFOHE010000214.1 GCA_017421975.1 Pseudomonadota bacterium
AAGTGCTTCAAAGACTTCGGATGGTGATTCGGCGTTTTCTGGTGTCGCAGGCTGTGTACTCAGACGCTCGCCTTCTTCAATGAACTGGCCACGAAGTGCTTCAAAGACTTCGGATGGTGATTCGGCGTTTTCTGATGCCGCAGGCTGTGTACTCAGGCGCTCGCCTTCTTCAAGGAGCTGGCCGCGAAGTGCTTCAAAAACTTCGGATGGTGATTCACTCGCAGCATCTGGGATATCGACCAATGGCGCAGACAAAATCTCTTTAACCTCAGCTTCAGCCTGGGCAACCGTCGCGTCTGTCGAATGGTTCGCAGCATCTGCTTCAGCATGTTGTTCCATGCGAATCGCTTCAATGTCGGCAGCTGCCTCGACAGCGTCCTGAGCAGCAACTATGGCATCCTGAGCAGCAGAAATCGCGGTCTCCGCAACAGCTTTGGCTTCATCATTTTCTTCATCCGATGCTGAGGCATCCGTCGCCGTATGTTCTGCCGCTTCAACAGCAGCCTCTGCCACAGCGATGGCTTCCGCAGCTTCTTCAGATGCCGTATTTGCGGCAAGCACGGCATTTGCTGCAGCGATTGACGCATCCGCCGATGCCATGGCATCATCCGCATCATGAAGCGCACGTTCGATCGAACTTTCAGAGAACTGCTCCGTTGTTTCCACATCGAGAACCTGATCACTCGAATGACAAAGCACATTTTTAATGGAACTATCCGAAAGCTGTTGCGTATCTTCAGATTCATCAGACATGGCGACGGAATCCGACAAAGTCCCTTCGCTGTCCGCAATCGGCATACCAATCACGGTACGCGTTGTGACATCATCTGCATTTTCCGAAACACCTTCCGCAGTTCCCTTAATGGGATCTGGCACTGGCGTGGCATCCTCATCTCCAGAATGGAAATCCGTAGCTGTCGCATGTTCACCAATCACGTGTTCTGCGGCTTCCCCGGCAAGCGCATTGATATCATCGCTTTCGTCAAATCCCACGGCTTCGACGTCATCCATATCCATATCGCCCATATCGATGGCATCGTTAAAATCGTACTCGCTTGACGGGCGTTCCATGAGCCCACTCACGACTGTCGGAGAGGCGAAACTCGCGCTTTCTCGGTTCTGCACGGGCTCTGGCTTCTTCGCAATGCCAGAGAAGAGCGAATCGAGACTCTCTTCCATATCGAGATCCCCAAAAAGATCGAGAGATTCATCGCTATTTTTCGTATCGACGATCAAATGGTTTTTGGGGCTGTTGTCGGCCTGGACTTGTTCTTCCCGAGTCTCAGCGGCCTGTGCTTGATCGGCAGCAGCGACAACCTCCATCGCTTTGGCAGGCGTTTCTTCAGCCGTCTGAGCCTGCGGTTCCGGTTTAATAGCTTCAGGCGGAACAGGCTGCATGGCACTCGGCGTAATACTACGATCCGACTGTTGCTGAGCTCCAATGACGGCATCCACCACTTCCTTAAATGGACGATTGATCTTGCGCAGCGCCACCAGCATCCCCGAGCGCTGTGAAGACGGGCCTCCGACAAAAGGGATCTCCTTACGAACAATACCTTCACCCGCATAAGTGATCGAATTGTCTGCAAGCTTAAACTCAAAATGAACTTCCGAACCCACCGGACGCGTCGTGCGGGTAAGAATGAACAAGCCGCGCGTACTTATCAACGGTTTCATGGCCTCGATCACCTCAGCCTGCTGCGTATATTTCAGCGTCGCCTTGATCATCGCTATTTTATTACCAGTCACGATACACCTCTATCAAAAAAACTGAACATCACGTTCAGAAAAGAATCTTTCTGCTTTGTACAACGCAGGGGCAAAAAACTCAATCTTGTGTTTTATGAAGTAACCCATTCAAAGTCTTTTTTCATCAAAAAAAAGGCTCGAAATCTCGAGCCTTTTTATCACATGCAGCGTCACCACTGCAAAACCATCGATTAATCTTCGTCTTCGTCTTTGGCACCACCGAACGGAGATTCCTTAACGATCTTCGCTTCGAGATTGCCCGGAACTTCTTCGTATCCGTAGAACTCCATTGTGAAGATTCCCTGACCACCCGTCATGGAGCGAAGATCCGGCGCATAACGCTGAACTTCGGCCAACGGACAAATGGCGTGAATGACCGTCTTTTTGTGTTCAGGATCCATGCCGAGAACGCGACCACGGCGGGACGTAATATCGCCCATAATGTCACCCACGGAATCGCTCGGAATCGTGATATCCATTTTGTAGACGGGTTCGAGGAGTTTGACACCGCCCTGTCGGAAGGATTCGAGAATCGCTTTACGACCTGCCGCCTGGAACGCGACTTCCTTAGAGTCAACCGGATGATATTTGCCATCAATGAGGTGTACGGCGAGGTCTGTCACAGGATAACCCGCTAACAAACCATGTTCCATGCAGTTGACGATACCTTTTTCAACGGCAGGGATAAACTGACGCGGAATCGCACCACCGACGATTTCATCGAAGAATTTGAAGCCTTCACCGCGCTCAAGTGGTTCTGCATTGATGTAGCAAACACCAAACTGACCAGCACCACCCGATTGTTTTTTGTGCTTGCCTTCGATGTTCTGAACGCGTTTTTTGAGCGTCTCACGATAGGCAACGAGCGGAAGCGACGTATCGACTTCGAGTTTGAATTTACGTTTCATCTTCTCAATCGCCATATCCAGATGCTGCTGTCCCATACCGAAGAGCGTCATCGCGCGGCCAAGTTCATCATAACCCGTCGAGAGCGTCGGATCTTCATCCATAAGCTTATCAACGGCATTTTTGAGTTTATCTTCTTCGCCCTTGGCTTTGCAACGAAGGTTAAAGCTCATCATAGGTGCAGGATAGACGACGCGTTTGTAAGCATAATCGGTATTGAGCGCAAGCGTGTCGTTCGTACGCGTATCTTTGAGTTTTGCAAGGCAAAGGATATCACCGAACACGCCCTGATCGACTGCATCACGGTTGCTACCGCGAAGCGCATAAAGCGTGCCGAGACGCTCGGGATCGCCCGTGCGTACATTCACAACGTTGCCATCGGCAGGCGCTTTGCCGTTGAGAATACGAATGACCGTCTGTTTGCCAGAGAAATCATCGATGAAGGAACGAATGACGACAGCACTAAACGATGCATCCGGCGAACCCTTGAGCATCTCTTCCGATTCGCCACGCACAATCGCAACTTCCGCACGCTGAAGCGGATTCGGAGCACATTTGGCGACGAGGTCAAGGATGAGATCGATACCAATCAGGTTCGTCGCAGACGTGTACACCACAGGCACGATCTTCGCTGCTTCAAGTGCAGCCGGCAATGCCGCAATGCACTCTTCTTTCGAAAGTTCGAGCGTCTCAAGGTATTTTTCCATGAGGTCATCGTCCGTTTCGGCAATCGCTTCTGTCAAAACTTCCCATGCACTCGCAACGTCATCCGCATACTCGGCTGGAATATCCGTCTCTTTATATTTACCCGTCGCACCATCATAAATATATGCTTTCTCTTTGAGAAGCGAAATCACGCCCTTGAACGTTTCGGCGGAACCCATCGGAATCTGAAGGGGAACTGGCGTCACTTCGAGGTCTTCTTTGATCTCATTTAAGCACTGCGCCGCATTCGCACGTTCTTTGTCCATCTTGTTAATGACGATGATTCTCGCCAAACCGAGATTCTTCGCTTCCGTATTCAGACGTTCCGTCTGTACTTCAACACCATCTGGCGCACTGATCACAATCACGGCAGTGTCTGCACCACGAAGCGACGTGAACGAATCGTACACAAAGTTCGCATCTCCCGGGGTGTCGATGATGTTCACTTTTTTACCGGCATATTCACACCATGCAAACGCTGTCGCGTTCGATCCACCACGCTTGACTTCTTCAGGCTCAAAGTCAAATGTCGATGTACCCGCGGTCGTGTTGCCAAGTCGCGTCGTCACACCCGTTTTCAAAAGAATCGCTTCACCAAGCGATGTTTTTCCGCTTCCGCTGTGACCAACTAAAGCTATGTTACGAATATCAGAAGAATCAAACAGAGTCTTTGCCATACAAAATCTCCATAGTGTGGGAAATATGCCGCTGCTATCGGCCCGGAACGCCGCGCAATCTATGCCTGATTTCGCTTTTCGTCAAAGAATTTAATCATAAAATTACAATTTATTCTTGCATACATGACGGTTTTACAACCACACAAACGCACATTCAACGCCTTTTTCTAATTTATATAATGGGATTATTCGTCACTTTACCCTTACACCATGCCACTTTCAGAATTAACTACATAACATACATCAAATTACATATCACACATCAAATTACATATCATACTCACGCCTACATTTCGCACATTTTCCTTTTCACGCAACCTCATATTGACAACCCCCTGCGAATGTGTGCTTTATCCATGGCACGCGCCACCAGGCACGCCCAGACTTTTTCAAAGGAATCGCCGTATGCAGGATATCATTAGAACCCTTCTTGACAAAGGCGTCAGGATACCTTGTCCCGAAGCCGTCAGCGTTGACAACATTCCACCAGAACGCATCTGTGCCCGCGCCACACTTTACCCAGGCACATGTCTCTCTGGCCCCGACACATTCATTGGTGAAGACACCGTCATCGGACAAGGCGGCGGTGCGCTTATCCAAAATTGCCAAATTGGAAAAGGCTGCACGCTCATGCAAGGGGTCTATCGCGATTCTACGATGCTCGACGGTTTCAACGCACGTCATGGTGCCGAGTTGCGCGACAACTGTCTCCTCGAAGAAGACGTCTCGCTGGGACATACAGTCGGGCTGAAACAAACGGTATTCATGACCCATGTCGTCGCAGGCTCACTCATCAATTTTTGTGATGCTCTCCTATGCGGCGGACGCTCGAGAAAAGACCACAGTGAGATTGGATCCTGTATGGCACTCTACAATTTTACGCCACAGGGCGACAAGTTCGCCTCTTACTTTGGTGACGTTCGAACAGGCGTTTTCCTCGACGATGACGCCATCTTTATCGGCGGCCAAACGCAGATCGTAAGCCCCGTCCACGTGGGCTTTGGCAGTGTCATTGCCGCAGGTACAAAACTCTCGCATAGTGTCAGCGATCACACCTTCGTCACCGGTTGCGATGCCCCCCTTCGGCAAAAGGAAAACAGTTCTGTCATACGCCGCGCCTCTGAAAAAACCGCCACAACCCTCGGCTACATTCAGCAGCTTCAGGCACTCAAAACCTGGTATCAATATGTTCGCCAGCCTGCCCTTTCAGGCATTTCCCATTATGATATCCTTCTTCCTGCCGCACTCCGGCGTCTCGATGCCGCCATTGCCGAGCGCGTCGCACGCCTTGAACGCTTCGCCAAACGCCTCGCCAACAACACGCCAACAGATGCGCAAACATGCACTGACCATGCCCAAGCACGTGCAATGATCAAAAACGCGCTTAATGCCATTGCCAATTTCCGCGAGAACATCGACCTCAATGCCCTTCAATCTATTGCCGAAGACATCCGCGCAGCGGTTCAGACGGAGCTGTCGTATCCCGAAGCCATTCACAGCATCTCTGACAAACATAAATCCGTAACATGGTTTTCGAGTCATAGCGCAGATTCATACGATTATCGCTAAGGCTCTGTGGGGGGAAGTCTCCCCCTACGCGTCTATTTTTTATGTAGGGACGTTCCATAAAACGTCCCTACATAAAAAATACGCCGCTACCCCCTCGTGCTCCGCTGTTTCAACGCAACCTTCGTGACATTTTTCTCCATCGTTGTTGGAACTCATTCGATACGATTTTTACATAAAAAATGATGAAACGTGATCTATTCAAAACAGCACTTCAAGGTATGGCCATGGGAACGATCGATATCGTTCCTGGCGTCAGTGGAAGTACCATTGCCGTTTTGTTCGGCATTTATGAACGCTTTATTGCCGCTCTAAAAAACATTGATCTCCAGCTTCTGAAAGCAACTTTTGGCCTTTTTCGCCATGGCTTTTCGAAAGATGCGCGGCGTCAATGTCTCAACGTCTGGCAAAAAAAAGACACGCTATGGCTTCTCAATCTCGTTACCGGTCTAGGATGTGCCATCGTTGCAGCGAGCTTCTTTATTCCATGGCTAACAGAACAATATCCCGATGTCACACGCGGTTTTTTCTTTGGCCTCGTTCTAGGCTCCACAATTACGCCCATTCTTGCCCTTAACCGTCCCAAATGGCTTGAAATCATATTCATTCTCGTCTTCGGCGTAGCCTGTTATGTCCTTTTGGGACAACATTTTTCCCCGCCATCCAACCTTGTGACCCAAATCGCGTCCGAGGGTGTCACTTATGGTGAGATGTTCAGAAGCCTTCCAAGCCTGCTGCCCCCGGATGCAGTTGCAGCCATGCCTCAAAATGAAGCCCTTCGTGCAGCTGTACCTGCAATCACGACAACACCGCAGTCAGAGCTCACACAACTTGTGTTGCCAGCGGGCACCCCCGTCACGCTTCCTGCAATTCCTCTGTATTTTAGTTTTATCGCAGGCTTCGCCGCCATTTGTGCAATGCTTCTTCCTGGCATATCGGGCTCGTTCATTCTCCTCGTTCTAGGCTTGTATTATGGTGCTCTCAACGCCGCAAGAGGGACTTTTTCAGCCCTCGCCCACGCTCACTTTGCCACGGAACATATTCTCGTTCTAAGTCTCCTCGCGCTAGGTGCCATCGCTGGTGTTGCCACATTCTCCCGCGCTCTGACATGGCTTTTTAACCATTACCGCCGTCTGACCATGGCAGCCATCACCGGTATTCTTCTAGGCTGTTTGCGTGCAGTATGGCCATTTCGAGCCACACAGGATGGCTTGTCTGTCAACGTCATGCCAACGCTCGCCACGCCCCACTTTTTTTCTGTCATACTCGCTGGCTTATGCGCGCTTGGGCTCGTCATATTTGTGGTTTATAGCCAACATAAAAAAACCAAAACCACCACTGACAATACTTAGTCATCTGCTCAGCCGCATGTAAAAACGCCTGCGTATCTGCCAACGGCAGATAGCGGGCGTACGACGGGTGTATTGCCCTTTTTCGAGCTGCAAGCATCGAAAAAGCGGCAATAACCCGTCAACGGGTGTGCGTATGCAATAGCACACCCCCAAAAAACCGCTAATTCATCACTGCATGAAGCGCAAAAATCAAGAGCACCAATAAAACGCAAAGCGTTCCGATGATGAGATAAAACACGAGATTCTTTTTGTATGGTGACTCAAATTTAGCCGCGTTAATCTCTGGCTGAACATTACGCTGTTCCGTCTCTCTTTTCTTCGGGCGCAATTCAGCAGAATTCATGCGTTGCTCAGAAGTGATGTTCTTATTTTCCTTTGTCACAGCGCGAAGCTGTTCGGAGCTGTCAGAGAGTTCAATAACGCGATTTTCGCTTGAGTTTCGCGACGAAGTCGTCAGTTCGCTCGCAGCAGGTCGCGAGAGGGAATCGCTTTTGGCACGCGGTCGGAACGCATCCGATTCGAGCACTTCGCGGCTCGGATGAACAAACTGTCCGGAGTGCGCCCCCTCGGAGGCATTGGCAGTACGATTGACGTCATCCATAGCGAGTCTGGCGCTGCGGTTTGAGATGACAGCTATTTCACCCGAAGAACTCGAGACTGTTGTGAGACTCTGAATGACATCGCTGCGCATGTCGTTAATTTCACAAAGCTGCTTCATCACCATACTAATCGAATGGAGCGGATCGAACTGTCCGGCGGCCACCCATTCCGGGCACTGATGAAGCGCATCGAGTGCTTCGAGCGCAGTTTGGTAACGTCGTTTCGGCTCTTTCTGAAGGCACTTGCGTATAAAAGCGAGCATTGCGCTTGAAAGCTCAATTTCTGGGCGCGGGATGAGCATGGGAATTTCGGCATTGACATGCTGCATCATGACGTTATACGGCCGGTTGCCTGCATAAGGCGGTTTTCCGGAAGCAAGTTCAAAGAGGATGCACCCCAACGAGTAGATGTCGGTCATCGTTGTTACGGGCGAAGCCGTCGCCTGTTCAGGCGACATGTACCAGGGCGTGCCGAGCGCCTGTCCCGAGAACGTAATTTTTGAATTATCTGTCAGAGCAGCCAGGCCGAAGTCGAGGACTTTGACACAATATTTGTCACCATCACTGTTCGTAAGCATGATGTTATCCGGCTTAAGATCGCGGTGGATGACATTTCGCGAATGGGCTTCAGCAAGCGCATTAAGGATCTGATGAGCAATATGAGCGATCAGCTGACCTGATAGTTCGTTCGCCTTGAGACTTGAAAGCTCGCGTCCCTCAACGAATTCCATGATGATATAAGCGATATTATGATCGAACCCGGAATCAATGAGCTGAACGACATTTTGATGTACGATGCGGGCAATACTCTTCGCTTCGCGCTGAAAGCGGAGCGCAATTTGTTCATTTGACTGTTGAAGCTGAGAGAGAATTTTGATAGCGACAATGCGCCCGAGTCCAATTTGACGCCCTTTGTAGACGACGCCCATTCCCCCCTGTCCGACGCGTTTCAACGGAACAAATTTACCTGCGATGGGATAGCCGAGAATCGTGTCATTATCTGAACGTGCCAATTCCGTCGGGGAAACACCATACCAACCGTCATTGCTACATAGAGCGCCTACTTCGGGGAGTTCGCAATGACAATGAGGACAAATGGCAGCAGCCTTCTTCAACTCAGTTTCACTCATCCTTCAGCCTCAAAAAAAAGCCAAACTCAAGCGTCGAACGGCGACGTCAAGCAACAGGATGATATATCTAAATCTGCGTCAAATAAAGTTTTTTGATAAATCAACACAGATAGAATCCATGCCAATTTGTGGCACAACAACATGAGATATTGGGACACAGAAGGTGGATGGAACAAATTCCGAACATTTTACAGGGCACAAAATGTTCAATCGCGTTCAGAGAAAAGTTCCAGAGCACACTGTGCAGCAGCCTGCTGAGCTTCTTTTTTTGAACGTCCCTGCCCCGTACCAATAACTTTATCACCGATGCAGGCATTAATTGTAAACGTTGGCGCGTGCACGGGTCCATCCTGTGAGACGACAACATAACGCACGCTTTGATGTTCAGCCTGCATAAGGATCTGCAGTCGCGACTTTGCATCGGCCATGAGCCAGTCACCATCGGGATCCTGAAGAAGCGGCGCGTGAAACCGCAAAATAAAATTACGCGCGTTTTCAAGTCCACCATCGAGATAGATGGCACCGATCACGGCTTCATAAGCATCCGCGAGCGTTCCCGGACGCTCATTACCATGAAGGATGCCCTCACCATGACTTAAACGAATCATTTCGCCAAAGTCGAGCCGTCGTGCGAGGAGACAGAGTGCTTCCTCGCAGACGAGGCGACTTCGAAGGCGTGACAATTCGCCTTCGTCGCGCTCAGGATAATGATGAAAAAGATAATCCGCGATGACGATTTCGAGCACGGCATCGCCTAAAAATTCGAGTCTTTGATTATCGTGTTCTTTGTGGTGTTCTGCCGCATAGGAAGGATGTGTCAACGCCGTTTCGAGAAGCACAACATCTTGAAACACATAACCTATGCGGTCACAAAACCTTTCGAGGTCAATCTGAATCATGGGATCACACATTGCCCGTCACAGGGCGTACAAATCAAGATTAGCGTTATCCCGCAAGCCCGAGCAGCTTCCTGACTTTGTCCAAGAGGACTTCCCCCTTAAAGGGCTTGTCAAGATAATCATCCGCACCATAGATTGGCGAACTCAGCTCATTGAGCGTCTCACCGATGCCGGTCAGCATGAGGACTTTCATGTCAGCAATGGCCTCTTTGGAGCGAATGTAGCGCAGAATCTCCCAACCGGTGAGTTCTGGCATCATGACATCGAGAATGACGAGGTCGGGCTGCTCAACGAGTATCGTTTCGAGTGCAACGGCACCGTCATTGGCTTCAAGCACCTCGCAATCGAGCAGCTCGACATGGAGGCGAACGAGTGATCGAAGATCAGGATCATCGTCGGCGATAAGAATAACCGGTTTCTCTGACATGGAACATACCTCGATTGGTGCTATTAAAGAATACCGCGTGCTCGGGAAGCACGGCGCAAGAATTCATCAATGCCATCTACGGAATAGATGTGCCAACGGAATTTCACACGCTCCATTTCGAAGATGAGCGGAAGCTTCGTCGCACGCTGACCACCCGATGCTGGAATATTCAAATCCACGTGTACATAAGAATATCCCGTATCTTCAGCCCTTTCAATGGACGTAATCTCGAAAAATCCCGATTTTGCATTGTACCAGTCGGAGGCAATCAGACTGCCCAGGGCATTCAATTTTTTACATACATCCTCGCCGTCACACATCTCACGTGCGTGGCGATAATCGCCTGTCGGGAAGTGCGAAAGCACGCGCTTGACGGCATCAGATTCGGGTTCGAGGATGAGTCTGCAGCCGGATAATGACATCACGCCAAACAAACAGACTGCGATAAGACCGATCTCAAGCAAAAATGAACGGTATTTACACATAAATCTCTCCAACTCAGGATGTCCAAGGTTTACATCATATTGTAAAGTCGAAATGCAAAAGAAGCGTCCTCATACTTAAATGGCAAAAGCTCATCAAGAATGAAATCGCCAAAGCAATAGTTTCCTTTCGGAATATCGACGGCATCATTTGCCAGAAGACGTTTGACGACTTTGCGGTAGGCCACATCAAGATCCTCCGTCGTCATCGTCACGCGATTCATCGCCGGACCATAAAACCGATCCGTGACAACATCAAGGACTTCCTGAAAACACATGCTTTCGACGACGCTGCAACGATGGAGCATGGGCAGAACTTCACGTACGTCGACGCCAAAGACAATGCGGCTCCATTCCGTAAAAGCGAAAATAAACCATTCATAGCCCGTATTGCCACTCGCCAAAAGCAGAAAATAACACATACGGAGCTTATTCTGAACATGGCGACGAAGCATATCAAACGTCATGTGACGGCCGATCTGGCTCTCAATCGATTCTGAAAGCTGTCCCAATGGATACCAATGGATCACGGGAATGTATTCAGTGATGTAATCTTTGACCTCAGCCTCTATCGATTCGAGGGCTTTTTGCCACTGCGCATTTTCGTTCTGATCAATTAAATAAAGACAAAAGTGTGCGTCATTTTCCCGTTCGATGGCACTCAGCGCCTTGAGCACAACTTCATCCGAAGCATCCTCCTGAACCGCTGCATCCACCATGACATGTGAAATGCCCTTATAACGCAGAAACGCCATATCGAGGCGTGAGATCATTTCCTCATAATACAGATTCCGCTCATTGTTGAGGCGCGTCTCTTCGTTGGTTTCAAAGATTTGAAGCAAAATACGGGCCTGCGAAAACTCACCGCTGCCAAATTTGCGTTCGATCAATGAAAGGACTTGTGCCCCCTTTGCATTCACATCTTCGCTTTTGCAAAAATACCCCATAAAGAGCTGTTTCAGGCATTCAAGGTCATTCTCGGAAAGCTGATGAGCGATCGGGAGATGTTCGTTTTCAATCAGAATGGACAGATACGCGCGTGCTGCCGCCGTATCAATATTGCCCGGCTGTATCTCATGCATCACCATGTTAGACAGAATATCCAAAGCATCGACGACTTCGTTTGCCTCCTTCTGTTCTGCATACACTGACGAAAAACGTGGACACACTTTGTCGAGAGCAGCCCCAAGACAACTGCGGTTTGTCGCCGCTTTCTTTCCGCCAGTTACGATCTCCACCAATCTATCTAACATTGCAAACATCTCACTCAATAACCCGCTTCGTATCAGATGCAATCAGGGACACAAAATTACACCACTTCATGAATATTGACAAGTTTTGAACTGCAAATTGACAACCTCAACTGCGATCGTTACATTTCGATGAAACAATTGTCCGTCGCATCCGGATGCGAGGCATGCCAGTTTGCATCCAAGCACACCGCTTCACGCGCATCGCATCGAATACGCAAACTCACGTTTCCTACATACAACACTTATCGCTCATCTGACATCGCATTTTCTCTTTTTTTAACTTTCCCCCACGCTTTTGCGCTATACCATGCTCTGCCTTTGACGGCATCATTTTCTTTTTTACGTCGGCACTACCGACAAACATCGGATAACCAACTATGAAACACCTTATTTTTCGCACCCTGCTTCTGCTCACCCTTCTCTTTACCTTCTCTGGCTGCGCAAGCATGATCTACACCAGCAATTACGACAGCTACATCACCGAGCAGGTCAAGGCCTACACCTATCCGTCCGAAGACCTTCCCATTCTCTGGCGCAACGCCATGGCGCTCATCAGCCGTCAGGGGTTCCATCCACGTGAATTCGACCGGTACCGCGCCGAAACGGAATGGTCTAATCAAGGCTCCTACGACCGAAAATATTACATCGTCAGCTATACTACACGTTCGAACGGCTGCCACGTCGAATTCACCTATACCGATGAAACCCATGCCCAGCCCGGCGTCACACCGGCTCGCACCGATGCACGCGATTACGCCATGGAATTTGAACTCATGCGCATCATGAACGCCAACGACTGGAGCAAAATTAAAGCCGATGCTGACGCTTATGCACGCGCCAAAGCCTCAAATTAATTAAAATTTAATTTTTTTCTTGACAACCCATTTGTAGTCCTATAAAAGGCTTGTCGCTTGCTGAGAGGCAAGTGACATAGTAATGCGGGATGGAGCAGTCTGGTAGCTCGTCGGGCTCATAACCCGAAGGTCGTTGGTTCGAATCCTTCTCCCGCTATTACCGATTGATGCGGGATGGAGCAGTCTGGTAGCTCGTCGGGCTCATAACCCGAAGGTCGTTGGTTCGAATCCTTCTCCCGCTATTTTGCCTTCCTCGTGAAGGCTTTTTTTGTTTTTGGGGACGGCTCCCCCTACGCGGTTATTTTGCGAAAGCAGAGACGTGTCACGACACGTCTCTGCTTTCGCAAAATACACCGCTACCCCCTCATGCGGGGGCTGCGTCCCCCCGCAACGCCCCCACGCCAAAACTCGTGTAAACATGCAAAAAAATGTCTCTACTCACACATCGGCATCAAAGTGTTTGGCCTTCTCGGCCAACCTTACGCCACGCGCCGCTTTCCCAGATTGCCAAGCCGCTGCAATCGCCGCCGAAAGACTAAATCTGGGATCTTCTTCATGATGGGGTGAATACGCCTGTGTCGGTTGTGGCGCAGCATCAAGTTCAGCTTTAGCTTCGGCGCGTTTTTCAAGATAGGCATCCGCATCCATCCGAATCTCCGCCTGCGCCTTTTGCGCTCTTTCTTCCGCCGTTTCGAGTTTGCCAAACAACCGTTCGAGAATGACGACAAAACCTGATCCAGGCTCACTGTTCTGCTGAAAATAGTTGTATCTCGCAATATACCCTTTCTGGGCATTCAGTTCGTCGCCATTCAAAAGCGCCGTCGAATACGTCCCATCTTCCGTTTTCGGATACGTGCGCTCAATGCCGCAATGTTCGCATAAAACGCCCATAAGACGTTCAAGTGCGAGAATCTGTTCTTCATACAGCTCAGGCTGGCTGACCATATAAGGCCCAATCTGTGCCTTGACGAGCGTTCTTCGGCGAAGCCAACGGCGTTCATCACTATCCATCTGATACAGTACAGTAATGTTTTCCACCTCGATACCAATGCACTGGCGCGTGCGCGGATAATCCCCCGTCTCACGCACAGGACAAAATGGCACTTCCCGCATCGGATCTGCCCACTGTATGATCAGACTCTCCCCATGCGCCCCCCGTGAGCTGTCAATGCTAAAATGCGCCCTGACGCGCCCGCCAGTGCCACGCACGCGATCGCGCGTCTCGCGGTCAAGCTCCGACTGAGACAAAACACAACACAAGTCAGGTTTAACCGGAGCCAACTGCGCGCCAGGGACAAACATTCTTGCGACGCGCAAGCCGTCAATATGGCATGGTTTACCATCAATAATGGGATCACCCAGGCCACCACGTTCTTCCGCCATCATCACAATCAGCGTCGATGGTCCCAGACGACCATCGACCAACAAATCATGTTCCTGCTGATACCGGCATACCCATTCAATAACCTCATCGCCACTCATCGTCAAAAGCGGCGATGTCTGTGGCAAAATGCCACGCCAAAAGATCTGACGTGCACGCGTATTAAATGTAATTGCCGTTTCACGCGCTTTTTCTGTGAGAAGCGTCACACGTACCTCCTATCTTCCCTGAAGCTCACGGCAACATGCCGAGCAAAGGTATGAACCAATATAAGGTTTCGGATGATCCGCCTCTTCCTTCATCGGAAGACCACATACATCACAACGTTTCATTGAACGCCTTTTTTCGACGAGTTCGATAATATCCTCGGCATGCTCGCTTCCCGTCCTGCGAATCATATCGAAATACTGTCCAAACAATTTGCGCAGATTAAACCCTTCAGGAATAGCCATAATGATTTTCTCCCATTCAGCAAGAAAAAGTGACATCAGGCGATGCTGACCGCCGATGCCATGTACTTCCTATTTAATGTAGATGTTCCCGCATCAAAAGGCGAGAAAATCCGATTGCAAAATAACATCAAGTCGTCTGGCTTATTTTTCGGCTAAGATCGACGTCCACCGTTGTTTCCTGAAACGCCGACACGTCTTTTTCTGACATGAAAACAGGCTTAACGACAGCTTCAAAAGACGCTGGCAATTTGCGAAGTCTATCCATAATGCGTTCAATCGCATGCTCAAAGATCGGCGCAATGCGCGGCGGAAACTGGGCTCTGACATAATGCGCCAGACATGATTTGACGGCATCAAGATCACGCAGCGTGACATAAGCCTCAAGCAATACAATCGACGCCGCCGACTGCATCGCAACGGCACCGAGCGCTTCAGCCCTTCTCACAGCATTCTCCGCATATTCCGAAGCCATACTCGATCGATTTTGCACATTAAAGCGCATGGCCATCGCCACATCAAAAGCCACTTCCGTCCAAGGCAAATCGTGCATCCTTTCAGAAGCCATTTCGAGGTACTGCCCCGCATGGGATTCATCCCCTTCATCAAGCGCAAACAGAGCCCTTAACCAATAGACAAAGGCGAGCGACAACTGCGATCCCTCCGCATCAAGCATCGCTTTGGCATCATCAAACGCGTGTCTCGCTTCAAAGGTCATCCCTTCCGCCAGACACTCCAAACCGTCATAAATGAGTGCATAACCATCCATTGGCGGTGAAACCATATCGGGATAATCGCGTTTAAGCTTTTTGGCACGCTCAATGAGCGCATGAACATGGTCATAACGATCCATGAGGATATCGATAAAAAAGCGCATCGGGAACATTGCCTGTTCGTGCAAAATATCCCCATACACCTCGAAGCATCCTGCGACGGCATCCATCTGCTCGACTGCCGACATGCTTGGTTCGATGATAAAAGCACGACATGCACGCATCGCTTCAAGTTCCGTCATACGCCGGACGCTGTGCGCCTTGGCCAGAACATCGAAAGCCAACTGATCAATTTCTTCCGCCCAATGCGTATCGCCATTAAGCCAATACTGATGTGCCAATACTGTGGCAACAGTTGCATCATCCGAGTGCAAGCCCTCCTTAAGGTACTGCTGACGAAGGTTTTCAAGCAGTGGAATAGCTGCCTGTCTCTTACCTTGTGCAATCAGGATGCGTGCATACGTCCATTCTGCTTCACATGCCACATCACACCCGATCCCACTGCGTTCTAGAATGGCGTGAATCGCCTGTTTTGCCTGGCTCGAATCACCATAAAAATAACGCGTCTGCGCGACAAAAAGATCGAGAAAATCCTTTCCTGAAGCGACGCCTTCCTGTGCCAATACCTGCAAAGCATCATGCACAGCCGCAATGGCCTGCGTATCACCAACGAGAATACTATTTTGCCCATATTTCCAAAATAACGCCAACCAATCGATACACGTAGCAAGTGTCTGATACTCAACATACTCGCGACGTCGCATCCACAACTTCAACATATCATGAAAGATATGCTGAGCCTCAAGAAGGTTTCCTTCACGCCTTTGTGCAGCAGCTGCCACGCGACCGGCGTGTACAAAAGCCACGCGTTCTTTTGCGACCTCCCAATGATGGGCAATGCTCGTCAATTGATCCGACGTCGGTTCAGGATAATGCTTTTCGTAAATCATGGCCGCGCGTCGATGAAGCTCTCGCACCTTAGACATCGACGTCTGTAATTCAATTGCACGAGGCAACCATGGCTCACAAAAAACTGCCCAACGCGGATTCGTACCCTCTACGCGGAGAATACCGTATTCACACCAGGCTGCGACGGCCTCAAACCAACAGTCCATCAGTGCGACATCATCTTCGTTGCTCCAGACAGTCTCCATTTCGGCCATATCGACGCGATCACCCAAAACGGCAATACGCAAAAGCACCTCGCGATAAAGGGCAAAATGAAGCCCCATTTTACATCCAATGGCATCGAAACGCCTTTGAAAATAGTCATGAATCTCTTTAGACAAAGGCAAATGGCCATTGTCATTTGCCGTAAGTTCGAGTTCACCTTCTTGGTTTCGCGTCAGCCGAGCATCGTGTTTAAGCTGATCAATCGTCGTTACTGCATAGTAGAGGTTTCCCCAGGAATGTTGTGCAATGCGCGTTGCAAGTGTCTGCGAAACACCGTAGCCAGACATGAGAACACGCATCAAATCGGGCTGTCCGAGTGCTTCAAGCATCTCGCCTTCATTAAAAAGTGCCTGGTACCTTGGGTTTAGGGCAATCTTTAGCCTTCCCGGGTATAGCGCATGGACTTCCGTCGGTTCATACGCCATGACGATAAATATGCGCTCATTGGCAATCAATGCCTTCATCTGGAGCAAAAACTCGAACACAGCCTCGCTGCAACGCTGGACATCATCGATTAAAATAAACAGCGGCTTATGCAGAGAAGCAATGATAATTTGAGCGAGTCGCTCGACGTTTTGCATGACGACAAGCGCAGGCGTCAATGATGTCGAAGGATCGAGCGGCGGCTTTTCCATGAACAGGCGCATGGCACTCAAAAACGAAATATCTGTAATGCCGAGTTCACGCAATCGGAATTCGACGCGATCGGCGCGCGTCTGCAATCTTTTGTCCGCTTCACCATCTACGGTGCCCAAAAGCGCTCCCAAAAGCGTCCAAAAAACGCCCGCACTCTGCCGGATCGCCTCAACTTCATCGCTATTTTCTGTGCTCAGGCAAGAGATGTGCAAAATACATGCATTGAGCGAGCTCCAGCCTGCAGCAATTTTTTTGAGAAGATAAGATTTACCAACGCCAAAATTGCCGACAATACAGAAGATCTTTCCAACGCCGAGGAGCGACGTCTTCGCGATGGTATCGAGTTTTATCCAAAGATTTTCTCTTCCAGGACAGCGACAAACCCCAAACGCGTCGGGCTGAATCTCTGTTGTTTCATCCATTTCGACAAAATCGTCGTCCAAACTCGTCACCGATTCGGCGCGTTCTTCGACGCGTTCAATCGCATTCACGGCGAGCATTTTGCTGACATAATCCGCATCGTCATTTCGTTCATCAGCCTGATGCGTCGCGCAATCCCAAAGTTCTGCCATAACATCATCGTGCGGTAGCGGTATAACAGGGACTTTTATCCGAACGAGTTCCCGCCTAAAATCCGATGCGCTAAGATAACGTTCCCAAATATGCGGAGAAAGCGCATGCCGTATCATCTTTTCGAGTTCACGGCGTACATCTTCCGGCGTATTTTTGAGGTGTTCACGCCAGACAAAAGGACGAATCTCGCCATCCAACTGTGCCTTCAAAATCGTTTCACCGCAATGTCCCGCGAAAGGAAGCTTTCCACAGACAAGTTCATATAGAATCGATCCCACCGAATATATGTCTGTTGCCGGACAAGCCTCTGACAAGCCGACGGCGATCTGTTCCGGCGCAATATAGCCTGGTGTGCCGAACGTCACTGTTTCGGCAGCATCATAGAGGGAATTGGCAGGACGCATCGCAAGACCGAAATCCACGAGTTTTGCGAATAACGCCTCATCGCAAATCGATATCAGGACATTTTCTGGTTTGATATCCCGATGAACGATACCGCGTGCATGCGCATGGCCGAGGGCTCGAAGAAGCTGGCAGACCACATCGAGGATAGCCGAAAGCGGCAAGGGCGTATGCCGAAGTGCATAGAGCGAACGCCCACGCACGAGTTCCATTGACAAATAAAGCTGTTCCTTTCCCGTCATACCAAAATCGTAAGCTTCGACGATATGCGGCTGACGGAGCAACAAAAGTGCTCGTGCTTCTTTATAAAAGCGTTGGCGCATCTGGGGATCGTGCGAATAATCCAATCGCACGAGTTTCAAAGCGACCTGTCTGTCGAGGGCACGATCATACGCTGCATAGACTTCCCCCATGCCACCGCGGCCGACAAGTTTTACGATTTCATACCGATCTTCAAAACTCGAAAAATGCGCAGACCCGAACGTCATGCTTCGCCCCATCATTTTACAGACCAGGGGGTGTTGCGGGGGTATCCCCCGCAGAGGGGGTAGCGGCGTATTCCCAACGGGAATAGCCGCGTAGGGGGATGGTTTGTTGGTTTGTTGTGTCATGACGCAACAAACCAACAAACCGCCCCCTTCCTAAAGCTCTTA
>JAFOHE010000215.1 GCA_017421975.1 Pseudomonadota bacterium
GAGTTCATCGAGGGGTGAAGCCGCTTCAGCGAGTTCAAATTCTTCGTCGCCTTCATGCGCTTTTTTCACAGCTTCCCAGGCTTTGAATAGCGAACCGTCTTCATCTTCAGCTTTGGCCTGTGTCAGCGAGAAATCTTCGTATTTGGCCAGGTTTTCTTCGGATGTGTCTTCGAGACGCGGGAATGTGGAGGCACCCCAGAGGATGATCGAGAGAAGGAGAATGATCGTACCGGCTTTTTTGAGATAGAGCCAGGCGCGTTCCCACATGTGGGTCATAATGGCACGGAACGTCGGCATACGGTATGGCGGCATTTCCATGACGAAGGGTTCCTCTTCGCCTTTGAAGACTGTTTTTCTCAGGCAGAGAGCAACGATGAGTGCGACGATGACGCCCAAGAGATAGATGCCCATCATGGCGACGCCCTGAAATTGCGGGGCAAAGAAGATAGGAACGAGGAGGAGCCAAATGGGGACGCGTGCGCCGCAGCTCATGAAGGGAAGAACGAACATCGTCGTGAGACGCTGTTTTTCGCCGGCGATAGTACGCGTGGCCATGATACCAGGAACGGAGCAACCGAAGCCCGTGATGAGGGGGATGAACGAACGTCCGTGAAGCCCGAATTTATGCATGATTTTGTCGAGCAAAAAGGCCGTACGTGCCATGTAACCGGTATCTTCGAGGAAACAGAGTCCGAGGAAGAGGATAATAATATTCGGTAAAAAGACGAGCACGCCGCCAACGCCGCCAATAATACCATCGGTAATGAGGGAGTGAAGAAGCGCGTGGTCTTTTTCGAACGATCCTCCCGAAAGGGCTTCGTTCAAGGCTTCAAAGCCGCCTTCGATCCAGTCCATGGGGTACTGACCGATGGTGAATGTCAGTTGGAAGAGGACGTAGACGATGACGAGGAAAAAGACGAGACCGAGCACAGGGTGGGCAAGCCATTTGTCGATTTTTTCACTCATGGCGCGTGCATCGGCACGTTCCTTTTTGCGTGTGACCTCTTTGAGCAGGCCGTTCGCAAAACCATAATACTGTTCCGTGACATAATCTGCGATCGGCAGGTTGGTGTCTTTTTCGATATGCGTGCGCTCTTCTTTTGCGGCATCAATGGCTTTGGTAGCATTGGCATTTTTGGCCGCTTCGACAAAACTGGGGTCATCGACGAGGAGACGCGTCGCGGCCCAGTCCGGATGCGTTTTGAAGGCATCACCAAACGTCTCCTTAATTTTATTGATGGCGTTCGTCGTGTGTTCACCTAGACGCAGGTGGTCAGTCGGTGATTTGCGTTTGCTTTCGTCCGAAATGACATCTTTGAGCGTGTCAATGCCAACGCGTTTCGAACCGACGGTTTTGACGATTGGCATGCCGAGTCGCGAGGACATCATGTCAATGTCGAGATCGAGACCGGCTTTTTCGGCTTCGTCCCACATATTGAGGACGAGGATCATCGGAAGACCCAACTGCATGAGCTGCGAAACAAAGACCAGGCTTCGTGCCAGGGCACCGGAATCGACGATGGCGACGAGGAGATTAATCTTGCCGCTCAAAAGTTCGTCTTGCGAAACTTTTTCTTCGGGCGAATGATGGTTGAGTGAATACGTTCCAGGAAGGTCAATGACCGTAATTTCCTGATCTTTATGTTTGTAGCTGCCGTCACGTTTTTCGACCGTGACGCCGGAATAGTTGCCGACGTGCTGATTGGCACCGGTTAATGCATTAAAAATCGTCGTCTTGCCGCAGTTCGGGTTGCCGGCAAGGGCGATGGTCAGTTGCGTTTGACTCATAAAACTCTCCGTCTCAAAGACGTGACATTGTCATCCACTTGTCACATTACAAAATAATTCAGAGCTAACACAACAGATGCAATTTTATCGAGAATATAGTAGATTGATTACGGGGATAAAGCCCTGTCGGTTCGCTCAAGTTCGGACTGATTGAAGCCGGTATTCGTTTTGAAATGTTTGCAGACGTCCAGAACGGATGCCGGTTTTTTGTGGGGGCCAAAGCCCCCTACGCGGCTATGTCCAAAGCAGAACCGTGTTTCGCACGGCTCTGCCTTGAACATACGCCGCTACCCCCAATGCGGGGGAATCCCCCGCAACGCCCCCTGGGGTATCAGCAAATCTAAGGTTTTATGCTGATCACCAAATCAGGCATTATTCTTCGGCACCAGCGTCCCCGCCATCGACGAGGAGCGGAAGGTCAAAGATACCGCCGATCGAAAGCGCAGCATACGTGCCGTCGCCCTCTTCGGGAATCGTGATGGCAACTTCTGTGGTCATCTCGAAATTGTCGATAATCATGAAGTTGTAGCCCAGAGCCACATTGCCTTCGAGTTCGCGTTCGGCATAGCTTTCGGCCAGATTAGAGACGCTCAGACCACCGGAGAGGAAGAGTTGATGGCCTTCCATGACCGAGTAATACATACCGAGGGTAAGGTCGAGACCGAGATCGGTTTTGACTTCTTCTCCTTCTTCTTCAGTTTTCCAGCCGGATGAGATCGGTAAATCAAGCGTAAGGTAAAGGCCAAAGCCATTTTGATCATTATCGGTATCGTAGTTCAACTCGATGCCAGGAGCCAACTCAAGGCCGGTGTCACCCATGGCAAAATCGACGTGAAAGTCGAAATCGAAGTTTTCGGAATCGTAGGGCGTAAAGAGGAGATCGACGTCAAAACCGTAACCCACTCCAGCAAGCGCTTCCTCGGAAGCAATCTCAAAACCCGTTGTAATGGTGAAGAAATCGGTGACACCGTAACCGACGGCCGTACCAAACGCCACGCTGGGTTTGCCGTCTTTAATATTGTCGAGGGTAAAGGTCGGGGCGACTTCGATCATGCCGTGGTCAAGCAGTTCTGTCGTGTCACCGGCAAACGCCTGTGTTGAAAAACCAAAAGCCGCAACGGCAGCACCAAGTGTGAGAAGGAGTGTTTTTTTGATGTTCTTCATGTTTCTTCCTATTGTGGACAAAAGATGTGTTATTGAACAACTGTGCAATTGTGTGTACAAAAAACGACACACAAAAAAAAGCGACCGATACAATCGTATTGGCCGTCCTGGTATAAAAGTCATGGTTTTAGAGACTAAAAATCGCACCGGACACCGCGGGAGAAGGGAAGGAAAACACGGTATCCGGCCGATTCTTAGCATTTCGCTGCATCTTTGGCTTCATCCCGTTGTCAAATGGTGCAAGCGTGCGAAAAACTGTTTTGTCATTAATTTTCAACGACAATCGATTCTGCTTCATTCTTACGAAGTGCAATCTGAACACTGCCGACTTTGACCCATACAGGATCGCCGCCTAAGGCTGTTCTTTCTTTGATCACTTCCATATCGGGAATCATGCCCATATCGAGCAATCTCTGACGGATGGCTCCCGTCGCATTGACTTCGCGAATGATGGCACTTTTACCTTGTTCAAGCATATAGACAGTCTGTTTCATATCCATTAACTCCCAAAAATGAGATTTTGCTGAAACGATCGGCCGACACGCGCCGTGAAAGCCTTTTCTGAATCAGCTCGGTTCGTTCCGTCTTTCTGTTAGAGGTATCTAACGGAATTTGTTAGGTGTGTCAAACAAATTTTGTTCATCCAAACAATTTTTTTTTAATCCGAATGTCTCACATCTCAACATACAAAAGGGATAAGGGGATGGTATGGCATTTGTGTGTGCGAATTAATCCATAGCTGCTTCGGTCAGGGTGATGGCAAACGCTTTTACGAGAAAATCGAAGACAGTTTCGTGCGTAAATGGCGGCATGATTTCTTCTGATGAAACGCCATTTAGAGGTAAAAAACGCGATCGTGCAATCGTTAAAAAGGTCTCATAAAAGACCGAAGCCGACATAAAGGTAAGAGGCACCCCAAAGGCGGACATCATGGTTACGGCAAAGGCACGATTTTGGTTTTCATAAGCCGCTCTTTCAGTTTTCGACATGCTTGTCAGGAGTATTTCGAGTTCGCCAGGGCTAAAAAAATAGCAACTGCTTTTTTGGGGATCTGTGATGGCTCGAAGATAGGCTTCAATGTATTCGGCTTTGTGTTCGGATGATTGGGAGCGCATGTGTTCGCGTAACAACGTGCATGCGCGAGCGCTTTGGGTCAGCGCAATCTCTTTGGCCACGGCTTCTTTGGAAGCAAAAAAACGGTAAAAAAATGACCTCGAAATTTTGGCATTCTGACAGAGCTCAGTCAGTTTTGTGCCACATACACCATGTTGCGCAAACAGAAGACAGGCTTCGCGTAGGAGCGTGTCTTTTAGAACAAGGCGTGCATTGGTATCATAGCGCTTTTTTGGCATGGTGTGGGATCCCAAAAAAGGGGATCCGCAAAAGGCGAGATCCCCTAAGATATGTTTTAGACGACCTTGCGGCCGGCACTATAGACGGCGGTAATATGTCGGTCATCACAGAGATAGAAGGAGCGTTCGAAGCGTTCGCGCACGGATAGCCTGTCTGAATCCGTCAAGGTTGAATCGTCGAGGACGATGGCATGGAAATCGTCTCCGACTGCAAAACCAGGGTTAGCACCAAAATAACGCGCAGCAGAGGACGTGCCCAGGTAGAAGGCTTCAGCGACCGTGAGGAAATCATCGTTCCACTTGGTTTCAATACGTTTGAATTTTGAAGATCGAATGGCATGTGCAATGACGCGCATCATGGAGAGGTCTGCACCACCCGCAATGTCACTTCCCAAGGCGACCCAAACGCCTTCATTGAGAAGGACGCGAACGGGGGCGACGCCACTGATAAGATTGACGTTGGAGTCAGGGCAATGTGCGACGAGGACGTTTCTTTCTTTCATCGCAGCACGTTCACGCGCATCCGAATGGACGCAGTGTGCCATGACCGTATGACTCTTGAAGAGGCCGTATTTTTCGTAAGATTCCCAATATTGTTGGCAATCTGGATGGAGTTCTTTCACCCACGCAATCTCGGATGTATTTTCGGAAAGATGGGATTGGACGTACAGACCGCGTTCGTTGGCAATTTTGCCGAGGGCTTCCATGAGTTCATTGGAACAGGAGGGGGTAAAGCGCGGTGTAAGAATGGGTTTGATGTATTTGAAGCGTGCGGATTCGTCGAGCCAACGCAGCGTTTGTGCGATGGAATCCTGTGTGTCTTCATTGAGTGGGGCAGAGTTGCGATCCATATTGACTTTGCCGACATAGCCCGTAATACCAACATTCTCGAATTCTTCCATAAGAATGAGCGTTGCTTCACGATGGAGAGAGGCAAAAGCCACAACGCGCGTTGTGCCATGATGAATCAGAGCCTGGGCAAGCGCACGATAAATTTTTCGCGCATAATCGTTGTCAGAAAAACGCGCTTCCGTTTTGAACGTATAGGTTGCGAGCCATTCGAGGAGCGGGAGATCCATGCCCATGCCCAGCATGGGATATTGCGGTGCATGAAGATGCATATCGCAGAAGGATGGCATGATGATTTTTGAACCATAATCCGTCACATCAATGCCATGATAACGTTCGGGCAGGGCATCAAAAATACCGGCAATCCGGCCATTTTCCAAAACGAGATAGGCATTTTCTTTGATCTCAAGTTGACCAAAGACAGGGGCATGGACAATGTGACCACGGAGGACGGAAACATCAGGCATGAGAAAGCTCCTTAATTAAGAGGATAAAGAAAGACGGACACGCGTCAAGCAATATAGATGATATACGAAAGCGGGGGTGAATCACAATGTGCGTTTTGAAAAATGCAAAAAGCCCACAGGCAGAACCTGTGGGCTTTTTAAGTGGATGGAGGCGGCGGGAGTCGAACCCGCGTCCGAAAACCTTCAATCTCGCACTTCTACGTGTGTAGTCTGTATTTAATACCCGATGCGTTTGCCTACAGACAGGCATCGTACCGGGAGGTTAAGTTTTGATCTCGTCTAGGAATCGCCCCCAACCACGGCTATTCTTCGACATACCTGTAAATTGACGCCTCAGACAAACGACAGGCACGAATGCAAGAGACGGGATCACAGAAGGATCCTTTGTGCTATTACTGCTGATTAAGCAGCAACGGCGAGCTCAACATCATCGTTGGCAATTGTTGTTTTGAATGCAGTTTTAACGAGGTCACAGACACCCCCGACACGCCGCACGAATCTCCGTATCCCCGTCGAAACCGTATCGCCCCCGATAAGGAACTTTGAAGCATCCGCAAAGCCCAGATAGTCTAGGAATTTGGCGACCATAATTCAAGAATTTTTTCGAAAATTTTAACAGCGACTTCTTCTTTGGGACAGATGGGAAGGGCAAGACATCCTTGTTGGGTGACGAGCGTCACGCCATTGGTGTCATGTCCGAAGCCGCAGCCAGGCGCTTTGATGGAATTAGCAACGATCATATCGGCATTTTTTGCCACGCGTTTGGACTCGGCACGTGAAAGCAGATCGTCTGTCTCCATACAAAAGCCACAGATAAACTGACCTTTGCGTTTTTGTGTTCCCAAAGTCTTAAGAATGTCTGTCGTCGGAACGAAATCCACCTGCGTGGCAGCGTCTGTTTTGTGAACTTTTTCGTTTGCTCTGACGCGTGGTGTGAAATCTGATACGGCAGCTGTCATCACGATGATATCCGCCTCTGGTGCCTGTAAAAACATGGCTTTTGCCATTTCTTCGGCGTTTGTGACGCGGATGACTTGAACGTCATCTGGCAAGGGTGTCTCAATGTGACCGCAGACAAGCGTAACCGTGGCTCCCATCATGCGTGCTACGCGGGCGCAGGCGATGCCCATTTTGCCTGTCGATGGGTTTGATAAAAAACGCACGGCATCGAGATATTCCCGTGTGGCACCAGCACTGACGAGGACGCGTTTGCCATAAAGGGTTTTGTCAAGTGCGAGTTCACGCACGACGATTTCGACGAGCGCATCGGGCTCTGGCATTCGACCACGTCCTGTCGTGCCACAGGCAAGGACACCGCTTGCCGGTTCTATGATGTGCATGCCACGCCTACGAAGTATGTCGAGATTTTCCTGAACCGCAGGGTTCTCGAACATGAAACTGTTCATGGCGGGCGCGATCCAAATTGGAGCTGTCACGGCGAGCATCGTGCTTGTCAGCATATCGTCAGCAATACCATGGGCGAGTTTGCCAATCAGATTGGCACTTGCTGGTGCCAACAAAACGAGATCGGCGCGTCTGGCGATGGCAATATGGGCGACTTCTCCCGTAAAGTCATGTTCAAAGGTGTCCGTGTAGACGCGGCGATGCGTCAATGTTTCGAAGGTCAAGGGCGCGATAAACTGACACGCATTTTTCGTCAGAATGACGTCAACGCGTGCTCCAAGTTGTGTCAGGTGGCTCGCGATCATGGCACTTTTGTAGGCTGAGATGCTGCCTGTCACACCTAGAATAATGTGTTTGTTTTCGATTCTCATAACAAAACTCACAATTTTGGTTTATTTCACTTCTTATTTCGTTAAACTGTCTGTCCGATCTGCCCGTGTGACGGGCAGTCTTAAACTCTACGCCCCAAAAGGGCTCGTCGCACGATGGAGCGCGTCATGGCATTTCGCAAATTTCTTGTTACAGTCCCCCTAATCCTATTGATGATGTGCGGATGCAAACAGGAACAGGAAACTTTTCCAAAACACGAGCGCGTAGAACCTACGCAACACGTCAGGCTGCCGGAACATCCTGATTTTCAGGCGATTAGAGAGATTCCAGTCAACCTCGAAGATGGTGCTTATACAACATGGGGCGTCATTCTGAACCAGAAAAAACTCATCGCTCGTGAGATTCGTGTCCGCGGTGAGATTACGGAGGTTTCGGATGATTGCCCTGCCATGACGGATCCGAAAAAACGCATTGTCAAGAAAGGCAAAAAGCGTGAAGGGTATAAATGCAAAGGGCTTTATATTATGATTCGTTCACCGGAAAATGTGGACAAATCTCTCATGGTCATGGGGTATCATCCGTATTTTCATCCCTATCTGAAGCCAGGCATGACGCTGGATGTGACCGGCACTTATTTGATGAAGGCTGAACAGTTCATGCGTTCGCGTGACGGACTTATTCTTACATCGTGGTTCAACAACATGGGCGTAGATAAAAAAGGCAAGTTCACGGATGATCCCGAAAAGGCAGAGCAATGGCGAAAGTCAGGAACACATGCGGGTTCGGTATCGCTGGATTAGATGGGGAAGGTCACCGCATTTTGCTTTGGGCCGTATTTCCCTTCGGCGATACGGCCTCTTGCCACTTGTGATTTGCTGTTGGCGGATACGCGGTCGAATTTACAATTTCTGCGCTTATGTCACCTCATAGCGCTTCGATCTGTTCCAACGTGAGCCCCGTGCTTTTGGCGATGACATCTACAGGCACTTGAGCGTCTTTGAGGATTTTAGCGGTATTTTGTGCATTCGCTCTAAGTTCCCTAAGTTGTTCACCTTGTTCCTTGATTTGTTCACCCTGTTTTGATTTGTTCACATTGAAATCTGTTCTGTTCTTTGAGTTCTTTGTTCTGTTCTCCGAGTTGCCACATTTCTCTGTAATGTTTATAGATAATTTGTTCTCCTGCAGTCATATCTCTGTCCTCCGGATCAAGTTGAATACGGTATCGATCTGTGATGAGTTCCTGACGTTCTTTATTCACGGTCTTGGCTAGGCACGCATTGAGTAGCGGGATGATGCCAAGATTGTCATCCCCCTCGGTTTTAGCACTATTTTTATCTGCCTCGCGACTGAGATAAACGATCACGAGACGGAGTTTGTCCACGCGATGAGGACGCGGTTTACCTTGGATGACATGCTGATCGAGCGTGTCTCCTCAGCTTCCATGCCTGCGAATTCGTCCATCGTCGCCCGCAGAAGATGTGCAAGCACCATTCGGTTCGATAGAATGCGCTTACAGCGTGCATCATAGCGCCGGATAAACTCCTTTGCGTCTGCTTCGAGTGTTATTTGGCTGGGATCAAAGGGCATGCAAACCTCCGCGCAAATAAATCTACATATAATCTAGTCATTGTTGTGATGAAATGCAATCGTTTCTTGTGTGACGTGGTCATATTTGTGGCGATGGCAAGGCGGACTTGCCCTTTTGGCTGTTTTGCATGAGGAGAATATGTATGTCAAAACAATATGGATATATCCGCGTGAGTACAAAAGAACAAAACGATGACCGTCAGCGCGTGGCACTCGCTGAAATTGGATTAAAAAAAAGCCAAATATATATCGACAAACAATCAGGTATGAATTTTAACAGGCCACAATATATAAAACTTATACAAAAACTTGTGTTATATATTAAAAGTATTGATCGAATGGGCAGAAATTATGCCGAGATTCAGCAGCAATGGCGCATGTTTGCCAAAGAGAAATACATTAGTATCTGTGTGCCTGATATGCAGCTGCTCGATACGCGTCGCGATAAAGACCTCACAGGGACACTCATTGCCGATATCGTTTTACAATTATTATCCTATGTGGCTGAAACTGAGCGCACCATGATACGCAAGCGGCAAGCCGTGGGGGATTGTTGCAGCGAAAGCGCGGGGAAAAACTTGGGGAAGAGCAAAACAGTAATATAAAAGAAGGTGTGGAGAAAAACAAAAAAACGGCATGACCGAAGCCATGCCGTTGTCAATAAAGATGAAAGGCTTAGTAACCTTTTGTCCATTTTTTGAGGCCAAAGGCGACGATGAAGAGAAGGGCAGCAGCGCCGAGCGAGGAGCCAATGAGGAAGGCAAAGAGCGGAATTTCGTAGGCTTTGAGCATGGCTTGGAGGTTTCCGGCGAAGTAGTTGGCAACGGCCGAAGAGAGAAGCCAAACGCCCATCATTAGAGAGACCATGCGTGCCGGGCTGAGTTTGGTGACGAACGAGAGGCCGACGGGGCTCAGGCAGAGCTCGCCGCAGGTATGAATAAAGTAGACGCCGACGAGGAAGAGCATGTTTGCTTTCTGGACGATTTCACCGCCTTCACCGCGAACGACTGTGGACTGACCCGCATAGAGCAGGGCAAAACCTAAGCCTAGGAGACAGAGGGCAATGACCATTTTATAAATGATACTGAATTTATATTTGGAAGTATCGATTTTGAACCACATTTTTGAGAAAATGGGGGCAAGCAGGACGATGAAAATCGGGTTAATCGATTGGAAGTAGGAAGCAGGCACGGTCCAGTTGAAGGCGGCAATATGGCGTTCGGTTTCTTCTTCGGCAAAGAGGGTCATCGTGCCACCGGCCTGTTCAAACCCTAACCAGAAGAAGATGACGAACATACAGATGATGAGAATGGCAGCGACAGCTTTCATGTCGGCGAAGGCGATTTTTTTCGTTTCGGCGGCGATTTCGTCTTTTGTCATGCTGGCGAGACGGCGCATTTCATTGAGTTTTTCTTCGTCAATTTTTTCGTCCGCTTTATCATCAGCGTCAATTTTTTCGTCCGCTTTATCATCAGCCTTATCATCGGCTTCAAGTTTGTCTTCAGCCTTATCATCGGCTTCAAGTTTGTCTTCAGCCTTATCATCGGCGTCATTTGTATCTTTAGCGTCATCCGCATTGGCCTGAGCATTATCGTGCTTTAGGAGATAAGCTTTTGCGTCTTCGATTTTGGCGAGCAATTCTTTGTCACCGCCTTTGTAGGCGAGGCCAAACATGCCAGTGATGCCAGCGACGACGATGAGGATGCCGCCGATGGTCTTGAGATTGTCGGGAATGGCATCCTGGGCTTTTGCGATGGTGGGAAGGGCGAGAACGCAGCCATAGGCAATCAGGGATGTGACGGCCGTGATCCAAACAATATCGATGACATCGCGTTTGTTGAGTGTCGAATTCTCGTCAACGACGCGGTTATTGGGAAAACCGGCTTTGCCGAATTTTTTTTGTCCCATGAGGAAGATGACGATGCCGAGGAACATACCGATGGCGGCGGCGGCAAAACCGACGTTGTATCCGAAGAGTTCGCCAAGCGTACCACAGACGAGCGGAGAGAAGAAGGCACCGACGTTGATGCCCATATAGAAGATTGTGAAAGCACTGTCACGGCGCGGGTCGTCCGGTTCGTAGAGTTCACCGACGATGGTGGAAGCATTGGGTTTGAAGAAACCGTTTCCGAGGATGAGAAGAGCAAGTCCGAGATAGAGGAAATTCATGTTGGCGGCGGAAGAGAACATGAGGGCAATTTCGCCGAGCATCATGACGAGGCCGCCAATAAAGATGGATTTGCGAGCGCCGAGGTAGCGGTCAGCAAGCATACCGCCAATGAGCGGGGTAAGATAGACGAGCGAGGTATAGATCGCATAAATGGAAAGCGCATGTTCTTCCTTGAGGCCGAGTCCTGTGGGGCCCGAGGCAGACATCGTCGCCTTCGTCAGGTAGAGGACCAGGATTGCGCGCATACCGTAGTAGCTGAAGCGCTCCATGGCTTCCGTTCCAAATAAATATTTGAGGCCGGCTGGATGCTTTGTGTTGACAGCCGCCTCTTTGGCTACATCTTGAGACAAGGTAAATCTCCTTTATGAAAGTGCGCGAAATGCGCATGTACAACTACACATCCCCCAATACTCCCTATAATCGAATCATAGACAATTAGCAATTCGATTTTTTGATTCAAAACGATAAAAAATTCGAATAAAATTCAAATTGTGTTCTCAAGTGGCTTCTTTATCTTTGCATTGTGGTGTGTGTGTTGATTTGTTCAGGTAAATGTGGTGGCTTATGTTGTCAGTTGTTTTTGTGGGGGAAGCCTCCCCCTACGCGTCTATTTTTTATGTAGGGACGTGCCATGGCACGTCCCTACATAAAAAATACGCCGCTACCCCCTCAGCGGGGCGGCTGCCCCGCAACGCCCCGCGCGAGAAAGTGTCCATGTGTAAAGAAGGGGATTAGCAATCAATAGGTATAGTCAAAATAATCGTCAAATGTGCAAATCTACGTCGTGGTCGTTTTGCTTAAACAATACATACTATATATATTATAATTGTATGTAGTTTGTATATATATTATATATTGTAATTATATTTAGTTATATATTGTAACTGTATGTAATTGTAATAATTATTATAAGTATATTATATCACAGTTGGCTGATGAACGCGTTTTTGGCAAAGATATTGAATTGCATTGGCGAGTATAGAAAAACAAAAGGTTTTTCATTCACATGACATCCTATTACTGTGGACATAGATAAAGAGACTCTTGCATCCGACAAGGGGACATGTCCCCTTGCCATCAAAGCAATTTTTCTTCGAGTATCATTAACTATGTCCACAACAATAACTTCCCGTTTCGAAAAGAGAGTGACTTAGAATCACGAAGTGATTTAAATTTGTTTATATTTGGAACCAATTCATTTTGGTATAAAAAAGCCCTTCATGGAGAAGGGCTTTGTGCATTAATTGCTTTCAATGCGAATGGCTTTGAGTGCCTGAATGACGGCGTGGCAGGAGGGAAAGCGGTCATCGGGGGCTTTTTTGAGCATTTTGAGGATGACCTGTTCGAGATCGGGGTTAATTTTGGGATTAATGGAACTTGGCATAGGCGGTTGCTCATGAACGTGTTTATAGGGGAGATCACCTTTTGTGAAGGGGAGCTGTCCTGTTGCAAGTTCAAAGAGTGTAACGCCGAGGGAGTAGACGTCACTTCTGTTGTCGATCTCCGTTCCCTGGATTTGATCAGGACTCATATAGTAGGGAGTCCCGATGGCCTGGGTTGAATTTTTCTCGATTTCGTTGATGACTTTGGCGAGGCCGAAGTCGAGAATTTTGAGTGTTTTGTCCTTTTTGGTGAGCATGAGGTTAGAGGACTTGATATCTCGGTGAACGATGCCGTGATCATGTGCGTATTGCAAACCGCGGCATGTATGCATGGCAAGCTGGATCAAAAAGCGCGTTGGGAATGGTCCTGTTGAGGACACGAGCTGTTTGAGCGTTTTTCCGTCAACGAATTCCATGGCGAGATAGATGGTTCCATCCTGGAAGGCGCCGATATCGTAGACAGTGACGATGTTGATGTGCTGCAGGGCAGCAGAAGCACGCGCTTCACGCATGAAGTATTCGAGAGCGACATCGTTGTCTTTGAGTTTTTGGCTTAAGACTTTGAGCGCGACCGTACGCATAAGGATCTGGTCGGTGGCTTTGTAGACGACGCCCATACCGCCATGCGCAATTTCCTGGAGTTCTCCATAACGTTCGTTTCCGATAGCGGGAATACGCGAAGATTCGACGATAAGGGAATTGATCCTTGGACGTTCAACGTTGACAGACGGCGAACGTCTGAGTACGCGCTGTGGGGATTGAGGAACAAGGTTTGATTGGCTTTTGAGCGTGTGGGAAAAGGAAGCCGTTTGTTTTCGTTTACGGGCTTCTTCGAGGCGTTCCATGACATGGCGTCTGGCATCTGCGATACCGTGGAAATTTTGGTCCTGATCATAGACGCGCTGATAGTCTTCAAGCGCACGTTCGAGTTTGCCCATCATTTCGTAGCTGTAAGCAGCTTTGTAGAGGATACGGCAGATCGCCTGTGGTCGAAGGTTTGCGCGAAGCAGGGAATCATAGCAGATGGTGGCTTCCTCAAAATGTTTTTGTCGGCAATAAACGTCCCCCTGAAGTTCGAGGCATTCGGGGTAACATTCATCGGATGTTTCGACGCGTTTGAGCACTTCGAGGGCATCATCATAGTGTTTACGAGCGATAAACTCCTTTGCGAGCTCGAGGTAACGTTTATGTTTATAGAGTGCGCGCAGAAGTGTGTCGCGGTCGCCGGTCAACTTGGCCATCTGGATGGCTTGAGAAACATCATTGATGGATTCGTAGAGATGCATGGCATAGGCATAGTCGCCTAGGCGAGCAAAGCACATGGCAGCGAGCTGAGTTTTGCCAGCGGCATCGAGTTTTTCAGCGGTTTCACGAAGCGATTGTGTTTCTTCGAGGATGGTTAGACCTTTTTGGCAGGTTGCAGGATCTGCCAAAAAAGCATTCCCTGCCTGACGTGCGAGTTCGCGCGAGACTTGAACGGCATTGATATTGCCGTCGGCGAGTTCGAGATCGTGTCGGAAGGCAGCGTAAGCGAGTTCATATTGACGCAGTCTGTCACCGACTTTTTGGCTGCACATGATGGCGTTCATGTACTGATTGAGCTGTTCAAAGATCAGCGAAGCCGTGGCATAATCGCCCGCACGCATACTGGCACGTGCAGCTTTTTCGTAGGCATGACAATTTTCGTAACAGACACTGGCTGCTTTGTACAGATTACGTTGCATGAGTGAATCAGCGAGGCGCGAAGCATCGACATATTTCACGACACGACGCACGACATCAATGCGTTCGTGTTCAGCAGCCAGAATGGCAACATTTTCATAAAGCCGACGTTCCAAACCGTATTCGTATGCTTCGTCATCACATTGTGCCCGAACGAGAAAATTGAAGGCACCCAGATAGTCTCCCGTGC
>JAFOHE010000216.1 GCA_017421975.1 Pseudomonadota bacterium
CTATATATTCTATAGGGAGATGTCATGGAAATCACACAGGCTTTTGAGCGAATCGACCGGTTCCTGCTGGCAAAAAAAAAGAATTCCGGCGGGCAGGTTTATATTGTCAATGTATCTAATTTGGATGCGCTGTCTGAAATTCGTGCAAAGTATATGTATCGTTTGCTGAAAGCTTCGTCGTTATGCCGCGAAGATCACCTGTTGGGCAGATATGATCTGATCAATGCACTGTGTAAACGAAATGAATCCACGGTTTTGATGGAATTTACATCGCTCTGGAAGTTGTATGGGTATCGCGCTCTGGCGGAGGAATTGATATTTTTGCAGGATTATGCTTTCGCATATCCGCTCGTCATTGTAGGTTATAAGATAGAAGAATCGTTGCGAATCCTCGCGAAAGATCCCCGTCGGGAACAACGCATCATCTGGATAGAATGGGATGGATCCAATTTACCGCAGATTGAGCCATCGTTTGTTTGGCTTGGTCACAATGTTGCCGTTCAAACGCTTATTCACGAGAACAAGTTTTGTACAAGCATAGAGGGCATTCAGAACATCGCCAAGTGTGTAGAAGATGAGAAACTCAAGTTTCGGGAATATGGTAAAAAAGTGCTTGTTTATACCCAAGCCAGAAAATCAGCGTTTCCGGAATGTACGTATCAAATTATTGAAATTGATACGCCTTTTGATGTGGTGGTTATGCATGACGAGGCTTTGAGTCGTCGAGATGCGTCCGAAGGCACGGCAGAACAATGGCTTTGGTTACTCCAAAAGATGGATACGATTGGTCGGTTTGAGCAGGTTGTGAAGCGAGAGCTTGGTATTGACGACATCTCACAACTTTATTTATTCGATCGATATGATGCATGGTCTATGGAGCAACGTTGGTTGCATTGGCTTGCGTTAAAACAATATGGAACGAATCAGCCCTATCTTTCACGGGTTATGGAGAAAACAACGGATTATAGGCAATTGATACGCAATCTCTATCGACAGATTGCAGAAGTGTCTCCTACCGCCAAAGAATTCGAGAAGCTCTATCAATCGCGATATGTTATTTTGCGCAGCATGCAAAATATGGAAGCGGAAGCATCGGATTTTGCACAATGGATCATGCAAAAGGAAGCTGATGCATTGTATTATATGACAGATTTAAGTCGTCATGAACGCGAAGCCATATTATCTCTTATTTCAAGGTATATGGCATCGGATAGTCCCAAAGCACTGATATGTGAGTTAGACAAACGATGTCCGATATTGTCCGATTACGTTAAGCCTTGCATGTTAACATTTCCATATTATATTGACAAAAAAGATCAAGAAGACATTAGAGCTTATTTTGATGAATATCGCTATTTAAAGCTCGTCAATCGCATGGATGCTGAGTTTGCAGCAAAGGTTGTGGAAGAATCAGAGTGTCGTCGATTTTATCGCTTTAAGCCACGCGATACGCGACTTGAAGAAGTCGTGAAAGAAGCAGAACATACCAGAATGATTGCTTATTTTGTCGATGCGCTTGGCATCGAGTTTATTCCATATCTTTTACATCAAGAACAGAAAGAGAATTTGTGTGTTCGAACAGAGATCCTTCAAGCCAATTTGCCCACAGTGACGAAGTATAATACAAAATTTAGAGATGTCTTTGAAGGGCGGATACAGATTCTTGATGCGAAGGCTATTGACAATCTCAAGCATAAGCCTGTTGCCGATGCTCAATATAAGAAAACAGATGTTCCGATTTATCTTTTGGACGAACTTGAAGAAATCGACAAATTGATTAAGGAATCGAAGCGTTTGCTTAATTCTGGGAATTATGAACGCGTGCTTTGGGTATCAGATCATGGTGCTTCACGTTTGGCAGTGTTGTCGCAGAGTGCAGAGAGAATTGTAAGTACCAAGGGAGAGCATGGTGGCAGGTATTGTGTTGATTGCCCTGAACTTAAAAATGTAGGTGACGTCGTGCGTACTGAAATTGAGGGAGAAAAGTATTGCGTCAGTGCAAGTTATGGACGCTTAGGTGGGCGTAGGCCTATGGTTGAAGTTCATGGCGGAGCGACACTTGAAGAAGTTTTGGTACCGCTCATTGAGCTGTCGTTGCCCTCTGATACGAAGCGTTATGAAATTAGTTTAAAAAAAGCAGCGATTGAATTCAGTAAGCGCCAACCTGCAGTCATCTGCTTGTTTTCTAAGACCCCCTTAGCGGAATTGTCCATTCGGTTTGTCGGAGGTCGTTGTGATGGTTGCGTCGTCATGGGTGAGACATCGGACAATCAAAATTATCAATTTGACTGTTCATTTATTAAGTCTTCAGGCACGTATACATTTGAAGTATTCTATCAAGACAGATGTATATATTCAGATTCGTTTAAAGCAGAGAATGCGGGAATGCGTGTAAAGCAGGATGATTTTTTTTAGGAGCTAATCATGACACACCGAGACAAATTACGAGAATATTTTAGTGAAATGGTGGTATATAAGGACAATCGCCACAACAATCTGAAGGAACTATTGCCACAATCGTATTTACGAGACTGGTTATTGAAGAAATATCAGGATGAAGATGGCAATACCGATATGGAAGGGCTTCATGATTTTGTGAAGCATTATAAACCGCCAAAGGAGGATTGGGAGCTGATCAAAGCCAGGCTTAGGGATGGTGAGAGCGTCAAATTGTTGGCAAAAATCGAAATTGATGTAAATTTGCGTTCAAATACGGTTTCATTTAGTTTGCCTGATTACGACGTCGGGACGAGCGAAACTGAAATTGAACCGCATGCGTGGGAGGAATCGCGTGACGAATTGGTTCGGTCGGATGTACAGTGGGGGCAGATTGAGCTTGTTTATCGTGAGCCGAGCGATCCGCGCAGGCGAGATGGCAAGATCATGATGCGACGATTTATGAATTTTTGCCCATACACGCTTGATCTTGATTATTATAAAGACATGCGCAGCGAGTTTACACTTGAAGAGTGGGTTGATGTGATGCTTGAAGCGATGGATTACAATGCTTCAGGCTATCATGATTCCATTCAGAAATATACGACATTGTCGCGGCTGCTTATTTTTGTACAAAACAATCTTAATATGATAGAGCTTGCGCCGAAGGGCACGGGTAAATCATATATGTTTGGTAATTTGAGCAAATATGGCAGTTGTATTGCCACAAAGATGAGTCGCGCATCGATGTTTTACAATATATCATCGCACAAGGAAGGTCCGATTTTTAGAAATGATTTTGTGGCGATAGATGAAGTACAGACGGGTAGCGTGAACGATATTGATGAAATGCGTTCGGCACTCAAAACGTATCTTGAAGATGGTGTGTTTAAGCCGGCGGATGGATCGATTAAATCATCGAAAGCAGGCATGATTTTACTTGGTAATATACCATTTGACTCGATGGATTCGAATGCGCCAATGTTTGACTATCTTCAGGAAGTTTTTCGTGAGAGTGCCCTGATAGATCGGTTTAAGGGATTTATTGAGGGATGGCATATTCCGCGTGTCCATGAAGATCTTAAGATAAATGGCTGGGCCTTGAACACCGAGTATTTTAGCTCTATTCTTCATTTGCTTCGCAGTGATCCGAGTTATGATCATATCGTCGATGAACTTATTGAAATACCAGATCGCGCGGATACCCGTGATACGATGGCAGTCAAGAGTATGTGCAGTGCGTGGCTGAAGCTGTTATTTCCAAATGTACGTTCTACGGATGATATATTATATGATCAGGAAATGTATTATCAATTCAGAGATAAATGCCTTCGGCCCGCCAAAGAAGCGCGTTCTATCATACGTCGTCAGTTAGCATTGATGGATCGTGAGTATGCGAATAAACCGTTACCTGATTACAGAGTGGTTTCACGCTTTTAACGTTTTTGGTAATTTGGAATAAATATGAAAAGTATTCTCTAGGTATTGACAATGAAAAAGAAAGTTACACGTTATTGTCATAATTGTCCGGAAAAAGTTCTCGACAAAGACACGGTTGCGCTTAATCTGAAGTTACTTGGCCGAGAGATTCGCGATTATTATTGTCTTGAGTGTATGGCGGAGACACTTGAAGTAACTGTTCAGGATCTATTGGATAAAATAGAATCTTACAAAGAAGGGGATTGCGTTTTGTTCAAATAGAGATGGATAAAGAATGTACTCCTAGTATAAAGAAATACAAATCGCCGCCGATTGCCCATCAAAAAATCCCTCGCTTTATGTGATCGGGCGAGTTATGTTGGACAAATGATTGACAGTGGGGATGCCCCCACTGTCAGAGTAAAAGGAGACGGGCGATGACAGATAGTGCAAAATGCAAATACCCCATCGCGGGAACCGACTTTTTTACCAAAATCATGGACGAAGGCAGCTATTACATGAAATTGCATTTAGTAGAAGATGGGTTGAAACTGCGATGAAGGAATAGTTTTTTGTCAGGGGTGGGCAGTGGTGATTAGTCATTTGTAGGTGCTGATTTGTACGGTTTTATTTAAGACATGCATAAGCGGTAGCATACCAGAAACAGTAACTATTCAGTCCCTTTCCCCTAAATCTTCTTTCCCTGTTGGGGCAAGGGGACTTTGGAAATGCATCATGACGGGGCAAAGCCCTGATTTGTCGGATTTGCAGGCGGAACGCCTGCATCCCCAAAAGCCCTAGGCGGAACGCCTGCATCCCCAGGCGAGGCTGAACAGTTACCAGAAACATCGATACTTATTTTATTTTCTGGCTCGTTGCACGTGAGTGTGTCATAATGCTCAACGAGGGAGTGGTTCATTGGCGTGATTTTTGAGCGATGGGAGATGTGTATGAATCGGATAATGCGGTTGATCAGTGTTATTGGGAGTGGCGTGGCGTCGTTGTTTACGATGGGCTGTCAGAGGGAGCCTGAGTGTATCTATGGGCCACCGCAGATGTTGGATGATTATCGTCGGACAGGTCAGATACATCCCGACAAGTCATCGGAATCTGAGACTGAGACAGAGACACAAAAGGCGGATGTGGAACCTTCGACGTTGCCGGAAACCGAAGGCGAACCTTCCAAAATATATGGGCCACCAGAGATGCTTAATGGGGATGATTATCCGTCGTACATTCAACAGGTTGAATCGGATGGTACTCCACTTGATGTTTATGGGCCCCCACCGATGGATGAGGAACCTGAATGAAAATCGTTTACAGATTGCATGATGGTGTTATTCGTACACTATTTCTTGATGATATGATGCATCGTGCTGTCATCGGATGTGATCCATCTTGTGATATTGTATTACCTTATCAAGCAATTGCGCCGAAACATGCCATACTCGTTTGGGCAGAAGGACGCGTTTTTGCCATGCAGCCAGAGGGCGTATGTGTGACCAATCCCTTGGCTGTAGATGGCATGCGTCTTGGCAATGAACGCCTTGAAGTTTATCTTGGCAGTGAATTGTCTCTTGGTGGTTTGGTCTTTGCGAAGGCCTGTTTGCCCGAAGAAGCGGAGGAAAGGCTCTTTGCTGGCGACAAGGCTAAAGGCAAGCGATTGCCAACGTCCGCCAAGGGAAAAGACATTTGTTCAAATAAGCCAAAACAGCCGAGCAATTTACATGATCAGCCGTCATACGAACCGCTTGTTTGCATTTATGGGCCGCCGGTGCAATCGCCTGATGCACAGGCGGATGCCGAATATCAAGCGCAATTTCGTGCGCTACAAAAAGTGCAAAACAACGTTATGTTGATTTACGGCCCACCGTCGGTATTGAATGACGTTCGACAGAAACGCGATATGGCGGTTGGGGCTGTGACACGGGTATCCCCGAACGATCACAAGGACAAATCGTAATTTGCCAGGGGTACAGCATTTAAACTTGGCATGAATCCGTCCAAAGCCCGTAGGGCTTTAGGCGTGTAGCCCCCGGCAACGCCGGGGGTAATGGTGAAGCCCAAAATCCCTTGAACCCCGTAGGGGTTCCCAAAAGAATACACGTTTTGCCA
>JAFOHE010000217.1 GCA_017421975.1 Pseudomonadota bacterium
CAATATCTTCGCGTTTCGTCCGCTTCGTAATTTCGGATGATGTGGATTCAGACATATTGATGCGCGCATAGGCGGTGCTGCGATTTTCTGGCAAAGAAAGTTTTTGCGTCTGTGACGTTGATGCTTTCGGATTAAGTTTGGGAAGTTTCTGAGACAGACTTTGTGTATCGGGACGGCGGAGCAACCCCGAATCCTTCGTCAAGCGCAACCCCTCATTTTTGGCATCAAATGCGTTTGCGCTTCCCAGAGCAGATGTTTTTCCCAATTCAACACTATCGTTACGTTTTAAGGTATCCGTAATGGGGCGCCCAAGAAGGCCAGAACCACTGTTAGAACGTTTTAAAGGATCGGTTGCTGTATGAAGTCCTGGCTCCGATTCATCCGTGCGGCGAAGCGAATCTGTCGAGGGACGTTTGCCTAATCCGGATTCATCCGCACGACGAAGCGAATCTGTCGAGGGGCGTTTGCCTAATCCGGATTCATCCGCACGACGAAGCGAATCTGTCGAGGGGCGTTTGCCAGCTTCATTTGATATGACGAGCGAATCTGATGCTGCGCGTCTTCCGAACCCGGAATCGCCGAGATTATGAGAAGAATCGGCTGTCGGACGGCGAATGAGGCCAGAATCGAAATTCGGATTGAGCACACCCGAATCGACCGTCAAAGAAGTGCCAAGTGATGGCATCGTTTGTTTTCTTGCCCGCATTTGGGGCGGCATGGGGACGACGGGTATCGCATCATCCGACACACTTGTTTTGGTGCGTTCCGATTCAATCACAACATTTTCAACCGGAACATCAAGATATTGCGTAAGCGCGTTTACGGCTCTCTGCCCAGGGAAAACGTCATTGAGCCTGACGAGGATCGACTGCAAAACGGGTCTTGCCTGCAATATTCTGCAACTCAGCCCAAATAAAACAGCGAACATCGCCATACCTGCTTCAAACTCACGTTTAGACACAACGATCAAGCGTTCAGATATACGATTAAGGGCATCATATTTTTTCTGAGCAATCAGCACGCGAACGAGGGCGCGAACGACATCCTCGCGCAACGGCGCAGATTCAAACATTTCCTGATACGTATTTTCTGCGAGCGTAGGTTCGTCGAGATGGTTCTCCCAAATATCGCCAAGCACGCGCAGATACTCAAGCCTTGCCTCTTCGGAGGAAGTCTGTGCCTGAGCCAGCACCTGTGCCGTGATCGCCGCTTTTTGCCACAATCCCTGCGCACGATACAGTTCAAGAAGGCGAATGGGGACATCCTCCACATCGCCGCCCAAAGTCAATGCCTGTTCATATTCCTGAATCGCCTTTTCAGGATCATTGAGATAAAAATGCCATACTTCCGCGATACGCTTATGGATCGCGCCACGCTCATCATCATCCTGAGAAAGTGAAAGAAGGACTTTGAAGCTGGGCAACGCTTCCCGCCAGTGTTCGTGTTCAAGATAAATGGTCAGTTTGAGATCGACGGCAGCTTTAAAATCACTTCGAATGGCGAGCGCACGATTCAGGTTTTCGAGGGCTAAATTGTCGTGCTGTGCCGCATGGAGAATGTCAGCATAATAGTAATAGAGGTGCATTGCAGATTCAGCATTGAGCCGGTCTGCCACAGAAATGAACCGCTGAATCCGATTGACGGCAACGTCCCAACGTCCAGCATTATAATCGAGGCGAATGAGATTATAGTTCGCATTCAAGTCATCTGGATCATGTTCCATGATGGCTGTACATACATTCTTGATAAGCGCCGTATCTTCGATCTGCGTAGCATTGACGAGCATCGCCTGTAGACGCTGGAATCTTTGTTTTTCGCTCAATTCATTGCTTCGAATGATCTTAAAATTGAGCTCAATCGCTGTCTGCTCCTCATGAAGCAAAGTAAAAATATCGGCCAAAACGCAATTCTGAGCCAGATCAAACTCGGCAAAATGGGATTTTAAGACATTGATGATGCGTCTCGCCGAATCGAGATCATCAAAGACACGAGCCAAAGTCATCGCCTGTTGCAACAACAACTCCGCCCGATCCTCTTCGGGACTCGCCACAATCAGATCATTGCACAGCGTTTCAAATGCCGTCTGACTATGCTGCATGGTCGCGAGGAAAATCAGATGTTCCGCCACGGGCAAAAGGTCTTCGAGCGGTGCACCTAGTTGAGCCGCCTGATGAAAGAGCTTCGTTGCATCGATCAAATCTTCGAGATCACTGTTGATCTGCGCCATTTTCAGAAGTGTTCTGGCGCGTTCAAATCCATCCTGATACTTGAGTGCTTTTTGAAGGGCACGCATGGCATCCTGATATTCCTTGCGGATAAGCATGATGTCTGCAATGACCCCCCAGTCGTCCCCGTTATCTGGCTCCATAAGGCTTGCCCGCTTTGCAAAGGCAATTGCCTGATCATGGTTACAAGGTTCAATCGCATAGACCTGTGCCACATCAAGAAGCGAACGCACGACTTCGCGTTTATCGGCCGATATTTCGACGATCCGCAAAAGAACGCGCACGTAATCGTTCCATAATTCGAGTTCGCGGCAAATCGGCACCATGGAACGCATAAATTCAAGGTCTTCGCTGCCGCCATGGTCATACAAATCATTGAGAATATCGGCCGCCGCAGCTGGCTGATTCAGCTTGTCCACGTAGAGTCTGGCAAGACGTGCCGTCGCCTGACAACGCACATCCTTGTTCGGACTGTGACGCGCAAGTTCCTCGTATTTGTCAATCAGCGGCGAATACGAGTGAATACGCTCCGATATCTGACAAAGTAGATCGTGTAAAACAGGAATATCCGGAATAATGTCGATCGCGGCAAAAAGCGTCAAAAGTGCCCGCGAAGGCATCATCATTTTTTCGTCCTGAATCTTGGCAAGACGCACCAACGCATCAAAACGACGATGATCATCCGTTTCTATGTTGACGAGGGAAAGCATCACATTTTCGACCGATTTCCAGTTTTCAAGCTGGATGAGCAGGTCAATCAGACAATAACGCGGTTCCAAAACATCTGGTTTTTCATCGATCAATGCACGATAAAGGTTAATCGCATTATTGTATTGGGATGTCCGCCCATACAATTCCGCCAAATGGCTGCGCAAGGCGTAATTCTGTTCAGGATCCTCATTGAGCATCACCCGCAGCTGACAAAGCATGATCTGCGCATGTGGCTTGAGCGTATTCTCATCAAGACTCCAGACATGTTCAATGGC
>JAFOHE010000218.1 GCA_017421975.1 Pseudomonadota bacterium
AACCCTCATTGTTTAGAAGAATAGTGTCAACATGAATGGACCATACCATAATAAGTTTATAACCTGTCTTATCCGTCTGTTAGCACAAAACTGCGAAAGTGTGCAACATCAATAATCAATCTTGAATTTCGCGTTTGAGTAGTTTAGAGGCGACAGGCGATTTTGCGTATTCAGATACGCAGTACACACAGAGAAGGAGACAAACATGACATACGAACGCCTTTTTGGCCGCCGCTGGAACGAAATCCGCGGCGTCAATATCATTCCTGGTTTCATATCCACGGCAGACGGTTCCTGCCTCATCGAATGTGGGCGCACGCGCGTGATCTGCACGGCGAGCATCGAAGAGAAGGTTCCGGCATTTTTGGAGAACGCCGGTCTTGGCTGGCTCACCGCCGAATACAGCATGTTACCGGCCTCTGCCTCGTCGCGCATGACGCGAGAAAAGGTATCGGGCTCAGGCCGGACATACGAGATCCAGCGTCTGATTGGCCGAAGTCTTCGCGCAGCCCTTGACCGTAAAAAGCTCGGCCTTCGCACCATCACCATCGACTGTGACGTCATCGAAGCTGACGGCGGGACGCGCACGGCTTCCATTACAGGTGGCTACGTCGCGCTCAGTCTGGCTATTCGCAAACTCATGCAATCCGGCGCACTCGATGAAAATCCGATCGTTCATCAAATCGCCGCCATCAGCCTCGGCGTCGTCCATGGCGATATGCTTCTCGACCTGAATTTTGTTGAAGATTCGAGTGCAGATGTAGACTGCAACCTCGTGACGACGAGCGAAGGTGACGTCATCGAATTTCAGACGACAGCCGAACGCGCGCTGCTGCCCTCTGATCAGCTGAAAGCCATGTACGATCTTGGTTTTGAAGGCATACGAGCCCTGAACGACATTCAAAACAAGGCACTGTCCTAGATGATTGTTGCGTTGTCCAGTTCGAAACGCGTGCCCCCACGGTGGGCGCATTGTCTTGCGGTGTCCATAACAGCCAGTCTTACTGTGCTTTTATGGTACGGCAATGCCCAGGCAGGTATCGCCGAAACGTATGGTGCATCGTCGATGATCGTGGGACGCGCCGGTGCGGGAGCAGCTGATGCGCCATCGCCGGATGCCGCACTTCTCAATCCCGCGCTTCTGTCCCTTGCCGGACGCATCGATTTTGCATTTGGCATCAACGTGGCGAAAGACGCACTCCGAATCAATGACAAAGACGCGGATCCAGGCACCTATATCGGGTATAACATTGGTGTTGCAGCACGCGTTCCGCTGGGCAGCTTCGATGATCGGCTGTTTGTAGGGCTCAAGCTTCATCTCCCGCAAGAAGGTTTGTACGATCTTCAGACGGCTCTTCCCGATCAGCCACGCATCCTTTTTCACGATGCCCATGTGCGGCACTTTGACCTGGCCTTTGGCCTCAGTCTTCGTCTATGGCGTTCCCTTGCGATTGGCGCTGGTTTTACGCTTCTGCCCGACGTTGACGGCACTGTATCTATTGACTTCAGGAACGGCTCGGATGCCCATGCTACCGATGTCAGCGTCGGATACAATTTTGCGCCGACCCTAGGCCTCTATGCCAGCCCGCTGCCCGGCCTTCACCTGGGTTTTAGCTGGCGAGGCGCACACAGAACGTCGCTCAATATTCCCGTTGATGTCGTCGTCAGCGACCAGATCGGCGCCATCCATACAGCCGTCACTGGCGTTGCCTTCGGAGAACCGGATCGATTTTTATTTGGCCTTTCGTACGATTTTAGCGCCCTTGCAGCAAATCCGCTCACACGCTTTACAGCGCGTGCCGAATTCGGCTATGAGCACTACCGAGAAGATGTCGCATCCGTATCCAGTGTCACGCTGTATGACGATGACGGCAAAGTACTGGATGTATCGGAAACACGCGCATTCCAGTTTGAGGACAGCTGGCACATAGCTGCATCGCTCGACTGGCGGCCGCTTGATAATCTCACATTGATGGCAGGTTATGCCTGGCAGACGACGCCCGTTCCCGCGCAACGTGACGTTCTCAACATCCTTGATGCTTCCCGCCATACGTTGTCCTTCGGCCTGACCGGCTGGCTACCACGCGCCTGGCTCTCCGTTCCACGGCAAATCGGACTTTCGACATCCGCCATGTTTTCCTTCTACCAGAGGCGAGAAATGGAAAAATACGCCCTCCTTCATGGCAACTACGGTTATCCCGGCATCACCTTTGATGGCATTTCCTTTAGCTGGCACTGCGCTCTACTCCTCAGTTTTTAATCATGCGTCTGAAAGTCCACCTTTTGTTCCCCCTTATTTTTATGTCTGCCTGCAGCGGCGAAGTTTTTGGTCCGGACAGCGACGCAGACGGCCTTAGCGATACCCAGGAAGCGGTATTTTGCACGGATCCGTATAATGCAGACACCGACGCAGACACGATTCCCGACGCCGATGATCCGTCGCCTTGCGATGCACCAGTCATCAAGATTCAAGGAACCATTGTTTCAACAACTTCATCGACGGAATTATCCACGCACCACATCCGGATCAGCACGATGAATGACCGTGGTGCCCTGATCGACAATGTTCGCGTTCAAATTTCTACGACGTTCGGCACAATCGAAAACGAACAGCAACCAGCGACAGGCGTATATACATTTGATGCCGTTAGCCGTGAGGACGGCTTGGGCCTCGTGACCGTGACGGCATCCTATCCGAACGCATCCGGCCAGCCGACCATCTTTACTCTTCCCGTCACTTTTGCGCTTGCCAACGATACCCCGGGCCATACGCAGCACCCCGATCCACCAGCGACGCCACTTTTATCGGAAACCCATGTCGAGCTCGAACGTCCTGGCATCAATCCGGGGAAATATGCGAATGCCGGACCGCTCGACGGCGACATCTGGATCATGACGATCGACGGCAGTTCGCTCGACTGGTCCGGAAGATCCCCAAAGCCTTCTGCTCACGCTTACATCCAGATTGATTTTGATGACGGCAGCACGCTGACAGCGCAGACAAACGACAACGGCTGGATCCATATCACCGACGACCGCCTGCGCGGCCCTGTCACGCTGACAGTTGGTGCCAAAGGTGCAAGGTACGTAACGTATGCCGATCTCAATGCACGTGTCGTCAGCGTTGGCATTCATGCGCGTGATATTCCCGCAGCCGAAGCTGAGACGCGTGCAGGAACGGTCAAGGGCGTTGTTCGCGGATTTTGTGGAGAAGCAGGCGTACCGGCATTTCCGTCAGAGAACACGAATATTTTTGGAAAATTCAACATCGCGATCGTCCAAATTGCCTTTCGCAACACGCCGCTCAGCTCAATGAATACAGGCGCCATACTTCTCCCGCCGGATGCCGATGCCAGCATGGCCTCCTACTTTGCCATTCCGCCGAATCTCGTCCTTGCCAACCTGTCGCAACCGGAACATTCCACCTTTCGTCTGACAGGCGTAGCGCCAGGCGAATATATTGTCTTTGCCCTCGCTGGTGTCGGTAGCAACATCCTCGAAGCTTCGCAAAACCCCTACCGTCTCGTTTTTGAACCGCGTGCGCTCGGCATGACGACCGTCAAGGTTGAAGCCGGAAAGACACCCGAAGTGCAGATCAATCTCGATATCGATTTGACACAGGGTGCGGACACGAACGACATTTACTTTGGCGACCTTCCGATGGATCCCGAGACGGGGAAACCGCTTGAAACAGGTCTACTTCTTCCGATGATCAACACGGGAAAAGGCTTTATTTTTCTCGACGTCAACGGAGCCTATAATTTTGATTCATTCAGCAATCCACTGCGTGCATCTTTTCCACGCGCAACACACAAAGTCTTTCAAACGCTTGGACTTGAAGCAGAACCTATCGTCGTGGGCCTTGCCGGAAGAGCGGCCGTATCGGGTTTTGACCGTCCGGGGATATCCACCATCATACGGCACGTGACGCCGAACACCCCACTGTCCATGTATGGCAAAGAGGCGTGGCTTGACCTGCCGACGGCCTCGTCGCCCGCCAAACCAGCCTCGAAGGCGCTCGATGCTGTCGAAACGACGCTCGACGCGCCCATGGCATGGACTGTTCCGGATAAGACAGATCTGACTATCATACGCCTCAATTACATGACCCCACCGATCCACAACAAGATTCTTGACAGCGATATCGGTTCGTCGCGTGCGCATTTGTTATGGGAAATTTACGTACCTTCACCGAACAGAAGTCTTGCGCTTCCCCGACTTTCACCCGAAGCACCGGATTATCCCGTTCTCGTCAACTATGAGCCGACGACGCCGGATGACGCCTACCAATACGATGCGGAAACGATTGAATTCGAAATCAATGCCTATGTTATGGGGCCAAACCCCTTTGATTACAACGTGAATTTTATGGCGACGGACATCAATCTCAATGCAGCCATCGTGAGTCAGGATTCGTGGCTCTTTCGATATACATCCCCGAAATGATCTGGTGTGACGTTGTGAATGAATCCAATAAATTGCAAGTTAATGGAAATTGCGGCAAGATAACCGCATCTACAGGCGCGTTGCTTTCCACAAAAACACGTGCTATAAGAATAGACTTTGTCAGTCCCCGTGTGCCTTTAAGTACACATCTTTGATATTGGAGAATAGGCATGAGCAAAAGCAGTATACGATGGTTTCTCGGAGCACTTGCAGTCATGTGCGCGTTTGCGCCTGCTGTTTCTGTTGCGCAGGAAGCAAGTTTTGCAGAAAAGAAGCAGGTAGAAATCAAGGGTAATGCGGAACGCACGCAGGTTGAGCGCAAGACCCTCGAACAGGAAGAGGGTGCCGGTCCGAAAGTCAGTTTTGAAACTGATGAAATGGCTGCTGCTGCCGTCGAAGCAGACAAACTTGAACTTCAGGCCCAGGCCATTAAAAAGCTCCAGCTTCGTATCAAAAACACGGACGAGGATGATCCCAACAAGCCCGCGCTAATGGAACGTCTCGGCGATATGCTCTGGCAAAAGGCGAAGTATTACGATCTCCGTTCGTACGATTTTCTCAACAAATCCTACGAAGCTGAAGACCGTGGAGATGCCGAAGGCAAGGCCAAAGCACTCGAACAGAAAGCCGCCGATGAAAAGACGAGCCGCGCCGCACGTGACGAGATGCTCAAACTTTACAAAGAGATCATCAAATATTATCCCGACTACGAACAAATCGACAAAATTCGATATTATATGGCATTTAACCTTGCCGAAATGGGGTATGCCGGTGAAGCGTACGAACAGTACAGCGGTATCGTCCGAGAACATTCAAATTCAAAGTACTTAGCAGAAGCTTTTTTGGGTATGGCGGAATACACGTTCACCATTGAAGAAGACATGCCGCTCGCCCTTCAGCAGTATCAAAAAGTTGTCAGCATAGACAAATCGAGTTCAGCCGCTTCGTTTGCCATGTACAAAATGGGCTGGTGTTACTTTAACCTAGGCGAACCGAAACGCGCCTTAGCCCAATTTGAAAAAGTCATCCGTGAATCGGACGCCGCAACGACCTCAAACCGTCGTTCCGACATGCGCAAAGAAGCGCTCAAAGACCTCGTCAAAGCTTACAGTATGTGGGATGAGGCCAAACCCGCCAATGCAAAAAAATACTTCAAGAGCTTCGCTGCCGATGACGAAGAAGTCAACAACATGATGGAACGTCTTGCACGTCTTTACAGCGAAGGCGGGCGTGTCAACGATTCAATCTACGTCTATAATCAGCTCATCAAAGACAACATGGGCAAATTCAAGATCGTAGATTACCAGTATGAGATCATGCTCAACATTGATACGATGGGTGTTCCCGAAAAAACAGCCCAGGAAATCCGTCGTACGGTTGAACTTTATGTCATGGCACGCAATGAGAATTATGAAGGTGCCACGCCCGAAGCCGTCAAAGCGATGGATGACAAGCTCGAGCAGTACACGCGTGAAACGGCGAAATTCTATCACGTCACCTACCAGACAACGAAAAACGCCATCTACTACTCGCTGGCCTTTGAAATTTACAAAACCTATCTCGATAACTTCCCGAATGCCCAGGACAATTACGAGATCATGTACTACTACGCCGACATGGCGTATTTCCGTGGCAACTATGCGACTGCAGCCAAGAGCTACGAGCGAGCCCTCGACCTCAATGAAAACGGCGAATTTAGCAAAGATGCCGCGCACGGTGCCGTTTTGGCATACGAAAAACTCATGAAGAGTACCAATGAAGAGGACAAGGCAGCGTGTCCTGACATTCCGGAAACGCCCGAAGCCGCAGAAGGCGAAGAGCAGGAATATCCCGAATACGAGATCGCCGAATGCCGTCTCAACTTCATCAAAGCCTCCAAGCGCTATGCCAAGATCGACACGTCGGCAGAATTCGCCATCAACGCGAAATACATGGCGGCACAAATTTATTTTGATTACAACCACTTTGACGAAGCGAAACCACTCTTCCTCGAAATCACGCACGAAACTCCCGAGCACGAACTTGCCGTTTTGTCAGCCAACTACCTGCTTGATTCGTACAAAGCGCGTGGCGAATATGAGGGCATGAGCAAAGCGATTGCCGATCTCAAGGGCAACAGTGCGTTTATGTCGAACAAATCCGAACTGATGCCGGAATTCGTTTCGATTATGAATACGTACGAAGAAGCTCTCGACTTCAAATTCTGCGAAGAGAAAGATAAAAAACGTCTCTGGGAAGATGCCGCGAAGTGTTACGAGAACTTTGCCGCAACCCACAAAGGCAGCGAAGATGCGCCGAAGGCCTTGTGGAACGCCTCGATTGCGTGGGAAAACGGTTCTGAGATCAGCCGTGCCATCGAAACGCGTGCTGCCCTCCTTTCGAGCAGCGACACGTCGGAAGAAATGAAAGCCCTCGCGCTCTACCAGATCGCCTCCAACTATCACAGCCTCGCCGTCTATTCAGAAGCTGCACGCTTCTACGAACTTTTCGTCAAGAAGTATCCTGACAACCACACGGCATGCGTCCCCATTGGTGCAGAACCCAAAAAAGATCCCTGCGCCAAAGACGCCCTTCAAAATGCCGCCGTTTTCCGTTCGGGTCTCGGCGAATATGAAAAGGCCATTGAAAACTTTGACCTTTTTGCCAAAATGTTCCCGAAAGACAAAAACGAAATGTCGATGCTCAAGTTCCAGACGGGACGTATCTATTTCGATCAGAAAAAGTACGATTCGGCCATCGACCGTTTCAACGATTATCTTCGCAATTATGCAAAACTCGGCACGCCCGGTCGATCCGTGGCAGCCAAAACCTACATCGGCAAAGCTTACTGGGCCAAAAAGAACCGCAAGGAAGCCCTCAAATACTTCCAGCAGGCCGAGAACGATTATTTCTCGAATTCCGTCCAAAAATGGCTCGAAACAGCCGACCCGGCCGATCAGGATCAGGCCAGAAACGCAGCTGCAGAGGCCCGTTTCATGCGCGGTGAGGCCCTCTTCCAGGAAACACTCGAAATCAAGCTGAGTGATCCGAGCGTACCGGCCAAGAAGATCGAAAAATATCTTCAGGATCAGATCGTCAAAAAGAGCAACAAGATGCAGGAAGCTGCCCCGATCTACAACGACGTCATCACGAAGTTCAAATCACCCAAATGGGGTCTTGCCGCCATGGCTCGCATCGGTATGATGTACCACGATACGGCTTATCAGATCGAAAATGCGCCGACACCGCCTGGACTTCCGGAAGAAGTTGAACTCGTCTACGTCGAAATCCTTTTGGACTTCTCCGCACAGTTTGAAGAGCGTGCTGTCGCCTACTATGAAGCTGCCGTCAAGAAAGCCGCAGAAACAGGCTGGTTTAGCGAGTTCACAAACGAAGCCCAGAAACGCCTCTTCGTTCTGCGCCCGGATCAGTACCGATCGGCCTCGGAAGTCAAGGCCACGCCGAACAAGACGATTGAGACTTATCATACGGGTAGGATTTTCACTGACCTCGAAGAACTCCGCGGCAAAGTTTCCAAGACGAAACGTGTCGTTAACACGATTGTTGAAGAAGAAACTGCGGCAGCCGATGCCGCAGCTGAACCTGTTACTGATGCACAACCTGCAGCCGACGCACAACCTGCAGCCGACGCACAACCTGCAGCCGACGCACAACCTGCAGCCGACGCACAACCTGCAGCCGACGCACAACCTGCAGTCGACGCAGCAGCCGCACAGTAACCGTAAATCCATACTTCAAAAGGGGGTGTCTCGATGGCATCCCCATCACAGAGACTTCAATTTCCTAAATTAAGGATGAGGATAACAATGAAATCAACGATAAGACGAGTGGCATGTCTGGGCATCCTTGGGTTCTGTTTTTCCGGCCTTGTAGGCTGCGGTTCCTCGACGTCCCCCAAAACCACGAATACAGCGGCCAGCGCGACTTCAGCAGTTCAGGTCAATGCCGACGGTTCCATCACGCGTACCGCCGTCAGTGAAAACGCCATCACCACCTTCAGCGAAGCCATCAAATCCGCCAAATCCAATCCGGCGATGGCCATCGATCTTTTTAAGAAAGCCGCCAAGGAAGATTCGAACTTTGCGGAAGCCTGGTACAACGTGGGTCTTCTTGAGCAGGAACGCGGCAATACCAAAGAAGCCATGGAAGCCTATGAAACGACGCTCAAAATGCGTCCCGACATGGCAAGTGCCTACACGAACATCGCCCGCCTTCAGATTGCCGAAGGCAAGTTCGATGAAGCCGTCACGACACTCAACAAAGTGATTGACGACAAAACGGGCATTGATCCTTTCAATGTCGAAGCCAACCTCAACATGGGCATGATTTACCGTCATCGCGGCGAAGCCATTCTCGAACGCGACAGCGGCGGCGTGGAAAAGCAGTTCTCCATGTCAGGTTCCGACAACAAAGGTGAAATCAAGAACAAAGAGGCATACGATCTCTTTGCACAGGCCGTTGTTTATATTCGACGCGCCCTCGTCGGCGACTCGAACAACATCTATTGTTACGAGAACCTGAGTGCCATCTACTACCTCATGAACAGCCTCGAAGTGGCCCGCCTCGTCACGACACAGGCCAAACTCAAATACGACGAATACAACAACGCCCTCAAAGAGAAGCTCGATGCCGGCCGCATCACGCCTGAAGAATATGAGCTCAAAGTGTATCAGCCGAAAGACCTCGCGGCCATCTATAACACGTCCGGCCTGATCTATCTCGCTGAAGGCGAAGTTTCGTTGGGCAACGCCGAATTCAAGCAGGCCGTCGCTCTGGATCCAGACAGTGTACCGGCCATGCTCAATGTCGCCGGTATCGCCGTCAATGTCCAGGATTATCCCCTCGCACTTGAACAGTACGAAAAAGTACTGGCTCTGGAGCCGAACAACATCGAAGCCTATCTGTCCAAAGCCGTAGCCCTTCGTGGTCTTGACCGCCTCGATGAAGCCGAGAAAATTTACCGTGACATCATCAGCAAGCACCCTGAATATCCACAGGCGCAATTCAATCTAAACGTTCTCTATCAAGAGTATTATCAGAAGACGGATGAAGCTCGCACCATGTGGGCCGCTTTTGTCGAAAACCCGCAAGCCCAAAAGATCATTCCTGGTCGCGTCGAAGAGGCCAAAACCCGCATCAAACAGATCGATGAAACCAAAGCTGCAGCCGAAAAAGCCGCTGCTGATGCTGCGAGAATGCAGGCAGAAATGGAAGAATTGGAACGTATGGCGCGTGAAGCCGAAGCCGCCGAAGCCGCCGAAGCTGCTCAATCCGGAGACGGCAACTAATACGCATTTTTTCACTTTCAAAGGCCGCAGTTATGCGGCCTTTTTTATTTTTGTTGTTGGCCTATGGCAATGCCATACGGCCGCCTGTCTGCCTATGCGCATACGCATACGGCAGACCACTTTTGTCCACTGTCGGCCTATGGCAATGCCATACGGCCGCCTGTCTGCCTATGCGCATACGCATACGGCAGACCACATTCGTTTTCCCAAAACACTTACTTGCATCCCATCCACATCTATGTTACATATTTACAAGGCGTGCTTTGTGAGCACGGATAAATAACCCTAGAAGGAGCTTGAACATGAAAAAACTCATTAGCATAAGCGTAACGCTTGGTATTTTACTTGCGAGCAGTGCCGCTTTCGCTCAAGACGACACAGTCAAGGAGATCGTGTTCGACGATGACCGCATCGAAGGTGATCTGATGATGCCGACATCCACAACAGTTAACGTCAAGGAATTAGACGAGTTGTCAAGCTTAATTAGAGCGCGCGAAGATTTCGTAGATGAAATGCGCAAAACCGTAGACGAACTCTAGCATTTGTCTAAAGTAGATGAGAAAGATCTGATGATGATCAGGTTAAGGAGGACATAATGTTAAAGTTTGAGATATTAGACGCGAGCGGCAACGTCAGCAAGGTCATAGAGAGCCCGAAAACGACCATTAAGGTTGGTAAGCTCCAGACCAACGACCTGGTCATAAGCGATATCAGCGTCGCGCCGATTCATGCACAAATCACGATTATCAATGACACGACGTTGAAGGTCAAGGATCGTGGTATGGGTAATGGATCCTTCATCAATGACGCCCAGATTCCCAAAGGTGGAGAGAGCGAATGTGCCGTCAATGCGATGCTCCGCTTTGGTAAAGTCAATGTGCGTGTGACAAGTGTTGGCAGTGAAAGTGCGCCTGTGGCAGAGGAAGAGGATGGTGCGACGATCACAGCATCAGCATCTGATGTTGAACAACTTGCAGCCCAGACAAGTCCGCAAAACGCCACTCCCGCTGCCCCACAACCGGCCGTTCAAGCCGCCGCAGCAGCACCGGCAGCCGTAAATCTCCAAAAGCCTGCGGCTACAGGCGCGTCAGGCGTAAATCTCCAAAAACAGGCAGCTTTTGGAAGCAAAGCCTCAGCCGGTGGTTTCGGTGGTGGATTCAACACCGCATCTGCCCCACAGAAAAAGATTATTCGTAAAAAACGTCCCGTCAGTTTTGAACGGCGTTTTCTCTCAGAGAAAAGCCCTGATGGCAAAGGTACACTTGAAGTTGCGCTTATGTGGCGCGATCAGGTTAGTGCCATTCGCAGTTTCAAAACGAAAGATGGATTGCGCGTACGAATCGGTAGTCGTAACGTTGGCCGAGATCACGTCGAATTCGGTATTGAAGATCCGAGGGTTGGCGGCGAAACAACGCTTCTCGTCTGCGATAAGGGCAATTGGTATCTTCATGTCGCAGAGAACTACACAGGGTTTATTGTCATTGACAAGGATAAGCACGAAATCAAAGATTGTATCGGCTCCTTCTCGCCTGCATCCTTTAACGGCAAAACGATCAATGACAAAGTTGCCGTTCCCATTAATGGAAAGACGCGTGCAAAACTGACCTTCTGTAATAACAACGAAGTATCGATTCTCGTTCATCTTGCGCGTCCCTCAGTTGTTGTTCTGCCATTTTTTGGCGGTATCAATACGAGCATGATCGGAAGCTTTGTCGCTTCTTTCCTGCTTCATTTTGCGCTTTTCTCCGTCATTCTTTTCGCGACGGATCGCGTCGATGCCCTCATGATTGACCGCATCCTTACCACGAGCCGTTTTGCAGAAGCCCTGATTCAGCCTGAAGAAGAACAAAAAGTCGAAGAAGAAGAAAAAGAAGACGAAGTCGAACCTGAAGAACCTGTCGAAGACGATTCCAACGCCAATGTTGATGCGGAACCGACGCCTTTTGCAGCAACAACATCTTCAACGTCAAGTGATTCCTCCGGTTCCGGTATGTCGCGTGAAGCTGCCGTCGGTGTTGCCCAGGCTACGGGTCTTCTCGCTCAGGCCAACGCCATGAACTCCATGCTCGCCGTTGGTGCCAACCTCGACAACATGGATCTCGATTGGTCATCCTTTGATGCCAATACAGCTGCTGCCAGTGCCGGCTATGGTATCGGCATGACTGGTAGCGGCGGTGGTGGTGCTGCAATGGGTGGTTTCGGCGCCGGTGCATTCGGCCCTGGCGGTCGTGGCGGCGGCGGTGCTGTCGGTGCTGCTGCGCGTGCACATACAGGTAACTTGGGTGAAAAAGGACAATCCGCACCTAAGATGAAAGCCCTTAACCCCGATGTCTCTGGTGCTCTCGATAAACGTGTTATCCAGAAAGTCGTTCGTAACCACTTCGGCGAACTTCGTGCCTGCTACGAAAAAGAACTTGCCAAGGTCAAAGGCCTTAACGGTAAAGTTCAGGTAACATGGCTCGTTAGTGCCGATGGTAACGTCGCCAATGCAGTCGTCACCGATACTACGCTTAAAAATAAAAACGTCGAAAATTGTATTGCGAATGCCATTAAGCGTTGGCGTTTCCCGAAACCGTCTGGTGGTGCTGCTTGTAAAGTTATTTACCCGTTCGTTTTCGAAAGCGGCAGTGGCGATTAATACTTTCGTTCAACTTCATCAAAGCACTGAGCACAAAGCTCAGTGCTTTTTTTGTTTTTCTCTAAATGCACATTATCCTTCGTGTTTTATTCTGGATTCTCAAGCTAAACATGACGATGTGGAAATATGCAAGTCCAGTTGTTCGTATGTTTTTATCTATGCACGCAAAGTTTGTAGATAACGCATTATATAAAGCCCGTAGGGCTTTGGGCGAGTAGCCCCCGGCAACGCCGGGGGTAAAAGCAAAATCAACCCATAT